>JAYZCA010000285.1:0-13169 GCA_036339235.1 Candidatus Latescibacterota bacterium | reverse complement strand
AAGGAAACAAAGCACCGCCATGTCCTCGACCTGTTCGAGGTGGCAAAACGGGTGGGCATCGAGAAGATCCCGCTGGCGACGGACGAAGTAACCGACTAGTCCGACCTCCGGGAGGCTCCCTTCAGCCCCGCTAGTCCCCTCCGGGCTCCCGGGTGACCGGGGTGCATTCGCAGCACGGCCTGCCACTGCTCCTCGGCGCCGCCCGGATCACCAGTGGCCAACAGCACCTGGGCGAGTCCGTCGCGGGTATCGACGGCTGCAGGGTCCAGGTCGACGCTGCGTCGGAAGGCTGCGGCGGATTCCTGCAGCTGGCCCGCCATGGCGTAGGCCATCGCCAGGTTGCCGTGTACGAGGGCGACGCCGCTATCACGCTCGATGGCTCTCAGGTAGACGGCGATGGCGCGATCGTAGCTGCGCTGGAAGTGGTAGGCCTGTCCCAGATCGTTGTAGACTTCGACGTGCTCCGGATTGAGGCGCACCGCCTCCTCGAGGGCGGTGACGGCCCCGTCCAGCTGGTTGCGACGCTGGAGCACTCGGCCGAGGCTGTGGTGGGCTGCGGCCATCGACGGCTCCAGTCCGATGGCCTTGCGGTAGCTGCCTTCGGCCGCCGCCAGACGACCCTGGTCCTCGTACGCTCGTCCCAGCAGGTAGGGAGCGGTGGCATTGTCGGTGTACTCCTTCGCCTTGCGACGGTAGTGGTCGACCTGGGACTGGGCAGGGGCGAGGCTGTCAAAGGCGGCATACCGGCGGTCTGCCGACGCCAGATCTCCCTGCCGTTCGTGAATCCGTGCCAGATTGAGGTGCGGCCGTGGATCCCATGGAGCTAGCGCCGCGGCGCGACGGTATGCGGTGACAGCGGCGGCGGCGTCACCGGCACGGTCCTGGGCCAGCCCAAGCCAGCCGGAGTACTCGCCAGAGCGCGGAGTCAGGTTGGCCGCCTGAGCAAAGGCTTCCACCGCCTGCTGCGGCTGATTGGCGCTCAACCGGATCTTCCCCAGCAAGTGCCAGGCTTCGGGGCGCTTGGAATCGATTGCAAGCGCCTGCCGCACGACCCTGGCGGCACTCTGGGTTTCGCCGAAGCCGGCATGATGCACCAGGGCCAGATTCACGTGAGCCCGTACCGACGATGGCTCCAACTCGATGGAGCGTTCCAGCAGGGCCACCGCTTCGGCGTAGCGGCTCTGGCCGAAAAGGCGCCCCGCCTCAGAGCGGCACCGACCCGCGTCCCACGTCGAATCGACGGCGGGCACCATCCCGGGAGCGGCAACGTCCGCAGCCTGTGCCACCGGTGCAGGCTGCGGTGACGGGCCTCCGTACGGAGGTAACGTCGTCGCCGGTCCACCTTCTTCAACGGATGTGTATCGCCGTAGCGCCACGTCATGCAGGACCTGCCGTGTGCCCGTCGACCAGCGGACGACGACGCTGTCGACGCGCTCTGCCTTGCCCAGGCCAAACTGCAGGCGCCGGTCGAACTGTCCCTGGAACCCCCGGCCGCGCCGGACCTCGCGCATCTGCACAGATTCCTGGGCGTGCAGCCAGACACGGGTGCCGATGGCATCGCGGTTGCCCGTCGTACCGCTCAGTGAAAGTCCAACCCACGTGCTCGAGTTGCCGCCGTCGTTGCGGTAGAGGTGGGGCCTGCCGTTGAGGTTGGCCACGATGATGTCGGGGTCGCCGTCATTGTCGTAATCGCCGACTGCGGCGCCGCGACTGGCGACGGCGGCAGTCAGTCCTGTCGCCTGGCCGACCTCGGTGAAGCGCCCGGCGTTGTTGTGATAGAGGAGATTGCGCTGGTCGTAGGCGAGTCCGGCGGCGTAACTGCGGAGTTGCGGGTAGACGTGACCATTGGCGACGAACAGATCGAGCCAGCCGTCGAGATCGTAGTCGAGGAATGCAGTGGCCCATCCGAGAAAAGGGCGTACGACACCACCGAGGTCGGCGCTGTTGGTGGCATCGGTGAACCAGGCCGAGCCATCGTTGGCGTAGAGCGTGTTCACGTCATCGGAGAAGTTGGACACGTAGAGATCGAGATCGCCGTCGTTGTCCCAATCGCCGGCGTCGACGCCCATGCCCGCCTGGGCCAATCCGGTCTCTGAGTAGGCGACGCCGGCGCGGGTGCCGATTTCGGTGAACTGCCAGTTTCCCTCGTTGCGGAACAGGAGGTTCGGCTCGGAATCGTTGGCTACGTAAATGTCGCTGTCACCATCGTCGTCGAAGTCGCCGGCGACGACTCCGAGGCCCGGCCATGCCCAGGCGTCGATGCCGGTGTCGGCGGAGCGATCGACGAACCGTCCGTCGCCGGTGTTGCGGAACACGCGGTCCGACTCTCCTGGGATACCCTCCGGACCGCAGAAAGCGTCGAGGCCCTTGTAGGAACACCAATTGCCGCCAGCGGGTGGATCCTGGCTGTCAAAGCGCAGGTAGTTGGCTACGTAGAGATCGAGGCGGCCGTCGTTGTCGAAATCTGCGAAGGTCGCACTCGTTCCCCAACCGTCATTGGCCAGACCCGAGTCACCCAGGTGAACGAACAACGGTCTGGCAGTCCCGCCATCGTTGCGGTAGAAGCGGTCCTCACCCCAGTAAGTGACATAAAGATCCGGGTCGCCGTCGGCGTCGACGTCGCCGACGGCGGAGCCCATGGCCCAGCCGGAATGGCCCACGCCTGCCGCATTGGTGATATCGCGAAACCACCGCCCGCCGTCGACGTGTGCCTCATTGAGCAACAGGCGATTGCCAGCGCCCTCTGGCGATGTCTCCAGGTGTGAGCCGTCGGTGAGGAACAGGTCGAGCCAGCCATCGACGTCAGCATCCAGCCAGGAGGCGCCTGCGGACAACGTTTCGACGATGAAGCGCTGTTCGGGGCTGCCAGAGTGATTCAGCACATCGCCGAGACCTGCGTCGATGCCGATCTCGGTGAAACGCACCGTGGTCGCCGTCGACACATCCTCCGGGCGCTGGGTAGAACCACAGGAGAACGCGAGAGTGGCGGCAACCGCAACCGCGGTCTGCGAGCATCGCATTGGCCTGTGGGCCAGCAGCTTCAGGGACCGCCCCGGTGGTCGGCGCCTCGAGCCTCGGGGGGGCCGACGAAACGAACGACGCCGAAACGCTCGGGTGCGTGGAACTGAGGTCTCGGTCTACGAGTGTCCGACCACAGACTGTACTGGCGGTTGCTCCGGTCGTCGATCCGGTACAGGTTCAATCGCCAGGCGTCTCCCAATGCCGGCGGCAGGTGCGGCGCGTAGGGTGCGATGTCGGCAAAGGGGATGGCGATCTCGGCGATCCAGCCATGGTCGACGTCGGTGCTGTCGTTCAACGTGCCCCGCACCGTGATCGCCACCTGCACTCCCGCCGCATTCCAGGCGCCGCTGCGCCCACGACGCGGCGACCGATCGAGAATCGTGCCGAGGGCGTTGAACTCGAAGTTGAAGTAGAGGCTGACATCGGCGGAGTCCGGGGCGAAGAAGACCTCGACGCAGTCGTCGCGCGACACGGGATCGTCGCGTTGGGACTGCACTGCGGACACGTTTCGGTCCTCGGCCTCGAAGGCGACGTAGAGCGCTTCCTCGTCCCACGTCAGTCGGGCCACCGTCGGCTGCTTCTCGCCCGCCTCCCACCAGGGGAAGGCGAAGGAATCGACGATGGCGGCCGCAGCCCAGGCCGAGTCGCCGAGAACCCCGTCGATGGCCGGCGCCGACACGGCGACCGGCACGCGCGGTACGTCGACAACGGGCACGTCGAGTGGAGTCGCCATCGCGAGGGTGGGGGATAACATGAAGAAGGTGACGCGAGTCAGACAGTGCACTGGTTCGGTTACTCCTTGACGGCACCTGCCGCCAGGCCGCGGGTGAAGAATCGCTGTGTCAGCAGGAAGAAGACGATCGTCGGCGCCAGGGCGATGATGGAGGCGGCGCTGATGTAGCGCCAGTTGACGCCGAACACACCCTGCAGACTCGCGAGCCCGAGCTGCAGCGTGTAGTACTCGCGACTCTTGAGGACAACCAGGGGCCAGAGGAAGTCGTTCCACTGGGCGACGAAGGTGAAGGCGGCGAGGGTGGCCAGTGCCGGTTTCACTAGCGGCAGCATGATGCGGGCGTAGATCGTGAAGTCGCCGCAGCCATCGATGCGGGCGGCATCCTCGAGGTCGCGAGGCACCGTGCTGAAGGCCTGTCGCATCAGGAAGATGCCGATGGCGTTGACCGCCACCGGGAGGATGACTCCCGCGTAGGAGTCGACGAGCCCAAGGCGCAGGGTGACGATAAACAGCGGGATCAGCAGAACCTGGAAGGGTACCATCGTCGTCGCCAGGACCGCGTATAACACGAACTTGCGTCCTGGAAACCGCATACGCGCCAGGGCATATCCGGTCAGGGAGCAGAGGAAGAGGGTGAGGAACACCGTGGTGATGGCGATGAAGAAGGTGTTGAAGATGTACAGGGGGAAGGGCAGGATGCCCCACGCTTTGGCAAAGTTGCCGAACACTACTGGATCCGGAATCCACTGCGGCGGGTAGGCGAACAGGTCGGCGGACTCGTGCTTGAGGGCAGTCGACAGGAGCCAGGCGAACGGCGCCAGCAGGAGGCCGCCAACGCCGAGGAGGGCCGTATATACGCCCAGGGTCCACAGGTTTGTGACCGGATTCGGCATCAGTCCGTCGTGTCGCCACCCGAGAGGCGGAAGTTGAGGATGGCAAACACCAGAATGACAACCAGCAGCAGCAGGGACACGGCAGCGGCGTAACCGACTTCGAGATACTTGAAGCCCAGGGTGTAGATGTAATAACTGAGCAAGTTCGTCCGGTGAAACGGACCACCTCCCGTCATGACGTAGACCTCGCCGAAGGTGCGCAGGGCACCGATCGTGGCGATGATGGAGACCACCAGAGTATAGGGTTTGATCGACGGGATCGTGACGTTGCGCACGATCTGCCACCAGCCGGCGCCGTCGACCCGCGCCGCCTCCTCCAGCTGCGGCGGGATACCCTGCAGACCGGCCAGGTAGATGATCATGTAGTAGGGCGAGGCCTTCCAGATGGTGACCATGGCCACCGAGAACAGGGCAATCGCCGGCTCGGACAACCACGGCGAGGAGATACCGATACCGAGAAAATCGAACAGCGCCTGCGGCACCCCTCGCGTGTCGGCCAGCCAGGACGGCCCGGCAATCCCGAATCCTTGCAGAAAGGCATTGAGCAGTCCATCGGAGTTGTAGAGCCATTTCCAGATGATGCCGGCCACGACGATCGAGGTGACGACGGGGATGTAGTACGCGGTGCGGAAGATGCGGATCCCGGGCACGAGGTTGTTGACTAGCAGGGACAGGAAGAAGGAGATGACGACGAGAGCCGGCACGACGATGGCGGCGTACAGCAGCGTGTTGGCGGTGACGCGCCAGAACAATTCGTCGCCGAAGGCCCGGCGGAAGTTGTCGAGGCCGGCGAACTCCGGTGGGGTGAAGATGTCATATGTGTGCAGGCTCAGCCAGAACGTATCGAGAAGTGGGTAGGCAAAAAACGTGGACAGCATCAACAGACCGGGGGCCATGAACAGATAAGGCGTCCACGTCCACCGTCGCCGCGGCTTTACTGAAAGCGAAGTCGGTGATTCCATTTGTCTTCGATACGATCCAGAGCGGCCTGGGCGCTCTGTTCACCGGCCAGAGCCTTGGCGAACTCTTCGTACAGGATGTCCTCCATCCGGCTCCAACCCTGCACGTCGGGAGGAGCGGCGACGAAGGCATTCGGCAGGTCGCGGGAGGAAATCTGGTTGGCGCGGTCCGACAGGTTCCGCGGCGGCTGTTGGAAGAAGGAGTCGGCGGCGGCCTTCTTCGTCGATGGCAGGATGGCGACGTAGGAACAGAACTCGAGCTGGTTCTCGTCGTTGGTGACGAACAACCCGAAATCGACGGCCTGCTCCACGTGGGGAGAGTCTTTCGGTATCACGAGGACCTGGCTGCTGGCCGGCACCTTACCCAGAGCGCCGCGTGGCAACGGGGCCATGCCCGCCTTGTCCTCGAAGGAGGGGTCGAAGTAGCGGGTGATCCAGCCGCCGGAAAAGGGCAGCATGGCGGTGCGGCCTTCGATGAACCAGTTGATCTCGTCGCGGTGCGCGGCAGCGAGAGCTTCGGGAGGCAGGACGCCGTCCTGATAGGCGTCGACCCAGGACTGGAACACGGCGAGGGCCTCGGGGTTGTTGATCGTCGTGTGCTGATAGCTGTCGTCAAACAGGGGCCAGACATTCTCCATGCGCAGGATCACCCACGGCGGCGCCACCAGCGATGGATGCAATCGCCAGGAGACGCCGAACTTTCCGGTGCGTTCGCGGATGATACGGCCGAACTCGAACATCTCCTGCATCGTGCGTGGCGGCCGTTCCGGGTCGAGCCCGGCCTTGGCGAAGATCTCCTTGTTGTACCACAGCATGTTGACCCCGGAGTACCAGGGCAAGGCGTAGTTGGCCCCCTGATACCAGCCGATGCCGTGCCAGAAGGCGGCGATGCGCTTGTCCTTCGCCTCCGGGGAGACGAGTTCGTCCAGGTTGCTGAGCACATCGTGTTCGAGAAAGCGGGGCAGATCGTAGATGTTGGCCACATCCGGTGGATCGCCGGCAACGAGGGAGGCGATGAACTTCTCAGCCACCTCGCCGCCGCTCACGTCCACCCACTTGACCCGGACCCCCGGATGCTCGGCTTCGTAACGTTCGATCATATCGTTGATGTAGTCGGCGAAGGCGTCGCCGAGGGCGATCGTCCAGAATTCGATCTCGACGTCGCCGGAGTCGCCGGATCGGTCTGCGGGGCCACAGCCGCAGAACGAGACGGTCAGGAGCGAGGCCAGGCACAGGAATAGAACGGGAAGGACTGTTCCGCTGCTCCGCGTGAGGATAGGATTGTCGTTCATGGGCGGAGATCGACAAACAATATTCTGCTGAGCAGAGCGTCAACCGGCAGACGCGCTTACTGCACCAGAATCAGCTTGCGCGTTTCCCGACGCGCGCCCGACTGCAGTCGGTAAAAGTAGACGCCGCTGGCCAACGTCCGTCCATCGTCGTCGTGTCCGGACCACCGCAGCCGGTGGTGGCCGGCCGTCAACGGTGCGTTCACGAGCCGCCTGACCCGCTGTCCGGCGAGGTTGTAGACAGACAGCCGCACGTCGTCATCGAAGGCGAGGTCGAAGGGGATCACAGTACCGCTGTTGAAGGGGTTGGGGTAGTTGGCGCCCAATTCGAAGGCTACGGGATTCGTGCCGCCGTCGGTGACAGACGTGATCTGTGCTGCCGCCGCGAGACGTATGTCATCGAGGTAGAAGGGCTTGGAGAAATCTCCGCCGAAAGTGATCTCCTTGATCGGTGATGCAGGGCCGAAGCGGCTCAAAGGGACTTCGACGACCTGCCACTCTTTCGAGGTGATATCGACGTAGCCTTCTTCGACGAGGTCGAGGAGCCCGTCGGCGACATAGACATTGAAGTCGTCCGTCGGATCCCGGTCCAGCAGACCGGCGTGGAAGGCGAAACGCAGCCGCTCGAACCCAAGGGGATCGACAGGAATCTCCGGGCGGAAGCGTACCACCCAGTCCCAATTGCTTCTGACAACGCTGAATCTCGCGGCGAGGGCACCGGAGTGTACGAGACCATCCTCCTCGAGGTCGACGCGCCGTTTCTCGACCCAGGTATGGTGCTGAACCCGCCAGCCGGCGGCCAACTCCTCGTCGAATACCACCAGATCCTCACGGCCCCTCGGCAGCAGAGCGATCTGCCTGGTCAGACGTACCACATGGGGTCGGGGGACGGCCGCCTGACGTACGGTGACAGACACGGTCTTTAGTCCCGGCGGAACACCCGTCGGAGCGGACATGTGGAGTCCCAGTTCAAAACGGCCCTCCCCCTTGTCGAGCAACTGGAGATCCCCGGGCCCGCCAAGGGCGCTGAAATCGGCACTTGCCGTGACGGCACCGGCATCCGGATCGAGACGTTCGACGCGCACGGTCCCGAGGGCGGCGAGGGTGGCCCCCGGACGCAGCGTGTCCGGCAGATCAGTACGCCAGCTGGCGACGACGGGACCGTGCTCGACGCAAAGGATCAAGGGGTTTCCCAGATCACTGCTGACGTACAACCGGCCGTCGGCATCACCCGCGATGCCCACGGGAAACCCCCATACGTCCGCCATCTCGGTCCCGGTCTGGAAACCGGTCATGAAGTCGGCGACTCTGGCATTCGACCCGTCCAGGTCGCTGAAGAGCGTGATGACGGAGTAGCCTTCGATGGGGGCCAGCTTGGCGTGGCCGGCGTGCAGGGCGACGAAAGCGGCGTGGCGAAAACGCGCAGGAAATCGATCGTGGTTGTAGAAGTGGATTCCCATGGGTGCCAAGTGCGGCGGCAGCAAAGCAACAGGCGGCTCCATGGTGGCGACGAGAGCGGAGTCGGCAGCCGTGAGGGGGAGGATCTCATCGCGATAGGCGGGGATAGAAAAGTCGGCCCACACCTGATAGCCGTAGGCGAAAGGCATGCCGTGAAAGCTGCCGTCGCGGATGACGTCGATCCACTCTGGCGGCCCGTCGACACCTTCGAGGTCGTGGCCGTTGTTCGTACCCCACAACTCACCCGATGCCGGATGAATGGCCAGCCCGATGGGATTGCGCATGCCGTTGGCATAAACACGCCGCCCCGAGCCATCCAGGTTGAACTGCAGCACCGCCCCCCGCTCGGCGCCGTCATCTCGCCGGCACAGGTCGCACGGCCAGCCCACACCGAGGTACATCTTGCCGCCTTTCTCGTCGATGACGAGGGTGCGGGTGGAATGGCCGCCGCTGCTCGGAATGTCGTCGGCAAAGACTTCACGTTCTTCGTAGATGCCGTCCCCGTCCCCATCCATGAAGCGGACGATCTGGCCGCGGTCGCCGACGTAGAGGTCGCCGTCGTAGAAGCCGAGACTGTGGGGGCGTTCGAAGCCGGAGGCGACGACGATTGCCTCATCGGCGGCACCGTCCCCGTCGTGGTCGGGTAGGGCGATGATCTGATCGGCATTCATGTTGGCGACATGCAACACGCCGGCGTCGTCGAAAGCCATAAATCGCGGCCGGTCGAATTCCTCGAAGGCGGCGAAGACACTGGCGCTGAATCCCGGAGGCAGATTGACACTGAGCGTGTCCGGAAGATGGTCAAACCGAGCAGGAATGTGGACCGCTACCGGCTGCAGGTCCACGCCGATGCGGGGCGTGAGCGTGAACGTACCCGGGGCAGCAGCGCTCTGAGCCAGGACCTGAGCGGAGATGAGAGCCAGCAGAGCGACGGCGAGGCAGCGGTGAAGAAAGAGGGATGGCATGGGTCGACTCCTGGAGAGGGATGGCATGGGTCGACTCCTGGTGAGGGCTGGCGGGCGAGAAATTCGAGGTCTTCGTCGGTGGTGAGCAACCGCTGCGTGCCCAGATGGATTCATGGCGACTCCGAGCCTTCCTTCAGATCCAGAAAATCGGGTTGCTCACAGTACCTGTTAGATAGTCGACTACAAGCCAGCCACCGCTGATGAGCATGCGGCCGACGAGCATGCCGAGGAAGAAGTCACGGCTGCGTGTGAACAACGCGGCGCCGCCGTACTTGAGGATGGTCACCTTGACCATCCAGGCGAAGAATACACTGAACCACATCCAGTCCACCACCCAGCTGGTCATGATGGGGAAACCGAGAGGGTGCAGGGGCCACCAGAGCAGCCGCTGTCGCACCCAGGTGAGGAGCAGCATTCCGGCGCCACCCATCCCCAGGAACCCCATCCCGGGCCAGTAGACCCCGACCGGCTCCATGGCGCCCGTGGCGACGTTGCCGATCCGCATGGGCAGGTTTTTGAAGAACCAGGCGCTGGAATTGATGCCACCGTCGCGGTAGCTCAATTCAAGAACGGTGAACAGAGAGCCGGCGACGCCGACAAACAGGGCGATGAGGATGGCGCGAAACACCGTGCGCCGGCTTTGCCTGCTCATGCCTTCGATCAGCTTCAGGCCCGTGGCGACGACACCCATGAAGAAAACTCGGAGATCGGCGAGGAAGATGTAGCCGAGAGAGAAGTTGGCGATGCCCTGCAGTCCCACGAGGTTCGAGCCGAGGCCGAACATCATGAAGTCCGGCGCGTTCATCGGCGTGATGATGGCAGCGACGCCGGATTCGGCGACGACACGCGTAAGGCCGGTGAAGATGCCCATAACCAGAACGACGAAAAGCAGGCTCGCCCACAAGGGTGTACCGAGCCAGGCGAGCCAGCCGACCATCGTGGCCGAGCCGAGCAGGACGCCGAGCACGGCAGCCCGATAGGACATGATTTCGTCGTCGTCCGTCAGCTCGGAGTCGAGCCCGAGGAACCTGCGGCCTACCTGCGCCAGATGTTCACGCGCCACCCACAGCCCGATGGCGACGAAGACGAGCAGGGCGCCCAGCCCCTGGTAGTTCATCAGCTCCGTCACACGCACGCCCCACATGTCCTGCTGTTTCGTCACACCGTGGGCGACGAAGAACATCTTCTCCACTTTCGACAGCAGGGCGAATCCCCAGATGCCGGCGGCGATGTCGGGACCGATCAGGTAGGAGAAGCCCACGACGGCGAAACTGAAGGTCATGTTCAGGGACTGACCGTAGGGGATGGGGATGGTCCAGGCCGTGGGAATGATCGGGAAGGTGCCGACGTATTTATTGAGGCCGATGAAGAGGCCAACCAGGATCGGCAAGGAGGCGCCTGCCCACATCACCCGGCTGCGGAAGAAGTGATTCACCAAACCATCCGAGGTCTCGCCTCGGATCATGGCCTGGGCGGCCTGCACCAAAGGGTATGACAGGCGTTCGCGGTCCATCCACTGGCGCCGCAGGATGACGACGATGGAGACCATCGTCATATACAGTGCCAGCAGAAAGATTCCCCACAGTGCCATGGGGCGGGCCCAGAGTTGCCAAGGCACGGAGTAGCCGGCGCCGGAACCCTCGAAGAAGGCGGTGTTGTCGTTGCCGTCATCGACGAGCACTTCGGCGGGGAGGTGGGGAAAGAGCACCGTCTGCCACTGGTTTTCCGGGTTGACGTAGTAGAAGAAGCCACTGATGGCGGGCAGGATCGCTTCACACAGGCCCATGGTCGACACCGAGGCGACGACGAGGAGCATGATGTAGACGACGATCAGCTCGGAACGGTTGAGAGCGAGGTCTCGTCCAGACGCCGCCAGGATCGTGTTCGCCGCCATGGCGGTGATGGCAAAGGCACAGAACAGAACCCCGGGGTCATACAGGGGCATCTTGTCGAAGGGACTGAAGGCGGCGGCGCTGGCGCCGCCGATGGCGACGGTGGCCAGCGCCGAGATCCACCAGCGCCGCGCCGTCGCGCGGAAAACGGTGTTGCCTATGCCGATGACAAAAATGAAGATGAAGATGGCCCCAGGCGTACTGAAGTCCAGGGTCATGTAACTGCCCTTGATGACGATGTCCGAGTAGTTGGCGCCGACACCGAGGAAGAAACACAGGAAGGTGCCTACAACCAGCCCGCGGGCCGTCAGAGGCTGATGAGAGGCCTGGTCTTCTCCGGTGATCGAATCGCCTCGAAGGGAGAGATATCGGAGAAAGTCTCTGGGGATGCCGATGCGCATGTAGAAACGGTAGGGCTGCCGGGGACCCGGCGCCACCGAACCGGAATTCGCCGCGTTGACCTGGAGCGTGAATCGTGGGAAGTTTCCCTCCCAGTTCCGAGCGACCCTGCAGCGGACCCGCCAATCGACCAATCGGCCAGGAGACAACATCGATGTCCTACCACATGTACGTATCGAATTCGGGCAGCACGTTCCTGTCCCACTTCCTGATGGACGAGGAGTCCGGCGCGCTGACGGCACAGCCCAACATCGATATGGACGGTGCCCCGGGGGCGCTGGCAACCGACTCGAAGCAGCGCTGGCTGTTCGCCTGCATGCGTTCGCAACAGGAGTTTGTCAGCTATGCGATCGACAGGACCAGCGGCGGCCTCGAGCGGATTGGCGGGGTAGCGGCGGGCAGCGCAACCTACATCTACTGTGACGATACGGACAGCTACCTGCTGGCCACCTACTACGGCGATGGCGCAGTCTCGGTGCACGGGATCGATAGTGAAGGCGCTCTGTCGGCAGAGAAGCTGCAATGGATCGAGACCGACGGGCACGCCCACAGCATCCAGACGGACCGCACCAACCGCTTCGCTTTCGTGCCGCACACGAATCCGGCGAATGCCATCTACCAGTTCCGCTTTGACGCAGCAACCGGTCAACTGACGGCGAACGATCCGCCACTGATACAGCCGGAGACGCCCGAGGGTCCGCGTCATTTCGTCTTCCACCCGAGCAAGGACCTGCTCTACTCGGTGAACGAGAACGGTTGCACGGTGTCGGCGCACAACTTTGATCCGGAGAAAGGCACGCTGGCTTCCTTCCAGGTGATCTCCACACTGCCGACGGGCACGGACATGGAGGGAATGTCGACGGCAGAGATCAGGATCACCCAGGACGGCAAGCACCTGTACGCCTCGAACCGCGGCCACAACACACTGGCGCATTTCCTCGTGACCGACAACGGCACACTCGAGGAAGTGGGGCGGTACGAGACCGAGGCGGTGCCGCGCTTCTTCGACATCGATCCCACGGGAAGGTTCGTCTACTCCGTGGGCCAGAACACGGGGCGCCTCGTGTCCTATCGCATCGGCGACGAAGGGGTGCTGGCGAAGATGGATACCTACGACGTCGGCGAGACCCCGTTGTGGATCCAGTTCGTCAAGAAAGGGTAAGCCAAACAGGCCAGGCATGACCGACGAGACCTCCGATTTCATCCGACCCTTCCCGGCGTTGACGCCGGCTCAGCGGTACCACCTCGATGTGTTCGGTTACGTCGTCGTCGAGAACACGCTGAGTACCGACGAGGTGGGCACGCTGCTCGAGGCGATGCAGCAGTTGCAGGCTGATCTCGAAGCGGCCGGCGAGGGCGCCTTCGTACGCGGATGTCGATTCAGCGCGCACCATCCGCATCACAGCCACTTGGCCCACATCCTCGAGGCACATCCGGCGATCTATGACTACCTGACGCACCCGCGTCTCGTCGGTCTTGTGGAAGAACTGGTGGGAGGCACGGTGCGGCTGGAGGAATCGGAGGCTGTCATCAACTCGCGTGCTCCGGACTCAGCCTGGG
>JAYZCA010000284.1:0-3516 GCA_036339235.1 Candidatus Latescibacterota bacterium | reverse complement strand
GCATATTCGGCTACGGTGACGGGCTGAATACAGAGATGGAAAAGGCCGGGGCCTTCTCCAACATCGCCCGAGGCGGCGACGACGACGGACCCACCGAAGATGAAGACACGCCGTCGTTGACGACTGCTGCCAGCGGTCCCTGAGCCAGGCGTGGCCACCACACCGGAACCCAGGCCAGCGGACGCGGCCAGCACTCATGGAGACGCCGAGCGCGTACGTGCATTGCTGCAGAGAGTGTCGGCTCTCGACGCCGAATCCGCCTGGGAGCTCAGGCTGCACCTCGATTCGCTGACGGAGTCCGAGAAGGAGCTGCAGGTCTGCGTCGGTGCCCTGGAAGAAACGAACCGTCAGCTTCAGGAGCGTCTCACCAACGGCCAACGTGAGTACGCCCAGCTATGGGCGTCGATGGATGAGTTGCTGAATCTGCACGAATTGTCCGACGCGATCAGCACCAGCTTCGACGTCAAAGACATTCTCGATCAACTGATGAGCCTGTCCGGCAGGGTTGTCCCCTTCGAGGGCGCTGGCGTCTTCGCTCTCGTCGAGGACGGGGCTCGGTTGGAGGCGATTTCCCTGCGCGGAGATGGCGAGTTGCTGCAGGACCGGGTGCGCACGCAGTGGGAGGACGGTATCGTCGATTGGGTCCTGCGAGAAGGCCGCCCCATCGTCATCGACGACCCGGAGAGTTCCGCCGGTCACACTTTTGTCTTTGTGCCACTACGCGTGCGCGGCAAGCAGACTGGCCTGTACGCTTTGCATTGCACCAAGTCCAAGGATGACTACACGCAAAGCGAGCTCGACATACTCGGAGTATTGGCCAACCAGGCGGCGGCAGCGATGGAGAATTCGAGACTCTACACCGATGTCGAGGCGGCTCACGAGCGTCTCAAGCAGCAGCAGCGGCTGTTGTTGCTGTCGGCCAAACAGGCCGCCATCGGAGAGCTCGCCGGGGGTGTCGCCCACGAGGTCAACAACCCTCTGCAGATCATCCTGAGCCGAGTGCAGCTGATGGTGTCGCTGCAGAAACGCGCCCCCGACGAAAACCCGAAGCTGATGGACGGTCTGACTCTGATCGAGAACAACGTCAAGCGAATATCGCGCATCATCCGCGCTTTGCTTGGCTTCGCCAGACACAACACGATGGAGGCGGAAGGGCAGACCTTCAGCGTCACAGACGCGATCCAGCAGGCATGTGCCCTGACGGGGCACCAGCTCGACAAGCATCAGATTGTCGTCGATGTGCATGTGGAGGATGACCTGCCGGACCTGTTCGGCAGCGTGGGCGAACTGGAACAGGTGCTCATCAACCTGCTCCTCAACGCCGAGAATGCCATGGGTGTAGCGGGCGGACACCTCGCCATCGACGCCCGCCGCGAGGGCGAGTGGCTGGAGATTCGCTTCCAGGATGACGGCCCCGGCATCCCGTCGAAACATATGGACCGGATCTTCGAGCCCTTTTTCACGACACGCGCCGAATGTGGTGGTACCGGGCTCGGTCTGGCCGTAAGCTACCGCATCGTCGAAAACCACGGCGGTATGATCACGGTGGAGAGCGTTCCCGGCGAAGGCGCCACTTTCATTATCCGCTTGCCGATACCCGATTCTGCCACCGTCCATCCTGACCCAAGTGAGCCATGAGCCCGACCATCGACTCGACCCTGCAGGTGATCTTCGTCGACGCCCTGTTTCTCTGTCTGGCTGGGGGACTGGCCATCTGGTTTCGCTCCTGGCTGCAAGAGCAACAGCGAGCCATGGATCGCCGTCTCGAGGCCCTCGAGGGGCAGCAGCAGGCCCTGGCCCGGATCTGCGAGCGTTTGACCAGCGCCTGCCGAGCGCTGGAACGACCGTCCCCCTCCGTCGAGGCCATCGCCCGGCCCGGCCCGCGCGCCGAACCTGCGGCACCACGACCCGCACGGGTGGAGACGCCAGCGGTGCCGGCTGTCACTGACCGACAGGTGCAGGCACCGCGGAGCGCGACCGTGCCAGATTCAACGGCCTCCCGTTCCGCAGCCAGAGGCGCCGGAGCTCGCCGACGGGTAGATACGCCTGCCGCGCGAGCCGACCGCCAGTGGGAGGAACTCACCGACCGCAGTCGTGAGGCCTATCGGCGGGCACGAGATCTCCTCGAACAAGGAGTACCGCCCAACGACATCGCCCGTCAGGTGGGACTTGGAGTGGCTGAGGTGAACGTGTTGAAGCGGATGCGTGACGCTGGGCGGCATTGACGACGATCCACGGTTGAGCGGTCATCCAATGCCGCCAGTTCGGCATGGCTGCGGATGATCTGGTTCTCTTTATCTCGCGTTGATCGGCTCAGCGATTGACGTGCTCCACGGTTAAATCCTCCGTCCAACTTCTTCTTACAACAGCACCTTCAGCTCGTCCAGCAGTCGGTCTATCTCGGCTTCGGTGCCGATGGAGATCCGCAGGCAGTCGCTGAGTCTTGGGCTGTCCGAGAAGTAGCGGACGAGGACGCCGCGATCTCGCAGGGAGGCGTAGAGCCTGGCGGCGTCGACGCCGGTGGCGGTACGGGCGAGGACGAAGTTGGCCGCCGAGTCCCAGACATGGAAGCCCAGCTCGCGCAGCGACGCGGTCAGGCGCTGGCGCGTGGCGATGACAAGCGTGGCGTTGGACCGCATCCAGTCGATGTCGTCGAGCGCAGCTTCGGCGGCGACCTGGCTCAGGCTGTTGACGTTGTAGTGCTCCTTCACCTTCCAGAGGCCGGCGATCACCCCCGGGGCGCCGACGCCGAAGCCGATGCGCACGCCAGCCAGCGAAAAGGACTTCGACAAGGTGCGCATGACGATGACGTTGTCGTGTCGGCGAACGAGGTCGAGAGCCCCCTCGTTGGAGAAGTCGACATAGGCTTCGTCGACGACGAGGATGCCGCGCAGACGCGCGGCCAGGTCGTCGAGAGCAGCGCTGGACACGGCTGTGCCAGAAGGTGAATTTGGGTTCGGTACGATGGTCATCACACCGTCGGTAGTCGCCAGTCCCACCGGCAGACTGTAGTCGGCGTCGAACTCGACCTTGACGGCACGCGCGGCCTGCAGGTCGATGAGCTTGGCGTAGTAGGGGTAACTCGGCGTGGCATAAGCCACTGCGTCCCCGGCGCCGGCGAAGCAGCGCACGGCCACGTTGAGCAGTTCGTCCGAGCCGTTGCCGACGACGAACTGTTCGGCGGGCAGGTCGAACAATGCCGACAGGCGCTGGCGTATGCCGGAGGCACCGGCATCGGGGTAGCGGCGCAAGCCGTTGCCGACGGCCGCCCGCAGCCGGGCCATCACCAGCGGTGATGCCGGATAAGGGTTTTCGTTCGTGTTGAGCTTTATCGTGTTGCTGTCGCGCGGCTGCTCCCCGGGCAGGTAGCCCGTCATGCTGGCGATGTGGGGCAGAAACGCGGGGGTGGCGGCCATCGGTACGAGTCCTCGGCAGAGAGTCGGTCGCAAGAGGATCGAACTTACCCGGCTGACTTGATCGATGTCAACGTCAGGACTGTGAGATGATCACCGGACA
>JAYZCA010000283.1:0-4546 GCA_036339235.1 Candidatus Latescibacterota bacterium | reverse complement strand
CGCCCGCGGCATCGGCTACGCCATCAGCCAGCGCTTCGCCGCGGAGGGCGCGCGCCTGGCGCTGACCGACATCGACGAAGACGCCGTAAGCGCCGCTGCCAGGACCCTCGACGCCTCGGGCGCCGAGCACCTCTCAGCGCGCATCGACGTCGCAGACGTCGCCAGCAGTCGCACCCGGATCGAGGCGCTCATCGGTGACCTGGGCCATCTCGATATCCTGGTCAATAATGCCGGCTTCGTACGTCATACAACCGCCTTCAACTGCACCGAGCAAGAGTGGGATCTCATGGTCGACATCAACCTGAAGGGCGTGTTCTTCTGTGCCCAGTCGGTCTTGCCCCACATGCGTGACCGGCGCGCTGGCGCCATCGTCAACCTGTCGTCACTGGCAGCCAAGACCGGCGGCGTCGCCGCGGCACCTCCGTACGGCGCCGCCAAAGCCGGTGTCAGTGCCCTCACCGTACACCTAGCGAAGGTGATGGCCCCTTTCGGCGTACGCGTCAACGCGCTCGCCCCGGGTGTCATCGACACCGACATGGTGCGCGGCATGGCGTCGGCCGGTCACGACGATCTGGCCAAGCAGATTCCCCTCGGTGAGCAGGGCCGCGCCGAGGATGTCGCCAATGCCGCACTGTTCCTCGCCTCAGACGAGGCGCGCCACATCACCGGAGAGATCGTCGACGTCAACGGCGGTCTCTGGATGGACTAATCGAGTCAGAGAGAGACAAAAAAGATGAAGGGAATCGTGTTGGCCGGTGGACTCGGCACACGTCTGGTACCGCTCACACGCGTGGTGTGTAAGCAGCTTCTGCCTGTTTATGACAAGCCGATGATCTGTTACCCCCTATCCATTCTCATGCAGGGCGGGATCCGCGAGATCTGCATCATCTCGACGCCGCGAGACCTGCCCATCATTCGCGACTTCCTCGGCGACGGAAAATCCTTGGGGGTGACATTCACTTACATCGAGCAGGCCGACCCTCGAGGTGGCATCGCCCAGGCATTTCTACTGGCAGAGGATTTCCTCGCTGGTGACAACGTCACTCTCGTGCTCGGTGACAACGTGTTCTACGGAGATTACTTCCAGAGCGACACCGGATTCGTGCGCGCCGCCCGCGAGTTTTCGGGGGGCGGTCTCATCTTCGGACACTACGTCTCCAACCCTGAGGAATTCGGCGTCATCGAGTTTGACACCGACGGCAATGTCCTCGGTATCGAGGAAAAACCCAGTCAGCCGAAGTCTAACTACGCTGTTCCCGGACTATACATCTACGGCGGCGATGTCGTTGAAGTAACAAGAAACCTGCAACCTTCGGGCCGCGGGGAACTGGAAATCACCGACGTAAACCGTACCTACCTGAAACGCGGTGACCTGCACGTCGAGCAACTCGGGCGCGGCATCGCCTGGCTCGACACAGGCACTCCGGGCAGCCTGCAGGAGGCAAGCAGCTTTATCGAGGCCATCGAGATACGTCAGGGACTGAAAATCGCCTGCCTCGAAGAGATCGCCTTCGACAAGAACTTCGTCGATCGCGTCGGCTTCGAGGCTCTCATCGACACCTATCCGGCCTGCGATTATCGCGAATATCTAGAGGGGGTGCTGGCGCAGAAGGTGTGAGGGACCTCAGTTGCACGCGGCGGCCAGTTCTTCGACGAGAGCGCCGTAGGCTGCCTCCCCGCCCTCTTCCCAGGCGTTGAGCAGCGCCGAGCCGACGATACCGATCTCGACACGACCCTGCAGGACTGCCAGGTCTTCGCCGGTGCGCAACCCGAAACCGAGGGCCAGAGGCAGATCGGTTGCCGCGCGGCAGCGATCGAGAAACCCGTACAGATCGGCCTCGAACCGGGTCGCCTGGCCGGTGACTCCCTTGCGGGCGACGGCGTATACGAACCCACGGGCACGATCCCCAAGTTGCTGCAGCCGTTGTGTCGTATTCGTCGGTGTCATCAGCAGGATTGACTCAAGTTGGCGGGTCTCGCTTTCGCCAGCCAGGTCTCCGTACTCCTCCAAGGGCAGGTCAGGAAGGATGTAGCCGACGGCGCCAGCTTCGGCGAGGCGCTCACAGAACCGCTTGTGTCCGATTCGGAAGGCGGTGTTGTAGTAGCCCATGAACAGGCGGGGAAAGGCGCACACGCCGCCAGCCTCGGCGAGGAAGTCGAAGTAATCATCCGCCTTCAACCCCGTCGCCAGCGACTCCTGATTGGCGCGCACGAAGGTGGGCCCATCGGCGACAGGCTCGGTAAAGGGCATCTGCAGCTCGATCAGATCCACGTCATTGGCGGCCATGATGCTGAGCATGGCCCGGTTCGCATCGAGGGATGGGTAGCCGACGATGAGATGGGTCATCAGCAGGATCTGCCTCTCCCCTGCAAGCCGCTGCGTCACGTAATCCTGCAAGCCGCTCAAAGCTGCGCCGCCTTATCCTTCAAGAACCGGTTCCAGCGCTCATCGTCGAGTGCATCGCCGATGGTGAAGATGTCCTTGTCGCCGCGACCCGACAGATTGATGAGAATGAGGCTGCCTGCCGGCGTCAACGCCGCCTCGCGCAAGGCCCCGGCGACGGCGTGTGCACTCTCGAGGGCACCGATGATCCCCTCACCGCTCATCAAACGCCGTAAGGCACCGACCACCTCGTCGTCGGTGGCCGACTCGAAACGCACTCTTTCTGTCTCGTAGAGATGGGCAAGAATCGGACTGACGCCGATGTAGTCGAGGCCGGCGGAGACCGAATGCGTGTGCCGCATCTGTCCTTCGGTGTCCTGCAGGAAGTAAGTCTTGTAGCCCTGGGCAACGCCGGGAGAGCCGTCACTACCGGCAAGCCGTGCAGCGTGCTCTCCAGAGTCGATCCCGTGCCCGCCCGCCTCGACGCCGACGAGTTCCACGCTCTCATCGCCGAGAAACCCCAGGAACATGCCCGTAGCGTTCGAGCCGCCGCCGACGCAGGCGTAGACGCGATCGGGCAGGCGGCCTTCCCGCTCCAGCATCTGCGCACGGGCCTCTTCACCGATGACACGCTGCAGCCAGGCGACCATCGTCGGGAACGGGTGCGGGCCGCAGGCGGTACCGAGGACGTAGTGTGTATCCTCCATGGAATTGGCCCAGTCCCGCAGGGCCTCGTTGATGGCGTCCTTCAGCGTCGCCGAGCCATCGACGACGGGCACGACGGTGGCGCCCAGCTGTTCCATCCAGAACACGTTGGGCCGCTGCCGCTCGACATCGACGGCGCCCATGTAGATCGTGCACTCGAAACCGAAGCGGGCCGCCATCGTCGCCGTCGCCACGCCGTGCTGGCCGGCGCCGGTTTCGGCGATGACCCGGGTCTTGCCCATGCGCTGCACGAGCAGACCCTGGCCTATGACGTTGTTGAGCTTGTGGGCGCCGGTTTGGTTGAGGTCCTCCCGCTTGAGGTAGATGCGACGACCGTCACCGACTTCGGTGGAGAGATTCTCCAGCAGCGTCAGCGGTGTGGGCCGGCAGGAGTAGGTGCGCAGCGTACCGGTGTAGGCCTCCCAGAAGGCGGGGTCATGACGGGCAGCGTCGAAGGCGGTGGTCAGCTCGTCGAGGGTCGTTCGCAGGATCTCGGGGAGAAAAGCGCCGCCGTACGCCCCGAAATATCCGGGCCGGTCGCCACCGAAGAGGAGCTGCTCCCAGGCAGCTGGGCCGGTGTTGTTGAGTCGGCTCACGACAGGATCTTGCGCAGATACCGCGCCTGGAGGTTGCGGGCGGGGGGACGCGATCTCGTCCCGGCGGCCCTCACTCGACGAGTTTGGCGCGCTTCAGGGCCTCGAACATGGTCGCGTTCCCGACGCCCTCCGATGCCTTCTCCTCGACTTGACGCTGGGCGAATTCCTTGAGGTTCGTCGCCCCTTCGACCTGTTCGGCGCGACGGATCGACAGGCGCAGACGCTTGCGCTTGTTGTCGACCTCGAGAACGGCGACCTTCACCTCGTCACCGACGGAGACGACGTCGCGAGGGTGGTTGACGCGGCGATCGGCCAGCTCGGACACGTGGATGAGGCCACGCACGTTGGGCGCCAGCTCCACAAACGCACCGTACTCCTCGATACCTTCGATCTTGCCCATCGTCACCGTGCCGGCGGTGAATTGCGAACGCACCTCGTCCCAGGGGTCCTTCTCGAGGGCCTTGATGCTCAGCGAGATCCGCTCCTTGCGCCGGTCGCCCAGGTTCTTGACGGCGATCACCTTCACCGTCACCTCATCGCCTGCCTTGACCACATCCTGCGGGTGGTTGACGCGCTCGTGGCGCATCTCCGAGACGTGGATCAGGCCCTCGACTCGCGAACCCAGGTCGACGAAGGCGCCAAAGTTCTCCAGGCGAGTCACGGTGCCGGTGAACTTCATCCCCTCGGCGATCTTCTCGCGCACGCCGACCGCGTCCTTTTCCTGCTCGGCTTCGAGCAGGGCACGTCGCGACAAAACGATGCTGCGGCCGTGGTCGCGGAAGCGGATGATCTTGAAAGTCATCTTCTTGTCGCGGTACTGCTCCAGATCCTCGGTAAACTGCGTGTCGACCTGTGAAACCGG
>JAYZCA010000282.1:0-6611 GCA_036339235.1 Candidatus Latescibacterota bacterium | reverse complement strand
CTTCTCACCGAGGAACAACGAACGGCTCTCAAAGAGCTGAAAAGCGACCGCGCTGGCCGGCGGCACTCGCGCCGCCACGGCGGCGACGGCACCGACGATGCCAGCGAGACAAAGACCGAGACGGCGCTGAAATCCGCAACGTCTGGAGAAACCCGTTCTTGGGGCTCGGTGAAGTCAGGCACCAGGTAATCTGAAACAGCACATTTTTGCGGGCGCACCGGTCAGCGCCCGCAGTCAGGGGAGGGTCGTTCCCGTCGTGCGGGGGCGGCCCTCCATCCATCGCCAGCGCTCCAATCGCCCCTTTCAGTGTGTCAACCAACCGATACAGTGGCACACTGCATAAATGAGGAGGTCGCATCCGTGTTCGACAAGGGTTTCACCAGGGAACAGGTAGAGCGGGTTGCTCGCATATACCACAGGGTGAGCGACGCCAGTCGCGCCATGGGAATCACGCCGCGCAGCTTCAGTCGCCTGTGCCGAAAGTACGACATCGACACCCCGTGGCAGCGCAAACGGCGTAGCCGCAAAGAGGCTCAGCGCGCCGACGCATAGGCTGCTGTTGAGTCCTGATGGCTGAGACCTCCCTACATCTCAAGCTTGACCCGTCGAGGGCGGAGCCGCTCTACGCACAGATACAGGCGCAGATCAAATATCTGCTGGCCAGCGGTGGACTGCGTGCGCAGGACGAGCTGCCGTCGGTGCGCGCTCTGGCGGAGGGTTATCTGATCAACCCCAATACCGTAGTGCACGCCTACTCGGAACTGGAGAGAGAGGGACTGGTCTACAAGAAACGCGGCACGGGGACCTTCGTCTCCGACGAAGCGGCGGGGATGGCGGCGGCCGAGAAGCAGCGCATCGTCGCACGTAGCCTGCACGGGGCCATAGACGAGGGGCGATCCCTTGGCCTGACGGACGCCCAGCTCCGCCAGGCATTCGACGAGCAGTTGAATCACCCGGACTCCAGGGGAGAGGCATAGCCCATGTCCGAAGCAGTCATCCAGACCGAAGACTTCACTCGGCGCTACGGCAGCACCGTGGCGGTGGACGAGCTCAACCTGACGGTGGAGAGGGGCCAGGTCTTCGGATTCCTGGGGCGCAACGGCGCCGGCAAGACGACGACGATCAAGACGCTGCTTGGACTGCTTCGACCGACGAGCGGCAGCGTTCGCGTTCTCGGCCTGGATCCGGTCAAAGACGGGATCGAACTGAAGAAGCGTATCGGATATGTGCCGGAGACACTACAACTCTACTCCTGGATGCGTGTCCATGAGATGATCCGCTTTACAAGTCAATTCTATGATAGCTGGAACGACACCCACGTGGCCGAGCTGCTCGGGCAGTTCGGCCTCGATCCGGAGCACAAGGTGAAGAATCTGTCGCGCGGTATGGGAGCACAGCTGGCGCTGGTGCTGGCCATGGGGCACGAACCGGAGCTTCTGATTCTCGACGAGCCGGCAACCGGCCTGGATGTGCTAGTGCGGCGGGATTTTCTCGAGAGTATCGTCCGGGTCATTCAACAGCAGGGGCGCACGGTGATGCTGTCGTCGCACATGGTGCATGAAGTAGAGCGCGTGGCGGACCGCGTCGGCGTGATCGAAGGCGGCAAGCTGCTGGCCTGCGAGGACGCGGATGCCTTCAAAGGTCGAGTGAAGAAGGTGTTGGTACGGCTGCCAGGGGAGGATGACGCGGCTTTACGTAATGTCGAAGGTGTCAGTGAGATCGAAGGTAGCGGCGATCGCCGCCTGGTGACCATCGCCGGCTACGAGGACAAGCATCGCGAGGCGGTACGGGCGACAGGTGCTGAGGTCGTGGACATCGTAGACATGAGTCTGGAGGAGAGCTTCATCGAGCTGGTGCGTCCTCATGCTCGCCGTCAGGGAGAACTGTGATGGGCGCTCTCCTCTGGAAAGAGTTCCGCGAGAACAGCTACAAAGTCGCGGCGGGCCTGGGTGTGGTCTTCCTACTACACCTCTTGCGACAGATCGAAGACTTCAATCGGTCCTTCGCCAATGACATAAATGGCTGGGCCCCAATCATCGCCGGCCTGAGCGCGGGCATTTTGGGTATGGATGTTATCGCCGGCGAACGAAGTCGCGGTACACTGGAATTTCTGCTCGTGCGTCCTGCGTCCTTGGCCCGCATCATTGCCGCGAAGTTCATCGTCGGAGCAGTGGGTCTATTCGTCATTGTGGCAGCGTTCTGGGCAGTTGTGTATGTCACACCGTTCGTTGGCACCATGTCACCCTTCGGCGGCCGGGCCTCAGTGCAGGTGATTGCTGAGGTTCCCTGGCTGGCGATGGTTTACGCCTGGTTTCTCCCGGCGCTGGTCGTCTACGCCGCGGTATTTCTGGCGTCTGCGGCGACGGAAAACTCGGCCGAAGCGGCGGGCGCCGGATGTATTATCGCTCTGATGGCTGTCATATTCCTCGTGCTTGTGGTACTACTTTATCCGGGATTCATCCACGAACGATCGACTATCCAGGATCTGTTAACGGTCGTCTTCACCCGCGAGGGTGATCTGGTGCGCATCGCGACCCGTGGCGACGAAATACTGGGGCGGACGCTGTTGGCAGGTGGTTTGGTCACTGCTGGACTCGTGGCCGCCTGGCTCCTCACAGGTCGCTTCCGTGAGGTTACCCTCGGCCGGCGGCAGCTTGTGGTCAGCGGGTTCTTTCTCGTGACCGTCGTTCTGACGGTGCCTCGCCTGATGCCGGATGACAGCGAGAAGATTCTCCCTGTCGGGTCGCTGCGGGTTGGTGACCGCGTGAGAGACCTTTCTCTCATAGGTGAGTACGCTTTTCTGCTGTACGGGGACAGTCTGTCTGTTGTCGATGTTTCCGTTCCCTCGACACCTCGTGCGATGCAGACGGTGAGGGTCGATCCGGTCTGGTCCCTGAGCCGGTTGGCTCTGGTCGGTTCCCATCTGTGTGCCGGAGGCCGCAACACAGACACACTTGCCGACAGCATCGGTGTTGTCTGTTTCGACATTACGACGCCCAGCTCTCCGCGGGTCAGCGGGTCTACAGTCCTGTCCCGCTACTACGGGCGGGATATCGACTACGGATATTATGACGATTTGGTTCGTGCGAAATTTCAAATCAAAGCGCTCAACGGCAACCTGCTAATGCCGACCACCACGGAGAGCCAGAGCCAGCTGACATCCATCCGCATCGATGGTGGCGGGGTACCGAGTGAGCAGGACCGGCTCGTTCTGGAGACCTACGAATACCCTGAAGAGCTCTGGGAAGACGACAACATGTATTCCCGGTCCGCATTTGTTGGACGTCACAGATTCGAAGTCGTGCCCGGGAAAGAGCACGCCTACCTGGGTCTGCGAAGTGGTTTCTCCATTGTTGACGTCGATGCCAACGGCGATCTGTATGAGTTGAGCCGCACCGATCTTGGTGACGTCCGCCAGTCTAGTCGTGGATCAAGTCGTTCCATCGTCGTTCGCGGTGATCGAGTCCTCGTCCGCCGCTTGTGGCCCGCCGAGTTTGTCGAATTCGATGTTAAGGATCCGCAGCAGCCGCGCCAGACACGAAATCTCTTTCATCGCACTATGGAAGCATGGCCGCGACAGGGTGGATTTTTCTACCGGACACGAGGTACGGCAGTGCGCCTCTATGACCACAGGGACCCATACCAACGTCCCATCCCATCCCTCGAATTGGCACTCGACAATCCGCGCCGTGGGTTGCGGGCAGATCCCATTCTCAGGGACGGCTACGCCTACGCTGTCATCGACAACGAGCTGGCTGTCTTCGAGCTGCCCCCACTGAAGTAGCCATGCCCTTGTCACCGTACGAGGGTCCGCTCCATACTAGGGTGACAATTCCACCACCCCCGGAACGGAGCGTTCGATGTCCACCGATGAAGAGATGTTGGTCTTTGCCGGCAGCGGCAGCCCGCAGCTGACGGCGAAGATCTGTCAAACCCTCGCTATTTCGGTGCGGATCGGCGAGGTGGTGCGGTTCTCCGATGGCAACCTGATGGTGCGCATCGGCGAAAACGTGCGCGGACGGCATGTGTATCTCGTCCAGTCCACCGCCTTCCCGGCGAATGACAACTTCATGGAGCTGCTGTTCTGGATCGACGCCTTCAAACGTTCCAGCGCCGAGTCGGTGACGGTGTTGATGCCCTACTTCAGCTACGCCAAGGGCGACAAGAAGGATGAGCCGCGCGTATCGATCCGGGCGCGCGTGTGTGCCGACGCGATTCAGGTGGCCGGCGCCGACCGCGTCGTCACCCTGGATCTGCACGCGGCGCAAATCCAGGGTTTTTTCACCGTGCCGGTAGACGACCTCTACGCGCTGCCCGTACTGGTGAACGCACTGCGCGACAAGAAGCTGGTGGATCCCATCGTCGTCTCACCGGACGTCGGGTTCGCCAAGAAGGCACGCAAGTTCGCTACCGCTCTCAACTGCTCGCTGGCCATCGCCGACAAGGAGCGAGCCGGTCACGACGAGTCGGCGGAGGTTCTCGAGATCATCGGCGACGTGGAGGGCAAGGCGGCGGTCGTCGTCGACGACTTCACGATTTCGGGAGGGACCCTGTGCGATGTGGCGCAGAAACTCCTGGATCGCGGGGCCCGGGAGGTGCACGTTGCCGTGTCGCACGGCGTCTTCGGCGAGGGGGCCATGGCCCGTATCGACGCCAGCCCCATCGACACGTTTCTCGTCACCGATTCGGTGGAGACACAGCCAGAGCCTTTGGGATCGAAAATCCAGGTCGTGTCCGTCTCCGGGCTGTTCGCCGAGGCGATCCGCCGCATCCACCGGCGCGAGAGCATCAGCGTGCTCTTCGAGAATCCATGACCGCTCTGACGCAAGAGGAGACCTGGTACTTCCGGCACAATGGCTTTCATCGTGTGCGGAACGGTCTGCCAGAAGAGCTGGTGGTTCGGCTCAATGCCGCGACCGACCGTGAGGTCGCCGGATGGGTTGAACCGATCGTCTGGGAGGGCGAGGCCAGCGGTCGAACCGAGGATGTGCGGCGCCTGTCGAAGATACTGTCCCGTGATCCGGTGTTTCTGGAGGCGGCACGGCACCCGCTGGTGCTGGATGCCGTCGAAGCCTGTCTGGGGCCCAACGTGGAGTTGCTGACGAACAAGCACAACCACATCATGGTGCGTCCCGCCGGCTCGCAACCGGTGCCGTGGCACGCGGGGGAGGAGACGTGGGACTCGACATTGATCACGGCCCTCATCTACCTCGAGGAGTCGACGGTGGACAACGGCTGTATCCGCCTGGTGCCCGGCAGCCACAACAGACCCTTCCGTCAACCGCGGCGGCCGCAGGGCGACTGGTATGACAGTGACTGGCTGCTGCGGTCCCTGCCGGTGCCGATGCCGCGTGGGGGCGTTCTGTTGTTTAACGATGCCTGCTTCCACGGCGCCGACGAGAATCGCACTTCGGGCTCACGCCGCAGCATGACCCTGGCGTATCGGGCGCACGACACCCATGATGTGGAAAAGGAAGATCCGCTGAAGATTCTCGTGCGCGGTGAGCGGATCTACACGGGACATCCCCACCCCTACCCCGGAGAGGCTCGATGAGCTGGCAGGAGCGCATCGACGCGGCGCGGCAAGTGGGCATCGATGCTCTGAAACCGACGGTGGCAGAGCTCGAACATGGTCTCGAGCTGCATCGCGAGTCGCTCGTGTGTGAGTCCTACAGCCTGGGGCTGCTGGCGCCCATCGACGGCGCTGCCGTGGCCCGTGCGGTGGAAGCGGGGATCTCGGATGCCGAGCTGCAGGTGCTGACGGAGAGCATGCGCATGACACGCTGGGCGGCCGATGACGGTCTGCGAATAGAATATCTGTCTGCCTGGGAAGCGTCCGGAGTTGACTGCGCTTTCCAGAATGCCGGCGAAGAGGGGAGTCACCCCATACGCATGCTAGGCCGCCTGGCTCACTACACCTACCTGACCGATCACATGCGTGACGACGTGTCCCGGGCGGCCTTTCCAGAGGACATCGTCGCCGCCCGCGCTGCCGGCCGCCATTGCCTGGTGCAGACCTGCAACGGTGTGCCTCTGGTGGGAGAGCAGCTGACAGCAGAGGCGGAGCTGCGGCTGCTGCGGCTCTTCTTTAATTTGGGATGCCGCATGATGCATCTGACCTACAATCGCCGGAACGTGATCGGTGATGGCTGCGCCGAGCCGGGCAACGCCGGACTGAGCGACTTCGGACACATGGCCGTGGCCGAGTTGAACCGGCTCGGCATCATCATCGACGTAGCCCACTCCGGCTGGCAGACGAGTCTGGATACGGCGCGGGCTTCCTCGGTGCCCATCGTCTCGAGCCACGCCACGTGCGACGCGCTGAACCATCACCACCGGGCCAAGCCGGACGCGCTGATGAAGGCCATCGCCGACACCGGGGGCAACGTAGGAATCACGAATGTGCCCGCGTTCCTCGGCGGGTCGGGGGCGATCGACGCCATGCTCGACCACCTAGACCACGCGATACGGATCGTAGGCGCCGAGCACGTCACCATCGGCACAGATCGTCCGTACGTGAGCGTGCGCGCCGCCGAGGAGTCGGCGAAGGTCCCGTCCGGCCAACGTTCCCAGCGGCGGCGATGGGAAGCGTTGTGGTGGGAGAACGACCC
>JAYZCA010000281.1:0-4647 GCA_036339235.1 Candidatus Latescibacterota bacterium | reverse complement strand
CGGCGTCGGCCCCTTCGAGGACCCCCGTGTTGCGCGGGTTCCGGTAGTGGTCGAGAACGGTATCGTTGTAGAGTTCGGTCACAGCGGCTTTCGGCTCAGACTTGCAAAAATTTAGACGACCTCCGAACCACTGTCAACTTGACCAAAAGGCTCTCAAATGAAGCGAATACAGGAGTTTAACGACTGCTTACACCTTCAGATCGATGCTGCCAGTTCCCCCTTCACGCCAGTGTCGTCGCGCCAGCTCGACGATCTCCCAGAGCAGGTTGTCGCCGCCGACTTTCTCCGCCAGCCCGTCGAGATCTTCACGGCGGGCCTCGTCTGACACGACCCCCATGGACGTCATCATCGTCAGATGGAACAGCATACCGGTCTGCAGGAGTGACCGGTTCACCTCCGACAGGCTCATGCCGCTGGCCCGCTCGAACTCGGATAGAACCGCCCCGTACAATTCGGCCAGGTCGCCCTCGAGGTGGGTCTCGACTCGGAACTGCTTCTCCATGGAACGCTCCCCTTGTGCGCGCGTGCAGTCGTCACTGTAAGAAGTGGCCGATCCCGACGCCGTCAAGAAGCCGAGGCGTACGCAAAGAGGCGGGCACCTCACAGGAGATGTCCGCCCCATCCGCTTACCAGGTTGATCGCTTAGAAGGCTCGGGAAATCCGTGCCGTCATCGACCATCCGGCCGATGTGGGTTCGAGGGCGCCGGGATCGTCGTCGAGAGCGCGGGCAAACTCAAGGCGAAGGTCGTCTCAACCGTACCTACGGCGAGGCCGACGGAACGCTTCCATTGCGGACCGTCATCTACGCCCAGGGCCAGATCTCGGAATCCAGTGAAAGGATCGGACCGATCCTGGGCGACCCAGGCGGCGCCAGCGTCGAAGAACACACATAGTCACAAGTCCTCGAAGGGCGAGCCGTCCGCTCAGTGACGATCCGCATCCAGCCAGTACTGAGCGTTGAGCAGGACGGAGCGGTCCCCGGCGAATGCCTTGAAGCCGTACGCGGACCGAGCCTAAACCACCCAGCCGGTAGACGTATTGACGGGAAAGGTGACCCTTCGCCGTCCCCCCGCGCAGCCGCAGGTCCAGACGGGTACCCGGACCCATCGGTTGGTAGCGGCGTAGGTCGAGGAGGTAGCGCTTGAAGCGAAAGTCACCGCCGAGAACGCCGCCGGCGCGCTCGGCGTAGGCATTGATGAACCAACCCCGGTCCGGGTCACCGACGCTGTTGCGCGTGTCCAGCTGAACATCGGCGCGCACGCTGGTCACATCACCTTCGTCGACCTCCGGGTTGTTCCGGAAGGTGGGATCCGACTAACTCTCACCGAACAGAGCCCAGTCCGTGACGTTGTCTATCGACTCGTAGCGATTCGTAGCGATCGCGCGACCAGCGACCGCCGACCTGCAGCACGCCCCCGACATTGTGCGAGGTGTAGAGACTGCCACGGTGGATTCGTATGGGTCGGCAACCGACGCAACAAAGGCGTCCCGGACCCGATTGTCCGAAACGCCTTGTTGATCATGCTGCAGAGAGTCTGGGGTGAACTAGGCTTTTGTGAGTCCGTGTTTGCGCAGGATGTGCCGGAAGCGGTCATAGGTGAGTCCCAGAGCGGCTGCGGCTTCCTTCTGACTGCCGTCGCACCCGTCGAGGGAGCGCTGCAGGATGCCGTGTTCGATGGCCGTCATCTGCTCATCAAACGTCCCGCCCGTTGCCTGATTCCCCGCCTGCGATGACCCGCCGACTTCGGGCGGCAGATCGCCGGCGGTGACCGCCTCGCCGGAGGCCACACACAGGGCGCGTTCAACGGCGAACTTCAACTCCCGCACGTTGCCCGGCCAGCCGTATGCTTCCATGGTAGTCAACGCGTCGTTGCCGAAAGGTCGCTCGGGAATGGACGGGACCTCGACGGCCAGTTCGCGAGCGAAATACTCCACCAGCGGGCGGATGTCCTCGCGCCGGTCACGCAGCGGCGGCAGCTGGATCTCGGTGAAGCGCAAGCGGTCATAGAGGTCGGCGCGGAAACGGCCAGCCTCGATTTCGGCTTCGAGGTCGGCATTCGTCGCCGCCACGACCCGCACGTCGACCTTGATCGTCCGATTGCCACCGATGCGCTCGAACTCCTGGTACTCCAGAACGCGCAGCAGGTTCTGCTGAAACTCCAGCGACGTGTTGCCGATCTCGTCGAGGAACAGCGTGCCGCCATCGGCCGTCTCGAAGCGCCCGCGACGGGTGTCGCTGGCGCCAGTGAAGGCACCCTTCTCATGGCCGAACAGCTCCGACTCGAGCAGGGCCTCGGCCAGGGCGGCGCAGTTGAGCTTGACGAAAGGACGCTCGGAGCGTGTTCCGGTGTAATGCAGGGCGGCGGCGATCAGCTCCTTGCCGGTACCGCGTTCGCCGCGCACCAGCACGGGGCGCGGAATCGAAGCGATCTGCTCCACCATCAGCAGGATGGCTTCCACCTTGGGGCTGGCGCTGACCATGCGGTAGCGGGCGCCCAGCTCGGAACGGTAGAAGACATTCTGCGCTCCCAGATCCTCGTTGCGGGCACCGAGGGCCTCGTTCTCGGCGCCCAGGGCCTTGTTCTCGGCCAGCAGGCGCGCGTTCTCGCGCAGCACGTGGAGCATACGCTCCACCTTCTCTATGCTGAGCTCGAGCTTGTCCTCGACGAACAGGTCCTTCTCGATGAAGTCGGCGGCGCCCGCCTGCACAGCGGCCACGGCGCTGTCGACGCTGCCCTTGCCGGTGAGAATGATGACTGGCAGATTCGGTCGTTCCTCCCGAACCTGCCTCAGAATCTCCAGTCCATCCGGCTCGCCGGCGCCGAAGTCGAGGTCGAGGACGACGAGCTCGACGTCTTCGCCATCGATCTTGATCTGTTTCAGCAAGTCGCGGCCCGACGCGAAGGACTCGGTCTGCTTGCCGCGCGCCCTCAGTTTGTCGGCGAGCAGGTCGCGCACCTCGCGCTGGTCGTCGGCGATGAGGACGCGGCCGTTCACGGGCGCGCTCACAGCACGCCCCCTGCCGGCGTGTCGGGACCGCTGTCAGCGTCAAGGTTTACCGGAAGATCGAGACGGAAGACACTGCCGTGGCCGACGCGACTCTTGACGCGCAACTCGCCGTGGTGGGCCTGGGCGATGCGCCGTGCGATGGCCAGGCCGTAGCCGTTGCCCTGATCCTTCGTCGTATACCCTGGATCGAAGACGTGCTCGAGCAACTCTGCCGAGATGCCGCCGCCGTCGTCTTCCACCTCGATGTAGACGACCCCTGCCTCTTCGTCATAGCCGACGCCGAGGGCGACGTGTCCGGGCGGGTCGGTGGCCCCCACCGCGTCGAGGGCGTTGGTACATAGATTCGTGACTGCCTCGCGTACGAGGCGCTCATCGGCTTCGATTCGGGGCACACCCTCCTGAATGCGAACCGGAATCGAAGTCCCCCCGTCGGCGGCGAGGGCATCGGTGACGCGGCTCACCACGCGCGTCGCGTCGATGAGGCTCGTGTAGATCTGGTCGGGGGTCATCGCCGACAGATAGCCGACCCATTCTTCGTAGAGTCGCTCGTGCTCGGCTTCCAGCTGCTGCAGCGCTTCACCGGCTCCGACCAGCTCCTGGGTCGAAGTATGTGTCGTCTCCGCCAGCTTCCGGCCCACACGGCGCAGGCGGTTGCCGACAACGCCGATCAGGTTCTTCAGTTGATGTCCCTTCGTGTAGAGCGCCCGATAGACCTGTTCGCGACCCAGCTCCACCAACTCCTGCGACAGGCGCGCCAGCACCTGCGGGGCGCGTCCCTCAAACTCTTCGACGATGTGGGCGTACTCGTCGGCCAAGTCCTCGGGCTTGACATGCTCGAAGAACAGCCGTGCCAGGTTGGAATGAGCGGCGCGAAAGTCGGGGTCCAGCTGCAGGGCAACCTTGAATTCGCCGAGGGCGCTCAAGGGCTGATCGGTGCGCATCTGCAGTTGACCGAGATGATTATGACCCACAGCGGACAGCGGGTTCAGAGCCAGGCCGCGGTGGAAGGCGGCGATGGCCCGCTCCGAGTCGCCGGAGTCGTCCCCTTCGGCGTAGAGCCCGCCGAGGGCGAAACAGACACGATCGGAGCCGGCGGCAAGTGAAGGGTCGCCTTCTTCGGCGTCGAAGATGTGCTCGAGATGGTCGATGGCTCGCTGCCGCAGCGCACCGCGGCGGCGGCCCTGACGAGCGTAGAGAAGGGCCAGCTGGAAGCGGGCCTCCAACCAGCCCACCGCGGCGGCGGCCTCGAGATCGTCGATGCCCTCCGCCTCGCTACCGGCCCGCACGAGGGCCATGCCTCGGAGGAAAAGCACCTCTCCCCTGAGTGGGTCCGGCAGGTTCTTCTGATCGGCGGCAAGCACCTGTTCGAGGACCTCGACGGCCTCAGACCAGTGCTCCTCGCGGTACAAGCGCCGCCCCAGCTGCAGCTTCGCCGGTGCGGCTTCCGCATCCGTCGGAGGATGGGCGGTGGACATCGTCGTCGGCGTCAGGCCTTCAGCAGCCGCAGGCCGCCCCAGATCAACCCTCCGACGATGGCGACGGACAGGATCGCCCAGATCACACCCAGCAGCATCTTAAAGGCGAACCACGCGCCCACGGCGAGCAGTGCCGCCCCGAGAATCTTGATCAACATTTTTT
>JAYZCA010000280.1:0-11847 GCA_036339235.1 Candidatus Latescibacterota bacterium | reverse complement strand
GTCCCTGTGGCGCTCGGGCCGGGCCCGTGCCGCCGGCGCGGTTTAATTCCATGAAGGAAAGGGAACCGATGGCATCGTCGGTGGATTCATTGATCGAGCGCGTTCTGGGCGAACTGAACAAGATCGTGCAAACACGCACCGTTGTCGGCGAGCCGGTGACGGCGGGACCAGTAACGCTGATCCCTGTTTCCAAGATCTCCCTTGGCTTCGCGGCCGGCGGTGGGACGGATGGCTCCGGGCACAGCGGCACAGGTGGCGGTGCCACCGTGGAGCCCATCGGCTTTGTCGTCATCGACGGCAACGGCAAGGTGCAGGTACTGACCTTGAAGGAAAAAGAGATCAGCTGGGGACAATTGGTCGAGCTGGTTCCTGAAGCCGTATCGAAGGTCAAGGGCTTTGTCGAACGTCGTCGCGCCGCCGACGACGGAGGTGAAGACAGCGATGCCGAAGAAACCTCTGACGATTGATTTCAGGCGATTTAAACTGGATCGTGGGGGAAGATCCGGAACAGACCGTCGAGCAGCAGATGTGTGTACCAGCCCACCATTGCGGCGCCGACGAAGACCAGCCGCAGCGGCGTCAGGATGTCGAGCACTCTTGGGCCCTCGACACGGGGCCACCCCTCCCACCACAACAACCACGCGCACATTATCGCAGGCATCAGCAGTGGCACGAAGCGGCCGTGCGTCCAGCCGCGGTGATGGTCGACGAGGGGCAGCATCGCCAGACCGGCCACCACCGTCGCCTCCACCCAAGCTCCCGACCACGCCAGATAGAGCAGAATGACCAGCACCCCTCGGTAAAACCAGCGTCGGGGTACCGAGTCGGTGTCGACGTCGGGAAGCAGAGAAAAGAACTGAACCGTCGCCGCCACCCCCCACCAGAGTGGGTGACCGATTCCGGGGACCATCCCGAGACTGCTGGCACAGGTGGCTGTCGCCAACGCCACCACGGCACCCCCCGTCAGGTGACCACGAGCCCTCAAGCCGTGGCTGCGGCTCGGGGGCGTCGGTTCTCCTGCTCGATGTAGAGCTGACCGCAGGCGGCGGCGATATCTCGGCCACGACTCTCGCGCAGGGTTACCGTATGGTCGGTGTGTGCGCGCAACCGCCTCAAAAATGCATCGATCCGTGATCGCGGCGGCCGCCGGAACGTCGGCGTCTCATCGGCGTTGCCCTCGTCCCCGGGCTCATTGTAGGGAATCAGGTTGATCTTGCAGGGCAGATCGCGCGTCAACGCCGCCAATCGCTGGGCATCGTCGTCGCTGTCGGTGACGCCATCCATCAGCACGTATTCGAACGTGACACGCCGTCCCTTGCGGTCGAAGTAGTCGCGTGCCGCCTGCAGCAGGTCTGCGATGGGCCACTTGCGGTTGATCGGCATGAGGCGCTCCCGCACGGCGTCCGTCGTCGCGTTGAGGGAGATGGCCAGACCCACGTTGAGGTCGTCTTCCGTCAGACGCCGGATCCCGGGCAGATAGCCGGCAGTGGACACGGTGATACGGCGCCCTCCGATGGCGGCGCCGTCAGTGTGTCTGATGACACGCAGGGCCTGGGCGACCTCGTCGTAGTTGAGCAACGGTTCGCCCATCCCCATCATGACGATGTTCGTCACCCGTTCGCCCCCTTCGGCGGCGACGGCGTTCAGCTGCAGCAGCTGATCGACCATCTCTCCGGCGCTGAGATTGCGCCGAAATCCCATCCGCCCCGTGGCGCAGAATTGACAGTCGAGGGCACATCCCACCTGCGACGACAGGCACGCTGTGCGCCGGTCACCGTCGACGATGAGGACGGCTTCGATCTGACCGGCTGGCGCCTGTACAGACCCCGGGCGGAAGGACTGCGCCTCGAAGAGAAACTTCACGGCCATGCCTGTGCGCGAGTCCCGCCGCTCGAGCAACTTCAGGCGACCGACGCTGGTACCGGCATCGACGAGAGCCAGGCGGAATCTCTTCGGTAGATTCGACATGGCCTCCATGCGGCTCTCCCCCTGTTCGTGAATCCAGGAAAACAGCTGGTCGCCGCGGTAGGCGGGCTCGCCCAAGTCGGTGGCCAGTGCCCGCAGTTGCTCGGGCAGCAGTCCCTTGAGGTCGGTTTCGCTGACGATGATGGGGGGAGCACAAGACACGAGAAGCCTGTTTTCTCAGGGCGGCTGGAGGTCGATTCTGTTGACGAAAACTCGACGTAGGTGTATAATAATAAACACTTTGCGGTATATCGGCAACGCCCTCCGCACCCGCTCAGCAGACCAGTCCATGTATCTTCCGAAGCGATCCACGACCGCCTTCTGGGGCCTGCTCGCCTGCCTGGCGATCGTCACCCTGCTGCGTATCGACGCGCGGGCTCGTTCCACGGTGCAAGGCGCCGAGACGGCGCCCCTCGAACAACCCCCCGGTGCCGTGATCGTCCCACTGCCCGAAGTGGCAGGACCCAGCACGGTGACGCTCGAATCCGCCGAGGCGCTGCCGCCAGCCCCCGAGCCCACCGAGATCCTCTACCATGTGACCGACACCCTACGTCGTGACGGTTCCGTCTACCTGACGCTGAAAGCGCACGATGTTCCCGAGTTGGAAATCGCCCGTGTCGGACAGGCACTGGTCGGCATCTTCGATGCCCAGCGGGAGTCACATCCCGGCGACGTGATCGTCATGGTCCTCGACAGCCTGCGCACCGTGCTGCGCTTCGAGTACACCCCCGTGCGCAAGCCGGAACTGCCTGTCCTCATCGAGCGTGTCGGCGACGACCTTCAGGGCCGCCGCGACCGCCGCGAGCTGACGCACCGAATGTGGGCCATCGAGGTCGTCATCGAGGACAATCTGTCCAACGCCATCTCCGCCGCCGCCGAAGGGGGCGCCCTCACCGATTTCGTCGTCGATTACGTATTCGGTTCGGTCATCGACTTTCACAAGGATCCGCGCCCGGGGGACCGGCTGGGGCTCGTCTTTGAGCGGGATTATCTGGGCGACCGCTTCATTCGCTACGGGAAGGTGCTGCTGGCTCGTTATCAAGGTAAGGTGATCTCACAACTCGGCGTGCGCTACGAGGATCCCACGGGGCAAGTCGCGTACTACGACGAGGATGGCACGTCCCTGGAGCGCATGTTCCTGCTCAAGCCGATGGAATTCCGGCGGATCAGTTCGCGCTTCAACCGGCGCCGCTTCCACCCGATCCTCAAACGCAATGTGCCGCACCTTGGCACCGACTACGCGGCGGCATCGGGAACGGACGTGTGGGCGACTGCGCGGGGCCGTGTCACTGTCGCCGGCTGGAATGGGGGCTACGGCAAGATGGTCGAGGTGGAACACCCGAACGGATACCGGACACGCTACGCCCATCTGAGCCGCGTCCAAGTTCGCCTGGGGCAGCGCATCAACAAGCGCCATATGATCGGCAAGGTGGGTACAACCGGCCGCGCCACCGGACCGCACCTGCACTACGAACTGATCCACAACGGCAGCCAGATCGACCCGGCCACCGTCAACCGGGGGGACAAGGCGACGGTGCTGCCGGCGGCGTATCGAGATGCGTTCCAACGGGACCGGCGCTACCGGGAGGGCTTGCTCGACAACTCTCGCCGGGTGTCGGCGCAGGTCGTTGCTGACGCCGCGCAGCGGTGAGCCCCGACGGGCGTCCCTTGACATGTACGACATCGAGCGTTGACTTAGACCGAATTGTCCAACGACGTACTCTCTTACACGACCGAATCGAGCATGGACGACGCCTTTCTCCATGACATCGAAGCTCTCGCGGAGCGCGACGGCCGCTACTCCAGGGCCGCCTATCTGTTCGTCTACGACGCGCTGCAGCACACGGTGGAGAAACTGGGCAAAGCGTCGATGCCACGCGAGCAGCGGCACGTATCGGGTCGCGACTTGATCTACGGCATCAGCGAGTACGCCCTCGACCAGTTCGGGCCGCTGACGCTGACCGTGTTCGACCACTGGGGCATCCGCGAGACCCGTGATTTCGGCGAGATCGTCTTCAACCTCGTGAACGACAATCTGATGAGTAAGACCGACGACGATCGTATCGAGGATTTCACCGACGTCTTCGAGTTCGACGTAGAACTCGACTGGAAGCGGCGCCGCTCCGAGTTCCGCCGCTCCGAGGCTTCGACCACCTAGTGACGGCAGACTCCAACTGACACAAGGCAGCTTTGTGCTCGTCGCCTACTTCGATTGTTTCTCCGGTGTCAGTGGAGACATGATGCTCGGGGCCCTCGTCGACGCAGGTCTCGACCTGCCCGACCTGCAGGCGGACATCGACCGTCTGGGCGTGGGCGCCAGCCTGCGTGCCTCCTCCGTCGACCGGTGCGGGATCCGGGCGACCCGCGTAGAGGTCGACATCGACGGCCAGTCGATGACGCCTCAGCGCGAACAGCACATGCACAAGGGTGGTCGTGGGCACGGTGCGCACGAACATCACACTCACCTGCGCGATATCCTTGCCACGATCGACGCCAGTTCCGTCGATATCGAGACAAAGCAGACGGCGACACGGGTGTTCCGCCGTCTCACCGAGGCTGAGGCCGAGGTCCACGGTGCCGAGGTCGACGACGTGGGCCTGCACGAAGTGGGATCTCTCGACGCCATCGTCGACATCGTCGGGGTCGTCGCCGGGCTGCGACGCCTGGGTGTGACCCAGGTGCTTTCCTCACCGCTGGCCGTGGGCACCGGCACCGTCGAGTGCGCTCACGGTCGTTATCCGGTCCCCGTTCCGGGAGTACTTGCGCTTTGCGGCGACGTCCCCCTGGTGCAGACGGACATCCGGTCCGAGCTCGTCACCCCCACGGGGGCGGCCCTGATCACGACGCTGGCAGGTGGCTTCGGACCCGCACCCGCGATGACGGCAACGGCCACTGGATACGGCGCCGGCGGCCGCGACCTGGAAACGACGCCGAACATCGTGCGTTTACGGCTGGGGCGTCCAACCGCAGCCGGACAACCATCGACCACTGCGGGGGACGCCGGCGATGGCTCACGCTGCGTGCTGCTGGAAGCGAACGTGGACGACATGAACCCCGAGGTCTATGGCTACCTCTTCGAGCGCCTGCTGGAGGCTGGCGCCCGCGACGTCTACGTAACCCCCGTTTTGATGAAGAAGAGCCGACCCGGCCACCTCCTCAGTGTCCTCATAGACCCGGAACAGGTCGATCGCATCGCCGACATCGTTCTGTCTGAGACGACGAGCCTCGGCGTCCGCTACCACGATGTCGAGCGCCGAATGCTGGCGCGCTCATCGGTGTCGGTATCCACCCGGTTCGGTGACGTCAGTGTGAAGATGGCACATGTGAACGGCCGCCTGCGGGCGGCGCCGGAGTACGAAGATTGCGCCCGCCTGGCACGCAGCCGGGGCGTCCCGTTGCAGACCGTCTACGAAGCCGCCCTCGCCGCGGCCCGGGAGAACACGGACCGATGAAAACGACTCTGCGGCGCGGGGGGGGGATGGTGCTGATCGCCGCTCACCTGCTCGCCTTCCCCGTCGTGGCGCAGGACGCGCCTGCCATCCCCTCCCTTTACCTGACGGCGCGCGGTGCGCTCGACGAGTTCGATTGCGTTCTCGTGCTGCCGCCCACCCAGGTGGAGGAACACGAGCGCTTCGCCCTCGGCGATGCCCACGGCTTCCTCCATGTCTATGAACAGCGCGAGCAGGCCTACCAGGAGGTCTGGATCAGCGAAACCTTCGAGAGCGGCATCGCCGGACTGTTCCTCGCCGACGTCAACCTCGACGACCTGGATGAGATCGTCCTCTACACCGAGAACGGGCGCATTCATTTCCTCGATGGTGCCGGTTATCGCACGCTGTGGAGCAGTCCACATGGCGATTATGGAGCCATGACGGCGATGACTCTGCACAACGTCGACGACGATGAGCAGGTGGAGTTGCTCTTCGTCGCTGACGGGCGCCTGCACATCTACGACGGACGCGACCAGTTCGAGGAGTGGCGCAGCGACCAGGACAACATCACCGCCACCGAGATCCTCGTCGGCGACGTCGACGGCGACGGTGCGGAGGAGATCGTCCTCAACGACGGCTTCGTCTTCGACGCCCGCTACCGCGATCTGGAATGGCAGTCGCCAGAGCCCTTCGGCGAGCGCATGGGCCTGCTCGACATCGACGATGACACGATCCCAGAGGTGATCGGCGAGTTCCAGGGGCGTTTCCTGCGTGTCTTCGACATAGATCTGCGCCGCCTGAAGGCGGTTGGTCGGTGAGGGCTTCCTGGTTGACCGTGGGACGGGGCGGCCCTTTCGTACGTCAGCCGACATCACACCGACAGGAGACACACGGATGGCACGCCCCGTAACACTGTTCACCGGCCAGTGGGCCGACCTCGATACCGAGACGATCTGCAGCAAGGCCGTAGAGTTCGGCTACGACGGTGTAGAGCTCGCCTGCTGGGGGGATCATTTCGAAGTGGCCAAAGCCGACGAGGCGTACTGCGAAGCCAAACGTGTCGTCCTCGACAGATACAACCTGCAGTTGTTCTCCATCTCCGCCCACCTGGTCGGTCAGGCGGTGTGCGACAACATCGACTCGAGACACCAGGCGATCGTACCCGACTACGTCTGGGGAGACGGCGACCCCGAGGGCGTGCGCCAGCGGGCCGCGCAGGAGCTGATCGCCACCGCCCAGGCTGCCGCCCGTCTCGGCGTAAGCGTCGTCAACGGCTTTACCGGTAGTTCCATATGGCATCTGCTCTACTCCTTCCCGCCTACCCCCGACGCCATGATCGACGCCGGCTTCGAGGACTTCGCCAGGCGCTTCCGGCCCATCCTCGACGAGTTCCAGAAGGTTGACGTCAAGTTTGCCCTCGAGGTACACCCCACCGAGATCGCTTTCGATATCGCCTCCGCCGAGCGCGCCGTCGAGGCTCTCGACGGCCACCCTGCTTTCGGTTTCAACTACGACCCGAGCCACCTGGGTTATCAGGGCGTCGACTACGTCGAGTTCATCTACCGATTCCCCGAGCGCATCTTTCACGTACACATGAAGGACGTGGCCTGGTCGATGACACCCACCGAGGCCGGCGTCTTTGGCGGCCATACCGCCTTCGGCGATCGCCGGCGATACTGGGATTTCCGTTCCCTGGGCCGCGGCAATATCGACTTCGAAGAGATCATCCGCGCCCTGAATCGCGTCAGCTATCAGGGCCCTCTCTCTGTCGAATGGGAAGACGGGGGCATGGATCGTGAACACGGCGCCGCCGAGGCTGCCGACTTTGTCAAGGAAGTCGACTTCGAGACGTCTGCTACTGAATTCGACGCAGCCTTCTCAGACGAGAGTTGAGTCTGCGCGTCCACATCCACAGGGCTGCCTGGAGCTTCGCGCTCCTCGCTGCCCTGGCCTCTGCCCCAACCCCGGCGGGCGCTCAGCCAGACAGTCTGACGGTCGAGGAGATCGATTCCCTCAAGGTCTACCTCATCGCGTCCCTGGCGGCACCGGACGAGCGGGCCTACCTGCAAATTCTGACCGATGTGCAGATCCTGGCTGACCCCACCGACAGCAGCAGAGTTTACGACATCGTCGTGCGCTTCGACCCCCAACGTTTCCACTCGCCGTACGCGGGACTCTATCCCCTCACCTTCGAGGATCAGTTCATCCAATGGGGAAAACGTATCGCCCTGTTCACGCGCAGTATCTCGCCGACAACGAGGCGATACTACCTGCACGACATATCCACCGGCCAGCAGGCGTGGATGTTCACCGCCGAGGCTCGCCATCTCTACTCGTTGCCACCGGACAAGACCCCCGCCATGGTCGCTGTCGACGATCGCGGGGCGCAGAGAAGGTGGCTGCGACTGATCCTCGACGTCCCGGTGAGCACGGAATTGTTGACCATGGGCGGTTGGCTGCGCCTCATCCGACGCGAAACCCGCGGCAACGTCATCGCCAGGATAGGTGTTTACCAGCCGCCGCCAGCGGCGACGACGACGCCCTGATGTATTGCCGAGGCCCGGCAGCGGCGCTGCCAGCGCTGCTGGTATTGCTGACCCTTGGCCTGCTGGCCTGCGGCGGCGGTGACGGCAGCGCCGGGCAGGTCGATGCCGTCCTCGTCTTCGGACGGGGCTCAGATTCGGTTGGACTCGACCCGGCGCTGGAAACCGACGGCGAGTCCATGAAGGTCTGCGACAACCTGTACGAGAATCTTGTCACCTACGCATCTGGCACGACCGAAGTCGTTCCGCAGTTGGCTCAAAGTTGGGATGTCAGTGACGACGGCCTACGCTGGACGTTCCATCTGCGTACGGGTGTCAGGTTCCACGACGGCACGCCCTTCAACGCCGACGCCGTCCTCTTCTCACTGGATCGTCAGTTCGACCAGGACCATCCGTTTCACAAGCCTTCGGCAGGCACCTACAGTTACTGGAAGGACATGAGCATGGATGCCGTCGTGGCCGACATGAGGGCCGACGACGACTCGACCTTCGTCATCGAGCTGGCAGAGGCAAACGCACCCTTCCTGTCGAACTTGGGTATGAATTTCTGCGCCATTGTCTCCCCATCAGCGGTGCGCCGCCATGGCGCCGACTACTTCAAGAATCCCGTCGGCACGGGCCCGTTTCGATTCGTCGAATGGCGCAAGGACGAACGTATCGTGCTGGGCCGAAATGACGACTACTGGGGCGAGCCGGCCAGCCTCGACCGCCTTGTCTTCAAGTACGTTCAGGACCCATCCGTGCGCTTTCTCGAACTGCGCTCCGGCGCCGTGCACGGCATCGACAACGTCAGCCCCGAGTTCATAGATGCGATCCGCCAGGATCCCGGCCTCGATCTGCTGACGCAGCCGGGGATGAACGTCGGCTACCTGGCCATGAACATGGAGCGGGCTCCCTTTGGCGATGTCCGCGTCCGTCGGGCAGTAAATCACGCCGTCAACAAGCAGGCGCTCGTCGAAAATTTCTATGCTGGTCTCGCCGTCGCCGCCGTCAACCCGATCCCGCCGATGATGTGGAGCTACCACGAGGATATCAGCGGCTACGCTCACGACCCTGCCCGCGCCCGTGCACTGCTGTCCGAGTCGGGCCTGGCTGACGGCTTTGACACCGAACTGTGGGTGATGACGGCGCCGCGACCATATATGCCCCAGCCTGGAAAAATCGCCCAGGCGATCCAGGCCGATCTGGCCAAGGTCAACATCCGCGCCCGGATCGTCACCGTCGACTGGGCGACGTACCTCGACAAGACATTCGACGGCCAGCACGGCATGTGCCTGCTCGGATGGACGGGCGACAACGGTGACCCGGACAACTTCCTCTACGTCCTTCTCGACAAGACCGCAGCCGTGAAACCGGCCCAGAATGTGGCCTTCTACAAGTCCGAAGAGTTCCACGATGTTCTGCTCGCCGGCCGCCGCAGCACCGACGTCGCCGAGCGCACGCGGCTCTACCGACGGGCCCAGGAGATCGTCCACGCGGACGCGCCATGGGTCCCCCTCGTGCACGCCACCCAGACCGCCGCGTTCCGCCGTGGGGTGGAGGGGTTCGAACTGCACCCAACAGGCAGCAAATGGTTCCGCAGCGTCACGCTCCGGCGATGACCCGCCCTGCGCAAGTGTCCTGTCGCAGGGATAAGTCGACAGATTCGGGCGACAGGACACCAGAGGTCGAGGTGTGAAGGGCTTCATCCTGCGCCGCCTGGCGCTGCTGATTCCAACGCTTGGCGGCATCACCGTCGCCGTCTTCCTGATGATCTACCTGGTCCCCGGAGACCCCGCACAGGTGATGCTCGGCGAGCGCGCCAACGCCGAGACGCTGGCCGCCCTGCGGCAGGACATGGGGCTCGATCAGCCCTTCCACATCCAGCTTGGACGCTTCCTCGGCGACCTGCTCACCGGCGACCTGGGTCGCTCCTTCCGCACCCACGAGAAGATCACGGTGGAGATCATCAATCGCTTTCCGGCGACCGTCGAGCTGACGATGGCCGCCATGTTGTTCGCCATCGTCGGGGGTGTCGCCCTCGGCATGGTTTCCGCCGTACGCCGCGGCGGCATGATCGACTACCTGTCCATGGCGGTGGCCACCGCGGGGATCTCCATGCCCGTCTTCTGGCTCGCCCTCGTCCTCATCCTGCTCTTCGCCGTCGCCCTGCCGCTGCTGCCGATCTCGGGACGGCTGTCTGCCAGCATCTATCTGGAGGCGCCCACGGGACTCTACGTCGTCGACTCCCTGCTGGCGGGGAATCTCGCCGCTCTGGGCGACGTACTGCGCCACCTGGCCCTGCCGGCGATCACCCTCGGCACGATCCCGCTGGCCGTGATCGCCCGCATGACGCGTTCGAGTCTGCTCGAGGTCCTGGGAGAGGATTACATTCGCACGGCGCGCGCCAAAGGCCTGTCCCCTCTCATCGTCCTCGTCCGTCACGCGGTGCGTAATGCCTTCATCCCCACATTGACGGTGATCGCTTTGGAATTCGGTTATCTGCTGGGTGGTGCCATCATCACCGAGACCATTTTCGCCTGGCCGGGGATCGGACGCTGGCTGTTCCTGGCGGTTATGGCGCGCGATTTCCGCGCCGTGCAGGGAGGCGTGCTGCTCATCGCCACCCTGTTCATCGTCGTCAACCTGGCGGCTGACGTGCTCTACGCGTGGCTCGATCCCCGAATCCGCTACTCGAAGTAGCCGCCCCGTTGGGATCCTCTAGCGGTCTCTTTACGGCTCGCCGAAACCGCTGAAGAAGACGGCCCGCTGCAGGCCACCATCGACGCTGATCCTTCGATAGTCGAGTTCGAGGACGCGGCCGTGGCTCTCGATGCGGATCTTGGCTGGCAGGTAGAGATCTGTGTCGGCCAGGCGCCGCCAGTGGGACATCCGCCGTGACCAGTACGTGTGTCCCTGGTCGTCCAGAATCTCTTCCCGCTCTACGAATCCCCTGTGCAGGTCGACCCACAACCGACGCCGCTGGCCGGCGATGCCGTCATCGAGGGTGATCCGGGCGCGGTCTGCCCTTGGGTAGTCTGTGGGCTCGACGCGTCGACCGGGCGCAACGACGCCGAGCAGCGCCAGGCGTGGGTCGTAGCCGCCCATGTCGATATCGAGAAAGGTGTTGAGCCCGTCGCGGGAGGGCATGTGGTAGAGATGGTCGTCGGCCAGGGCAATGAGCTGGTCGCCGTCGAGGACGGCCGACAGAATGCGTTGGAACAGGGGCCCACGCACATCGAGGCGCAGCAGCGCCGGGGACTGAAAGAGGATGGACCCCGAGGCAGAGCCCACCTTGTGCAGCCTGAAGCGGACCTCGGCGGTGAGATCCTCAAGTGCCAGCAGACCCTGGGCGTCGGCGCGCAGCAGCTTCTCGATGTCCTCGTCGCCCGTCCACTCGGCGCGCTGCACCGGCCGCGGCGGACCGCAGGCGGTGACGACGAGTAACGCCGGCAGCAGCCACCTGCCGACGCTCGGCCACGACGCAATGCTCACGGGAGCGAGCCGGTCCCCAGCTTCTTCTGCAGTTTCTCGCTCTCCGGCGTCAGGTCGAGAGCCCGTCGCCAATGGTCGATCGCTTCGTGCCGCTTGCCCAGGGCGTTGGCGATGTCGCCTGCGTGGTCGAGAATGACGGCCTGCTCGGTATGCTCGTGGCCTGCCATCTGCTGCCGCGCCTTGCCCAGGTAGCGCTCCGCCTCCTCCAGCTCTCCCATGCGATAGTAGGCCCAGCCGAGGCTGTCGAAGAAGGCGCCGTTGTCCGGCTCCAGTCGAATCGCCCGCGTCAGCAGTTCCACTGCCTCCTCGAGATGGACACCGCGTTCGGCGAAGCTGTAACCCAGGTAGTTGAGAGCGTAGGCGTCGTCCGGGCTCAACTCGATCAGCCGACGGAAGACGGTGACGGCGCGATCGAAGTAGCCGCGGCTGCGTTC
>JAYZCA010000279.1:0-6704 GCA_036339235.1 Candidatus Latescibacterota bacterium | reverse complement strand
CTGCGCCTTTCGATACGGGACAGCGTCTACTCCGAGCGCGCCGCCACAGGTGAGATTGTCGACCAGGACCCCGCGCCGGGGCAGCGGATCAAGCGCGCCCGACGAGTCTTCGTGGACATCAGCCGCGGCCGGCGACTCTATGACGTTCCCGATGTCACCGGCGGCAGTCAGCGGGAAGCAGGACTGCAACTGCAGGGCGGTCAGCTGGTAGTCGGCAGGGTCCGCTTCGCGTCCCATACGAGGATCCCCCAGGGTGTCGTCATCCGGCAGGATCCCAGCGTCGGAAAAAAGGTGCCCCTCGGGACTCGCGTCGACCTGCAGATCAGCAGCGGATCCCCTTTCGCCAAGAAAGCCGTACCCCAGCTGGTGGGCCTGTCCATCAGCGTCGTCGAGGACAGTCTGTTGAAATACGAGATGAAGCTCGGCACGATCACCGATCGTGTCGCCGAACTGCTGCCCCCCGGCCAGGTCCTGTCGCAGTCTCCGCAAGGTGGTGTCGGTGTCCCCCCAGATACGGCCGTCGACCTGGTGGTCAGCGTGCGGCTGGAAACCAACCCGAACGGAGAATGACACAGATGCCCGATGTGCGCGTCGCCCCGTCCCTGCTTGCCGCCGATTTCGGTCGAGTGCGGGAGGAGATCGAGCGCGTCGAATCCGCCGGCGCTGACCTGCTCCACCTCGACATCATGGACGGCCACTTTGTCCCCAACCTGAGTTATGGCATCCCCGTAGTCGAGGCCGTACGTCGCTGCACCGACCTGTTCCTCGACACCCATCTGATGCTGTCGGATCCAGCGCCCTACCTCGAACCTTTTGCCACCGCCGGCGCGGGCTCGCTGACCGTACATCTGGAGGTCACCGCCGATCCGGCGCCACTGCTGGCCGAGATCGGGCGCCTGGGCTGCCTCCGGGGCCTCGCCGTCAACCCCAGGACCCCCGTGGACGGCCTGCTGCCCTGGCTCGAACACCTCGACCTGGCCCTCGTCATGTCGGTGGAACCAGGCTTCGGAGGCCAGTCCTTCATGCCCGAAGTCCTCGACAAGGTCCGCGTGCTGAGGCGCGAGATCGACACCCGGGGTCTCGATGTGGCTATCGAAATCGATGGCGGCGTGGGCCCCGCCAACGCCCCCGATTGCCGCCACGCCGGCGCCAGGTGGCTGGTAGCAGGATCCGCTGTGTTCAAGGCCGACGACCCGGCTGAGGCCATCAGCCAGATCCGCGGAGAGTAGGGCGCCGGCAAGTCTGACTCACCGGGGAATCGCCTGCGATTCCCCGCACGAGCGGCATGATTCACCGTTGATTCATAAATCCACGCCAATGCCACCCCGGCGCCAGGTGGCAGTTAGAAGGATCCGCCGTGTTCAAGGCCGACGACCCGGCTGGGGCCATCTGCTAGATCCGTGGAGAGTAGGGCGCCGGCAAGTCTGACTCACCTGGGGAATCGCCTGCGATTCCCCGCACGGGCGGCATGATTCACCGTTGATTCATGAATCCATGCCAATGCCGCCCCGACAGATCTGCGGTCATTGAGTCCCTTCGCTCGTGTGGCGGATCTGGTCTTTCATCACTATATTCGACGGCTTCCGTAAACACCCACACGCACAAGCCATCTGACCTCTTGTTCGATCGACTTACAGAGCGTCTCGACGACGTGTTTCGCCAGTTGCGCGGGCAGGGCCGCATCTCCGAGCGGGTCCTGGATGAGTCGTTGCGCGAAATCCGACGCGCCCTGCTGGAGGCGGACGTCAACTTCAAGGTGGCCAAGGGTTTTCTCAGCCGGGTCCGCGAGCGTTCTCTGGGCCAGACGGTCATGAAAAGCCTCACCCCGGGTCAGCAGATCATCAAGATCGTCCACGACGAGCTCGTCGCCCTGCTGGGGTCGTCTACGGCAACCATCGAACTGGCGCCGCAGCCACCGACCGTGGTCCTGCTCGCCGGTCTGCAGGGCTCTGGCAAAACCACCATCGCCGGGAAGCTGGCCCTCCACTTCCAGAATCGCGATCGCCTCCCCTACCTGGTGGCCGCCGACACCACCCGTCCCGCAGCCGTCGAGCAGTTGCAGACCCACGGCGCAACTCTCGGCGTCGACGTCTTCGGCCCCGACGATGCGGGCACGTCCGACCCGGTCGAGATCTGCCGACTTGGCGTGCAGCAGGCCCGCAGTCGCAACCGCAGCATTGTCTTCCTCGATACGGCTGGGCGCACGAGCGTCGACGAGGAGATGATGGCTCAGGTGACGCGTATTCGCGACGTCTGCCAACCACACGAGATTCTTTTCGTCGCCGACTCGATGCTCGGCCAGGAATCGGTGGAGACCGCCACACGCTTCCACGAGGCTCTCGCCTTCGACGGCGTCATCCTCACCAAGATGGAGGGTGATGCCCGCGGCGGCGCCGCTCTGTCCATCCGACAGGTTACCGGAGTGCCGGTCAAATTCATCGGCACGGGCGAAACGCTCGAGGCTATGGAGCCCTTCCACCCCGAGCGAGTAGCGTCGCGAATCCTCGGAATGGGCGACGTCATGTCTCTCGTGGAAAAGGCGGAACAGGCCTTCGACCAGCAGCAGGCGCAGCACCTGGAAGCGAAGATGCGCAAGGACGCCTTCACCTTCGAGGACTTCAGAGACCAGCTGCAGGCGGTCAAACGGATGGGGCCCCTCGATCAATTGCTGGGTATGATCCCCGGCGCCAACAAGGCTCTCAAGGGTATGCAGGTGGACGACGGAGCTTTCAAGCAGACCGAGGCGATCATCGGCTCCATGACCGTTGCCGAGCGCCAACGCCCGCAGATCCTCAACGGCAGCCGCCGGCGACGTATCGCCCGTGGCAGCGGCACCTCCATTCAGGATGTAAACCGGCTCGTCAAACAATTCGGCACCATGCAGAAGATGATGCGGCAGATGAGCCGACCCGGACGCCGAGGTCGCGGGCAGGGCATGCCGCAGATGCCGGCAGGCTTTCCTGGCGCCTGACACCCACCAAATTACCCAACAACCGACACACTACTCGAGGAGCAAACGTTTGGTCAAGCTTCGACTGAAAAGGATGGGACGCAAGCATCGTCCCTTCTACCGTATTGTGGCCATGACCGACAATCAGTCTCGGTCCGGCCAGGCCCTGGAAGAACTGGGCACGTATGATCCCGTCCACGCCCGTTTCGACGTTGACGAGGCCGCAGCGATCACCTGGTTGAACAACGGCGCGCAGATGACGAACACCGTCCACGACCTGTTCAACAGCAAGGGGCTGCTGGCTCGCTGGCGGGGCTTTGAGGGTTCCGAGGATGAAACGGCCCTGAAGAAGGACAAGCCCAAGCGCCGCAAGAAGCTGGCCTTGACCTCGTCTGCCAAGGCGGACGAGACCCCGGAGGCGGCCGTCGAAGAGGCAGTCGCCGAAGAGGCAGTCGCTGCAGAAGCTGAGGTCGCGACACCTGAGCCTGCACCCGAGTCTGAGCCCGCGCCTGCAGAGGCGGCAGCTCCCGCCGAGGAAACCGCCGGGTCCGAGGAGAAGTAGCGGGACCGACGTCTCGTGACAGGTGCAGATTCCCTCGGCCGGGTTGCCATCGGTTATGTGGCCAAGGCCAAGGGCGTGCGCGGCGAAGTCGGCATCGAATCTCTGTCGTGGGATTCTGACCGTTTCGCCGGCCTACGCCGAATATGGCTTGAGCGCGACGGTGAGTCTGATCGCGAGTTGTCGATACAGCACTGTCGCGCCGACACGCGCGGCCCGCTGATCAAATTCGCCGGGATCGACACCCGCGAGGCGGCACGCGAGCAACTCGTGGGCGGGTATCTGACCGTGGCGCGCGACAAAGTAGCACCCTTGCCCGAAGGTTCGTTCTACATCTTCGAGGTCGTGGGTTGCGAGGTGTGGGACGAGGACGCGGCGTTACGCCGTGGGGTCGTGACCGAGGTCCTGACCATGCCCTCCTCCGACGTTTACACCGTGCGTCTGGATGGAGGTGGCCAGGTGCTGATCCCTGCCGTGCAGGACTTTGTCGTCAGCATCGATACGCAGGTGCGGCGGATCACGGTAAAGGGAGTGGAGGAACTTTTTAAGGGGGCCGAAGGGACGTGAGAATCGATGTCGTCACCCTTTTCCCCGGGTTTTTTTCCGAGACCCTGAACACCAGTATTCTCGGTCGAGCCGTCACCGACGGTCACCTCGAGGTGGCAGTACACGACCTGCGAAAGTATGCTTCTGATCGGCATGGCACGGTAGACGACGCGCCCTTCGGCGGTGGCCGTGGCATGCTGCTCAAGCCAGAACCGGTGGCGGCTTGCTGGGATGATCTGGGGTTGTCGCGAGGCCACAGCATCTACCTGAGCGCCGACGGCGAACGCCTCGACCAGGCCCTGGCGACGCGGCTGTCCCTGCGCCAACACCTGGTCCTGCTGTGTGGACACTACAAGGGCGTTGACGAACGGGCTCGCCAGCGCTGCATCGATCAGGAGGTGTCCGTTGGTGACTACGTCCTGACCGGCGGCGAACCGGCGGCGCTGGTGCTGATCGACGCCGTCGTTCGCCTCATACCAGGCGTACTCGGCGACTTCAGTTCCGCCATGGCCGACTCGTTTCATGACGACGGCCTGCTGGATTGTCCGTGGTACACGCGTCCCGCCCTTTTTGAGGGTGAGCATGTTCCCGAAGAACTGCTCAGCGGCGACCACGGCCGTGTCGAAGCCTGGCGGAGACGTCAGGCCCTGCGCCGGACTTTCAAGCGCCGGCCAGACCTGCTGGATGGCGCCGACCTCGATGATGAGGAGAGGCGCCTCGTTGACGAATGGACGCGCTCCGGCGCGCCGGACGCAGACTGAACCATCTTCGCTCTCGAGCGTATCGAAGAGTGTGCAGACCGCAAAGGAAAGAGAGACCAGTACCATGGACGCCAGTATTCTTAGTGAGATCACCGCCGACCAGATCAAGACCGACATCCCCGAATTCGGCCCTGGGGACACTGTGCGCATACACCTTCGTGTCATCGAGGGTGAGAAGGAGCGCATCCAGATCTTCGAGGGTGATGTCATCCAGCGTAGAGGCTCTGGAATTCACGAGACCTTCACCGTGCGCAAGGTGACTCAGGGCATCGCAGTGGAGCGTATTTTCCCGTTGCATTCGCCGCGGATCTCGCAGATCGAGCCCACCCGACGTGGCCGCGTCCGTCGCGCCCGCCTCTTCTACCTGCGCTCGCGCAAGGGTCGTTCCGCCCGCATCCGCGAGAAGCGCTGACAGTTCAGCTGCCCAGGCAGCGCCACCCCTGAGGAAGGCACACAGATTTGGCTCGCTCCGAACTGCCCTTCACACGCAAGAACTGGATCCTTTTCGGCGTCGGCCTGCTCGTCATCGCCGCCGGGTACATTCTGCTGCGCGTTCCGCCGGTCGACGGATTCCTGTCGCTCACAGCAGCGCCGATTCTGCTTGTGGTCGGCTACTGTGTGCTCGTGCCAGCCGCCATCCTCGTACGCGAGGGCGAAAACGGCGACACCGACACGGGCCAGCCCCAGACTTGACGCTGGCAGCATCGCATGCGAATCCTGATCGCCGAAGACGAGCCGACCAATCGACTGCTGCTGGAAAGAACGCTCTCCAACTGGGGACACGAGCTGGTGGTCTGCACCGATAGCGGCCAGGCCTTGGAGGCGCTGCAACAGCCCGACCCTCCGTCCCTGGCCATCCTCGACTGGATGATGCTCGAACTCGACGGCATCGGAAGTCTGCCACCGTGCCCGGCAGACCGAAGGGCTCGAGAGCCTCTACATCATCCTCGTTACCTCCCGCGACTCCGAAGAGGATATCGTCGCCGGCCTCGATGCCGGTGCCAATGACTAAATCGTCAAGCCTGGCGGCGCGATGGAAGACGAGGCGTGACGGGTGCCCCCCGGCCGCACTCTACTGCAACGACCACGTAGCACCCATGGTGCCGACCCTGGCGGCGGTGAATGGGCCCGAGCTGGCCTCGTTCCACGAGCAGGGATTTCTCGCGATACGTGAGGCCTTCTCCTCAGATGCCATCGGCGCCGCCCTGGCCGCCATCGATGACCTGATCGACGGCTCCAGCCCCACTTTTCGCGGTGTCGCTTTTGAGCCGGGTACCGGTCGCAGTGACCAGTTGCCTGCCGACGAGCGCCACCTGCACGTGCGCAAGCTGATGAGCTTCATCGACCACGACGAGCGGTTGCTGTCGTTGAGTACCGACCCGACCCTGCTCGACGTGGTCAGCCGGCTGATGAATGGCGCTACGCCCGAACTGTTCCAAGACATGGCCTTGCTCAAGCCTCCGGGAGGGAGCGAGAAACCCTGGCATCAGGACATGGCGTATTTCAACGTGCCCATCGACACGACCGTCGTCGGCGTATGGATCGCCCTAGACGCGGCGACGACGGCCAACGGCGCACTCCACGTCTTGCCCGGCTCACACCAGCGGGGCCCCCGCTTTCACTTCAAGCGGCGTGACTGGCAGATCTGCGATTCGGAGGCCCCCAGGGGAACGGACATGATCGTGCCCCTGCCTCCGGGCGGCGCCTTCCTGTGGCATGGCCTCACCCATCACGGCAGCCCGAAGAACGAGTCCCAGCTGCGGCGCCGGGCCCTGCAGTTCCACTACCGTCCTGATTCGGTGCAGATGACTACCACCGAGCAGCGCATGCAGCACTTCGGAGGCGAGGTCCGCGGCGCTGAGTGTTGAACCGCTTCGGGGTTGGAACC
>JAYZCA010000278.1:0-3641 GCA_036339235.1 Candidatus Latescibacterota bacterium | reverse complement strand
TTCGCGCTTCCGCCAGCGACAGCTTCGCCGCCGTCAATGGATCGTGGGCGATGGCCTGATAGACGAGCTCGGCATCTCCCTTCAGGCAGCCCTCGACGGCGAGCATCTCGATCTGCGCGCTCAATCCGGTCAGCAGAGCGCAGGGTGCGGGAATGCTGCCCACGCGGATCGCCTCGAAGCCCTTGCGACTGGCCACTACCGGCACCTCGACGCAGGCGCCCTGCGGCAGGTTGTCGATGAGACCATCGTTGCTGAGGTTGCCGTTGAACTCGAAGATGTCGCCACCCATGAAGGCATTGATGATGGAGGCGGCGTACTCGTGGCCCCGGCCCAGGGGTACCTCGTCCTGATCGAGCCAGTCGCGCACCGATGCCTGCCAGGTCTTGTTGCGCAGCTGATACTGTTTCAGGATGTAGGCATAGTGACCGGGATTCCAGCCCGTGCCGTCCCGGCAGTACTTTTTGATGAGATCTGGCCGCTTGCGAAACCACCAGCTGTACTCCGAGTTGTGCCCGCTCGATTCGGTCACGTACGAACCCAGGGCAAGAAACATCTCGTTGCGCACCTGTTCGTGGTTATACACGGCTTTGTCCGAGCTGACCACCTTCTTCAATTTCGGGTACAGGTCCCTGCCCTTGTGCTCCAGCTTCAGATACCACGCCATGTGGTTGATGCCGGCGCACTGGTAATCCATCTGTCCCGGCTTCAACCCCACCCAGCGCTCCAGCATCGCCGCCGTGCCTTGCACCGAATGGCACAGGCCGGTGAGCTGGATGTCCGTCTGTAACTGCATGGCGTGACAGAGCATGGCCATGGGGTTGGTGTAGTTGAGCATAATCGCCCGCGGGCACAGTTGTTCCATGTCACGAGCGATGTCGACCATCTCCGGGATCGTGCGCAGGGCACGGAAGATGCCGCTCGGTCCGCGCGTGTCCCCGACGTTGGTGTCGATGCCGTATTTCTTGGGGATCAGGATGTCATGCGACCAGACGGTGGTGGCGCCGCGCAGAATCGTCACGCACACCGCGTCGGCCCCCTTGAGCACGTCGCGGCGTTCGGTGGTAGCCGTCAGCGTCGCCTTGTAACCACCCTGCGTGATCAGCTTCTGGCAGGCGCGGCGCGCGAAGTTGAGCCGGCGTTTGTCGATGTCGACGAGGGCGATCTCGGCGTCGCTCAAGGCGTCGAAGGTGAGCAGGTCGCGCACCAGGTTGCGCGTGAAACCGAAACTGCCGGCGCCGATGAAGACAACTTTCGCCATGGTTCTTTCTTCCTGTCCTTTGGACCTAAGCGTCCGCTTGCCAGCGAACCACACCCATGTGGTAACGCCTGTGAGCGACGACTTTGTTGGCGTAGTAGGCGGTGACGATGGTGCCGTCCTCACACTCTGTGCTCGACGGGTAGCCGCCGTCGGTGGCGCCCTCGAGGGCGACGAGTATACGCGGTGCAGACCAGCTGTTGCCGGCGTCGTCACTGAACCGCGCGGCCACACCATACAGTCCTTCGTTGCGGATGCCGTACGTCAGCAGGATGCGACCGTCCTTCAGGTGCGCCAGGTGCGGCGGGTGTTGGCCCGGCAGCGTCAGGGGGCTACGGTCCTGCCAGGTGCGGCCGTCGTCGGTGGAGGCCAGCAACTGCACGTGCCCGTCCTGCATCGTGCGACATGCCGCCAGCCAGCGGCCGTCACCCAGGTGCAGGATGTCGGTTTCATTGAAATCGTTGGCAGCGATGATGCTGCCGTCGCCCCAGGTACGCCCGTCGTCGGTGGAGCGCAGCATCCAGGCCGTGTTGCGTTTGCCCTCCGGGGGTGAGGAATAGAATGGCACCGCTAGTCCGTTCGGGCCTTCGACGATGTCGCCGAAAGGGATGAACCAGTCCGCCGACGCGTCCGCTACGGTCACCGTATCGGCCCGTTCCCACGTGCTGCCTCCGTCGGCGGAACGGCAGACCCGGGCGTCGAGAACCCGGCGCTTGCGAAAGGCGAATTCCGGGTCCTCGCTGCCCGGCTCCAGCACCGGTGTCCAGCCCGAAGCGATGACGATCAAGTCGCCGTTGGCGGCGGCGCCGGCAGCGACATTCATCCGGTTGCCCGGCGGTTCTCCGGGAGCCGCCGTGCCTCGCTTCTGCCATGAGCACCCCTCGTCCGTGCTCGCCCAAATCTCCACGTCCCCGTGCCAGCGACCGTGGACAGGCCGATTGTAGATCGCCACCGCCAGCGTCCCGTCGGCCAGCACCGTCAGGTTCGGCCAGGCGCAGACATCGTCGATCGCGATGTATCGTTCCATCAGTCCCTTCATCGTGATGTCAGACCGAACTGCAATTGTGGACCGCCCTTGGCCGGCGACCGGCGAACCCGATTCCATTCCTCCAGGTACTCATGCAGGTGGGAACGTTTCCCGCCTTCCCGCTGCAACAGTTCCCGCACTTGGTGCTGCTCGGCCTCGTACTGCGTCGCGTCGAAAAACCCGCCGAAATAGGCAACGCGCAACCACAGCAAGTAGGTCGTGAGGGCGTCGAATTCATTGTAGGCGATGATCCCGGACAGCGCCCCTTGTTGCCAAGCGTCGAGGACGCTGTCGCCGGCGCCGGAGAACTTGCCGGGAATGCCGCAGGCGGCGGCCATCTCGTGCAGAGAGGGACGGCCACGCCCGCGACCGGCAAGCAGCTCGATCAGGTCGATGTGCCAGTCACCGCCGCCGAAGTAGTCGACCCCTTCCCACGGCTTGTCGGGACGCTTGGCGAAGTCGGCCGCCTGTACGCCGAGAGCGACCGAGCGCTGCACGAGGATGCGAAAGTCGGCCGACCATGAGTTGTAGCCCACCATCTGCGGCTTGGCCCTGCCCACCCCCTCGAGAAAGCGGCGCAGGATCTCACCCTCAGCGGCCTCCGGCGCCTCGCGGTCACTCACCGTGGGTAGCGAGTGCAGCTGCAGGCGTACGACGCCGTCCTCCTCGGTACGAGCTACAGCCGAAATCGACACGAGGCGGCACAGGACCGTCTTGAGATAGGGCCGCGGTTCTTCCTCGGTGGCGCCGCCGCGCCAAAACATCTCCTCGACAACGTCGGCGTCACTCGTCGACGACCCCAGCCCGTAGACACGCCGGCCCGTGTCTGCATCCGGTACCCATTCGGCATCGAAGGCCCAGACGCCGCTGTGTACACTCTTGAACAACGCTCACACCTTCCTGGTTGGGAAAAGCCGCCCGCGTCACGGGCGTTGGCAACTCGCACCAAAAAACGGGCTCAGAAGGTACGCAGCACGACGAATCGGGGACAACCGATCCGCTGTTGCTTATCGCGCCGCGATTGCGGTTATTTGTTCCCCTGCCCGTGGCACCAATCCCCCCCGCCGTCCCGCGTCGTACGGTGCCCGCTGCAGCGTTGCATACGGTCGTGCTCCTCCACCCCGCGGCCGAAAGAGGAGTCTTCCATGTCGGTTTTGACCGGTGTCCTCGCTGGCGCCATCATCCTTCTCGTGCTGATCAGCATCTACCAGTTTCTCATCCAGCGCGCCGCCCTGCGCATCGCCGAGATCCTCTACGTCATGGCCGGCAACGTCCGCGCCAAGGCTCAGGAGGTCCGGCGCGACGGCAAGGACGTGGAGATCATCGAGGCCCACCTGTTCGACATGGCCACGTCGGCGC
>JAYZCA010000277.1:0-5634 GCA_036339235.1 Candidatus Latescibacterota bacterium | reverse complement strand
TTATTTCGATCGTGTTGCGCGTATCCGTTGCGATGGCTTCTATGGTGCCGCCAGGTCGCCGGAAATGTCCAGTAGGAACTGCAAGCCATGGCACAGTATCAAGACCGCGACGGTGACGGGTTTAATCCCATTAGCCGGCGCGGTACGCCGGACGTATGGTACACGTAGGACACACCTGCTTCAGGTGTTCCCGCCGGACCTTCCACAGATCCTGCGCCCGGACCAGTTCGCACTTGGCGGCGCCCACGAGGCCCCGTCGCTGCAGCCCACGCCGATCCAGTGCATCGTCGAGTTTCGGCGCCACCTCAACGGGACAGGGGCCGCGGCGGAAGGAGAGCCCCCATACGGACTCGACGCTACCGTCGGAACTGACGACGCGGTGGATGTCACCGAAGGGATCGATGCAGCCGCAGGGCACCGACATCTCCGCCACGTGGTAGGCCGTCGTCGTCCAGTGTGTCGTGCCAAGGCCGAGGATCCAGCCGTCGCGGTGTACGAGTTGACCGATTGGGCTCTCCTCCGCCCAGCAACCGGCCTCCAGATGGTCAGCGCAGTACTGGTCGGCACGCGGCCCGAGGGCGGCTACCGCGTGTGTCGCATGCTCGCTGCGCACCGCTTCGGGGCGTCGCCAGAAAGCATCGGGAATCGCCCCGTTCGTCGTCGGCGTCGCCAGCCGGTTGTAAACCTGTGCCGAGCGATGGTTGAAGGACGGCATCAGCAGCGTACCCGAGCGGCCCACCGCCTCCAGCAGCGCGTCGACGACGGTGTCGGCGCCGCCTTCGATGGAGCCGATCTTCGACAGCGAGCTGTGCACCATCAGGTCCATGCCTGTGTGCACGCCGAGCCTGCGCAGATCCGCCACCAGTCGCGTCTTCGTCATCATGTCATCGCGCTCGGGCAGGTCGACGTATCCCAGCTCGGCGAGGGCCTCGAAGTAGCCCGCCACCGCCGCCGGGTCCACGGGGCGTCGCTTCGGTGTGACTCCGGGCCGCAGCAGGCCACCCTGCTCCCAGGCCAGGGCGGCGGCGATCTGTTCCACCGTCCGCCGGCCGTCCGCCCAGTAGAGGGCCCACTGATTCAGCCGGGCGGCGCTGATGCGGCGGCCCAACGGGGGTTCCACATTCTCCGTTGTCGGCGTCAGCAGTGCCGTGCGCCGCGGGATCCGTCGTGTCGCCGATGTGGGGCGTGACCCCCTCGTCGGCTGGTGACCGGACGTGGCGGCGGCCATGGCGGCGCGCAGCGACTGCAGTTCGTCCATCACCTGGCGACGGTCACCGCCCCAGAGGAAGGTCTGCAGACGGCGCAGGCTTTCGTCGTGGGCGTCGCGCAGATAGTCGGCCCCGGCGCGATCGAGGCGACGCCGGTTGACCCTCGCCTCTCGCACGAGCCTCTGCGTCTCGGCCCGGGCCATCTGTACGACATCAGGTGTGGCGGCGTCAGCCAAGTAATAGAGGTAGGCTGCCATCGACGCCGCACAGGTCTTCAGCCCTGCAGGACTCAGCAGACCCATCTGATCCGCCGACGAGTGGTAGGCATCCCACGGCGTGCCCGTCTGGCCCGGAGTGGCCCCCGGCTCCTTGTGATGGGTCGTGATCCACGGGCAGGGGTAACCGTACTGCGGGTCACCGATCAACGTGTCCGACGTCGACATGAAGGCCTCGTGATGCAGGCTGTAACCGGCGGCACGGTACTGGCGCAGCGTGGCGGCCAGGATCTTCTCTCCCACCCAGTCGACAAAACCCGCCGACGAGGGTATGGTGGCACGCCATTCCAGCCGCCCGCCGCAGACCGAGGGCCTGGCGCCTATCGTGTCGATACAGACCCCTGCCAGAGGCGGTTGCAGGCGCCGGTCCCGCTCCAGGTAGGCGAAGAATCCGTAACACTCGTAGGCGTTGAGCAGACGGATCGTACGCCGTGGACGTGGCAGCTTGCCGGACTTGATCAGCCCTTCGATAGCCCGCGCAATCTCTACGGTGACGGCACAGCCCGAGGCGTTGTCGATGGCCCCCGGTTCACCGGAATGAGCGATGGCCCACACTTCGTCCTGCCGTTCGTCCCGACCCTTGATCAACCCCGAGACGACATCGTGGTCGCCCACATACCTGCGCGCGTCGACACGTACGTGAAGCACCATGTGTTTGTGGCTCTGCAGCTGCCGACGTAGACGTTGTCCCTGGCGCTTCGACACCACCATGCCCACCAGGCGCGCCGTTGCGTGGTCCATCGGCACGGCTCCCCAACCGAACTTGGTCCAGGCCAGCGCCCCGGGATTGTCAGTAACCTCGATGTCGGTGATCACACCGGCGGCCCCTTTGTTGGCCAGCTTCTTCATCAGCGAACGGATGTTGAGGCTCGTCAGCACGAAACAACCGCTCAGTCCGTCCAATCCCAGGCCGTCGAGATCCTCCATGCGGTCGATGACGACGAGTTCTCCCCGCAGTCCGCCCTTCGGGGTCGCCGCCGTCCACTGCACAGCGTGCCACGGATTGTTGCGGTAGTCGGCGACGCGCTCCCGGAAGGGGTGCACGATGTCGACTGTGGCCGAGCGGATGTCCTGCGCCTCCTGAATGATCCAGCGGCCGCTACCGATGCGACCCCCGGTCTGAATGCGATCGACTTCGGCGCCGGCGCCGGCACGCTGATAGCAGTCTACGAGGGTCTGCGTCGTGTCGTGAAATCGATCGAAGGAATTCCAGCGATCCGTGGCCACGATCGCTTCCGTCGTCTTCATCATGCGGGCGCCGTCCGTGGCGCCCAGAATTGCGGGGAGCGTGTCGCGGCAGAGACGGCGCAGGGACGCGGGTGTAGGCGTTGGAGGCATGCTTTAGCGGATTGCGATGGGTCGCGCCGGCGAGCCGGTGGCTCCCTTGAAACGCATCGGCGTAAAGATGAAGAGGAACTCGCTAACACCATCTTCGACGAGATCGTCGTAGACCATGTTCTCCAGGTTCCAGATCCCCGCCTTGTTGATGATCTCCTGATGCACGGGAGCAACCAGCGTCGGATCGGGGTTCGGCCCCACCTCCGTCATCCATTGATCGGAGCCGATCATCGACGGCTGCCGTTCCACCAGCCAGGCCGCCACCTCCAGACCGATTCCCGGGGGATCGGTGTTGTATTTGTCGGCGTCGGTCCAGTGCTTCGACCAGCCGTAGCGGAAGAACAGCGCGTCGCCGGACTGCAGCTCACTCTCCTGCATGCCCTGGCGCGCCAGCGCTCCCCGTACGTCGGCGACGGTGACCTCGTAACTGTGGTCGAGGGCGTCGACGCCCTTGAGGCCGGCAATGTCGATCAGGACGCCGCGAGTGATGAAGGACTTGATGTTCTCGATCCCCAGCTTCTTCAGCCCGTAGGCGTTGGCGATCTCGTCCTCCGTGAAACCGTTGTAGAACACGTCCTGCACGGTGCCGTCCCCCATCTGCATGCGCGTGCCGATGTGGCCCGGGCCGTCGAACTGAGTGCCCACCTGGCCGATCTCGCCGCACAGGAACTCATCGTGATACACGACCATATTGTCGCCCATGGGACCACCCGTCGGAGCGCCCGGGATCGTCAGCGCGAACGTCCGCTGGCCGTACAGTGGCATGCCGGCCTCGTAGATTTGTCCGAGCTCGTAGACCTTGCCCGTCGTGACCAGCTGCGTCGCACGCAGAATGACTTCGGGTGTGATCCAGTTGGAACCGCCAGCCTGATCGTCAGGCCCCCAGATCGGATGCGGCCACCAGGGTCCCGCCTCGCGGTCCTGCGACAGGGCAGGCTCTCCGAGGAACAGAGGCACGATGAACGCCGCCGCGATGGCGGCGACGAGGTTCCAGGATCGAGCACGAGCGCGTCTCATGGCGGTCTCCATCGTTTTGGTTCAAGTGGGCGGCAAAAGTAGACTCGTAGCGTTCGTGGTCAAAAAGTAGACTCGTAGCGTTCGTGGTCAACGCGTTCTAGTGTCCTGTCGCAGAGATAAGTCGACAAAATTTGGGCGTCGAGCCGGGATGGCTCGGCGCACGAATGTTGACGGATTTCTGCGACAGGACACTAATATCCTTCGAGCTGCTGCCCGATTTCCTCCCACTGGGCCATGCCCTGCTCGAGATCCGCCTCTACCTGCTGCAGGGCCGATATCAGTTCGGCGAGCAGATCCATGTTTCGCGCCTCACTGGCACGACCGATACGCGCGCCGAGGTCTGCCTTGCGCTCTTCGAGATTGGCGACCTGCGCCTCCAGCTGCACGTGTCGCTCCTGTCGTTGTTCGTGCGCCTTGCGCTGCCGCCGGGCTTCCCTGCGATTCTCCCTGTCGTCGGCCACCGGGCTCTTCCCATCCTGTTGAGCCGTCGCGAAGGACCGTCGCTCCCGCCATTCGCAGTACTGGGACCAGTTGCCATCGAAGGTCGTCAGATCGCCATCCTCGACAACCCAGATCCGCGTCGCCAGCGACTGGATCAGATAACGATCGTGACTGACCAGCAGGACGGTGCCTGCGAAGTCGGCCAGCACATCCTCGAGGACCTCCTGCGAAGCGATGTCGAGATGGTTCGTCGGTTCGTCGAGGATGAGAAAATTCGCTCCCTGCAGGACGAGACGCGCCAGAGCCACGCGGCTGCGCTCGCCGCCGCTGACCTGTTCGACGCGCTTGTCGACATCGTCGCCGGAAAACAGGAAGCTGCCCAGCAGGTCACGCAGCTCACCGGTTGTCGTTCCCGGGGGCGCGACCTCGTCGAGGGATTCCACCAGTGTCCGCGACCCGTCGAGGTAATCCTGCGTCTGCGGCAGATAGCCGGTCTCGACCTTGGCGCCCAGTCGCACCTCACCGGCCAGCGGTTTCAGCTCGCCGAGGATGGAGCGCACCAGCGTCGTCTTGCCGGAGCCGTTGGGGCCGATGACGGCGACCCGCTGGCCGCGATGTGCTTCCACTTCACCGGTTGTGCGTACTACGGGTTCGGACTGCGACCCGTAGCCGAGGGCCAGGTTCGTCAGTCGCAGGACGATGTCGCCCGCGCGTCCAGACGATTCCAGTCGCAGGCGCATGCGGCGGTGCTGTTGCGGTTTTTCGATCGCCTCATCCCGCAGAAAACGCTGCAGTCTCTTGCGCCGTCCCTGCGCCTCCCTCGTGCGCTGACCTGCAAGAAAGCGCCGGACGTATTCCTCCGTCTTCTCCACGTACGCCTGCTGCGTCTCCCACTCCTTCACGCGGCGTTCGTAGCGCTCCTGCCGCTGCCGCACGTAGGCGGAATAGGCGCCGCGGTAGGCCTCCAGCCGGCCGAAGGCAATCTCCCAGGTTCGTTGGGTGACATGGTCGAGAAACCAGCGGTCATGGGACACCACCAGGTAGCTGCCGTCACGGTCGCGCAACCAGCCTTCCAGCCACTCCACCGCCCGCAGGTCGAGGTAGTTCGTCGGCTCGTCGAGCAGTAGCAGCTCGCTGCCCTCCACCAGCAAGCGCGCCAACTGCACACGGGTCCGCTGGCCGCCGCTCAGCTGCGACAACGGTGTGTCGTGGTCGTTGTCGTCAAACCCGAGGCCGGCGAGGACCGTGCGGATCCTCGTCTCGTAGAGATACCCGTCACGGCGCTCGAAGTCCGCCTGCATGACGCTGTAGCGTGCCAGCAGGGGGTCGTCGTCGACCCCCGTCAGGCGCGCCGC
>JAYZCA010000276.1:0-8377 GCA_036339235.1 Candidatus Latescibacterota bacterium | reverse complement strand
CGGCGAGCCGATCGAAGTTGGGCGTGAGGCAGGGATGGTCGGGATCCAGCACACGACCCTGCATCTGGTCCGTCATCAGGAAAAGAATGTTCGGTGCAGCCATGCTGTGTCCTCGTCTTGTACGATGGTTGGCGCCGGCCTAGCCGTACACCGTCTTTCATGAACCGCCTGCCATGCTGGACCGACATACTGCACCGCCCCTGGATTCGGTGCAACTGGAGACTCAGGAATGAAGACGCGAACCACAGCCGCCCTGTTGACGCTGGCCTGCGTCACTGGCCTGATTGGCGGCTGTGCAACGGGGAGGCGAGAAATAGATCCGGGCCTGTCCGACCCGGCGCTGCAGCCGTCGGTGGAGCGCGAATTCCGCGCTGCCTGGATCGCCACGGTTGCCAACATCAACTGGCCCAGCGAACCCGGCCTCAGCACACGGCAGCAGCAGCAGGAGGCCCTCGACCTGCTGGATCTGCTGGCACAGAGCAACTTCAACGCCGCCGTGTTCCAGGTGCGTCCCCAATGTGACGCCATGTATGCAAGCCCGCTGGAACCGTGGTCCTACTACCTGACCAGCACACAGGGGAAGGCGCCGGAACCGTTCTACGATCCGCTGGCGTTCTGGGTGGAGGAAGCTCACAAGCGGGGAATCGAGCTGCACGTGTGGCTCAACCCGTACCGCGCCCACCACCCGAGAGGCGGCGAGGTCACCGAACACTCCATCGTGTCCACACGCCCCGAGCTGGTCGTCAGACTTGAGACCGGGTATTACTGGATGGATCCGGCTCTGCAGCAGACCCAGGACCACTCGCTGGCCGTGGTGATGGACATCGTTCGGCGCTATGACATCGATGGTGTGCACTTCGATGACTACTTCTACCCCTACCCTTCCTACAACAATGACAAGGACTTCCCCGACGACACCAGTTGGGGCGCCTACCAGCAGGGCGGCGGCGAGCTGTCGCGGGGCGACTGGCGGCGGGCGGCGGTGGACGCCTTCATCGAGCGACTCTACGGCGAGATCAAGCGGACCAAGGCGCACGTCAAGTTCGGCCTCAGCCCCTTTGGCATCTGGCGGCCCTACAACCCGCAATCGATCCGCGGTCTGGATCAGTTTGACGTGCTCTACGCCGACGCGCGGCGCTGGCTCAACGAAGGTTGGGTGGATTACTACTCGCCGCAGCTGTACTGGCCCACCAAGCAGATCCCCCAGAGCTTCCCCGTACTGCTGGACTGGTGGAGCGGTGAGAACCACGAAGACCGCCACCTCTGGCCTGGCATCAACCTCGGCCGGGGACGAGACGAAGCCAGCGTCGACGAGGTCCTCAACGAGATCATGATCACCCGCGGCATGCTGCCAGCAAGCCCGGGCGTCGTTCATTGGAGCATCGGCGCGCTGCAAAACCCCGAGTTGATCGAGGCTGTTCGTGACGGACCTTACCGCCGCCCTGCCCTGGTTCCGGCTTCACCTTGGCTGGACCGGAAGGCGCCGGCACCGCCCCGAGTGTCGCTGTCCCGTGTTTACGATCAGTTGGTAGTCGGCTGGTCGCACGATGACGCCGATGACGTATTCCGCTGGGTCGTCCACCACAGGCGAGGTAAGCGCTGGCAGTACTCGATCCTCAACCGCCAGGACCGGTTCCTCTCCTTGCAGCTGTTCACAGTCCGTGGCGGCTCCACGCTCAGCGTCATCGAAGAAGTCGCTGTCAGTGCCGTGGACCGTGTGGGCAACACCAGCGATCTGCGCCATCGGCTGGTGGGTGCCATCCCGCCCGAGTCGACACCCACCCTGGAGAGCGTGCTCGCCGCACAGAGTGATGCCCGGAAACCGGCGCCGAGGCGGCCATCCGTGCAATTGGGCGTGGACGTTCTGGTGCAGCAGCACATGGACCTGATCGAGGGCAAGCGCCTGGGGCTGATCACCAACCCCTCTGCAGTGGGCGCGGATTTCCGCAGTTCCGTGGACATCCTGGCCAACACACCGGAAGTCGACCTGGTGGCGCTCTTCGGAACCGAGCACGGCGTTCGCGGCGCCCGCCAGGATCGCATCGACCAGGACGGCGAGATCGATCCCATCACCGGCGTTCCCGTGTACAGCATGTATGGTGATTCCTTTGCCCCCAGGCAGGAGTGGCTGCAGCAGCTGGACGTGCTGCTCTTCGACATCCAGGGGGTGGGATCGGCGTGGTACACGTTCAAGTACTCCATGTCCTGGGCCATGGAAGCCTGCGCCCAGGCGGGAATTCCTTTCATCGTGCTCGACCGGCCCAATCCGCTGGGCGGAAGAGTTGTCGAGGGCCCGATGCTGAACTTGGGCGGCATCTTCCGCCATGCCCTGCCGCTGCGCCACGGCATGACCTATGGCGAGCTGGCCACCATGTGGAATCAGACCGAGGGTTACGGCGCCGATCTGACCGTAATCCGCATGCAGGGCTGGAGGCGCGGCATGCCGTGGGATGACACGGGTCTTCTGTGGGTGATGCCCTCGCCCAACATGGGGACGCTGGAGACGGCATTGGTGTACCCGGGTCAGTGCCTCTTCGAACGCATGAACGTGTCTGAGGGACGCGGTACGACCAAGCCCTTTCTGATGGTGGGTGCTCCCTGGGTGGACGCCGAGAAGGCAGCGGCTGATCTCAACGAGCGCAACATCCCCGGAGCCGTCTTCCGTCCCGCCCACTTCATTCCCCGGATCGATGCCGACACGCCCAATCCGCGTGACAAGCCGTGGAACCAGATGTGCAACGGCGTCGAGATCATGCTCACTGACTACGCTGACTACCGTTCGGTGGAGGCGGCGCTGCACATCGTCGACGCCTTCGGCAAGACCAGCCCGGGTACGCTGAAGTGGTCACCGCCGGCCGGTCTCGAAGCACTGGATACTCCTGGCGCCACCGTCGAGCAGGTGATCGAGCAGAGCCAGAAGGACCTGGAGGATTTTTCGCGAATGCGACGCGAGTTCCTGCTCTACCGGTAGCAGACGGGGCGAGTTCATGACCCGATTTCGCTATACTTGCCCGTCCATCCCTCACTAGGAGGCGGACCACCATCCCGCTTTTTCGCCTGCTGTAATGACCGAGACCGACAGGAACCCCTTCGTCGGTCTGCGAACCTTCGGATTCGATCAACACCGGCTGTTCTTCGGTCGTCAGACGCAGATCGACGAACTGCTGCTGCGGCGCGATGCCAATCACATGCTCGCCATTACCGGGCCAGCCGGCAGTGGCAAATCATCCCTGGTACGGGCGGGGCTGATGCCTCGCCTGCTCAACGGAGAGGACGGCGACAGCTGGAAGTCGCGCTGCTCCGACGGCAGTGCATCGGGGAGGATACGGACGAAATCCAGCCCCAGCTCGCCCGCCGCCACCCACCATGCCGGCCGATGCTGCTCGTTCTGCTGGTTTGCGCCCCTTCGTTGCACGTCCCAGAAAGCCATCTTGCTGTCATCGGCCCCCACATCGCAGATCGACAGGGCACCCAGCGCAGTGGCCACCACGAAGAGGAACTTCATCGACGGCGCTTTCCCGGATCTATACAATTGTGCCGCATCACTCTTCTCCCTGACCGTATGACGAGGCCTGCATGACGCTGGAGTTGACATCGGAGCACACAGAGCGATTCGAGCGGGACGGCTATACGATCGTCCGGGGCGGATTCGACCCCACGGAGTGCGATCACTTCGTCGACTACATGAGTGACCTGCAGGCCGGACGCCAGACCGTCGAAGGGTTCGCACCCCGTGCTGCGGACGACTGGAGCCGGCTCATCAGCCGCAATTGCCATCATCCCGCCGGCCTGGCCTGGATGCTGGACCCGCGCCTGCGCCAGCCGCTGCGCACTCTGCTGGGAGATGAACCGGACGGCGTGCAGAGCATGTATTTCTACACGGGTTCCGAACAACGCCGCCACCAGGACGCCTTCTATCTGCCCAGCTGCATGTCAGCCTGGGTTGCGCTTGGCGAAGTTGGCGCCTTTAACGGCAGCATCCACATCCAAGTTGGCTCCCACAAGGGCGCCCTCATGGAGAAGCGTGACTTCAGACTGGACGACGAGGGCAACCCGGGGCCCTGGCACGGATGGAACCAGGACGATGCCTTCGACGTCCTGTTCGAGCGCAACGGCTTTCCGGAGATCGCCGTGGAGGCCTCCAAGGGGGACGTAGTGTTCTTCGACGGCAGGCTCATCCACCGCGGCGGCCCCATCCTCGAATCAGGCTCCTTCCGTCACAGCTGGGCCGGCCACTACATCCCCCACTCCTACAACCCCTGGCCCTACGAAGACAACCCGAGACTACGGATCGACTTCGACGGCGTCTGCCGCTTCACCCCCACGCACTGACAACCGTCTTCGTCGTGAAGATTGCCCACCGGTCCAGCGTGTATCGGTAAACCAGGCCACCCGGCGATCAATCAACAGTCCAAGACTCTCCCCAGAGCGGCGCCCAGATCACCGTCCAGAAGAGGATCCCCCGCCGGGCGCGGGCCAGTCTCAAGAAGAGCTTTGTGACGTGTCAGCCCATTGCGAGGCACGCGGCCGGCGCCGTAGGTTGTCGTAGCGAAGGGCAGGCTCGCCGAGCAAGGCGCCGGACGCGTGCCTGAGCGCTGAACCCCCCACCTACAATTCAGTCCCAGTACTTCCCATACAACAACCGCAACCGCGCCTTCGCCTCAGAAGTAATCGCCTCAGAGTCAGTAATCGTAGCCAACCTCGCCGCACTCAAACACGCACAGTCAGACATCAGCGGCAGCAACCCCGCAACCATCTGCACCACCCGATTGGCCACACCCGCATTCGCCTTCATCGTCGCCACGACCGTGTCCACCGAGACGTCCTCCTCCGTCTCGTGCCAGCAGTCGTAGTCGGTGCCCATAGCCAGGATGGCGTAGCACATCTCCGCCTCACGGGCGAGCTTGGCCTCTGGAATCGCCGTCATGCCGATGACGCTGGCGTCGACTGCGTCGCGATAGAAGTGTGACTCCGCTCGTGTCGAGAACTGAGGCCCGTCCATGCACACGTAGGTGCCGCCCTCGTGTACGGTGGCGCCGCATGAGCGCGCCGCCTCGGCCAGCGGCCGTCGGAGTTCGCCGCAGAATGGGTCGGCCAGCGACACATGCCCCGCCACGCCGTCACCGAAGAACGTCGACGGCCGGATACCCTTCGTACGGTCGAACAGCTGGTCGGGAACAACCATGTCCCCCGGTCGGATGTGCTGTTTCATGATGCCCACGGCGCTCACCGCCAGCAGGTGGGTGACCGCCGCCGATTTCATGGCGTGGACGTTGGCGCGGTAGGGAACTTCCGATGGCAGCAGGCGGTGACCCTTGCCGTGTCGCGGTAGGAAGAACACGGTGCGCTCTCCGATGCGGGTCTCCACCAGCGTGTCGGACGGTGGACCGAAGGGTGTGTCGATCTCGTGTTCGGCCACCACGTGGACGCCGTCCATCCGGTAGACGCCGGAGCCGCCGATGACCCCGAGCCTCACGGGGGTGGACCGGGTTTCATTCACTTGTTCCATTCTCCCATGGCGCCGAACCTAACCTGTTATATTCTCTCGGTCCAAACCGATCATGTCCAACGACACCCTCCTCCAGACATCCGTCCGCGGCCTCGTCGCCTTCTGCCTGCGCTCCGGCGATCTGGGCTCGTCCTTCGTCAGCGCACAGCGGACCATCGAGGGCACACGCGGGCACCAGTACGTACAGGACCAGCGGCCTCCGGAATACCGCAGCGAGGTCTCCGTCCGCTACCGCGTCGACGACGCCCACAGCGAGATGACCCTCGAGATCGTCGGCCGCGTCGATGGCGTGTTGCAGGAAGGCGACGAACTGCTCGTGGAGGAGATCAAGTCGACCTACAGCAGCCTCGAGGAGGTTCGGCCCGACAACCTCCATCATTGGGCGCAGGCGAAGATCTACGCTCACATCCTCGTCGAACAGCTGCAGCCGACTCGTGTCGAGATACAGCTCACCTACGTACAGCTCGACTCCGGCGAACTGCGCGAGGACCGCCGCGAATTCACCCGCGAGGAGCTGGAGATATTTTTTCTCGACATGACCCAGCGCTACCTGCGCTGGGCGCGGATATGGCACGTTTGGTGCGACCAGCGAGACGCGTCCATCGATACTCTGCCCTTCCCCTTCCCCACCTTCCGCCCCGGCCAGCACGAGCTGAGCGAAGCCGTGTTCGAAACGGTCGTATCCAGGGGCCGTCTCTTCGCCCAGGCCCCCACCGGAATCGGCAAGACCGTGTCGGTGTTGTTTCCGGCGATCAGGGCCCTGGGAGAAGGCGAGGTGGAGAAAATCTTCTACCTGACGGCCAAGACGAGCGGACGCACCATCGCCGAAAAGACGCTGCAGGACATGCGTGATGGCGGCCTGCGGCTCAAGTCGTGTACGATCACGGCTCGCGACCGGATCTGCTTCAACGCCCGCGACGGCAAACCCTGCGACGCCGAGACCTGCGAGTTCGCCCTCGGCTACTACGACCGCATCAACGACGCGGTGGAAGACACCTTCGCCTCGCGCGACGACTTCACCCGCACCTCCATCGAAGAGGCGGCACGAAAACATCAGGTCTGTCCATTCGAACTGGGCCTCGATCTGTCCCTTTGGTCGGACGTGTTGATCTGTGACTTCAACTACGTCTTCGACCCGAAGGCATACCTGCGGCGCTACTTCCTCGAAACCGGTGGCAACTACGGTTTCCTCGTCGACGAGGCTCACAATCTCGTCGACCGCGCCCGCGACATGTACTCAGCGCAAATCCGTCGCAGCCAGGTGCGATCCGTCATCAGGGATCTGGGCAAGGATCTGCCCGCCTTGCGCCACGTCCTCGGCACTCTCGACCATTACTTCAAGACGCAGATCCAACGCTGCCAGGACGAGGGCAGTGGCGACGGCTGGCTCGATCGCAACCCGCCCGATGATCTGCAGCCCCTGCTGCAGCGTGTGCAGGCTGCCATCGAGCCCGTCCTGGCGCGCAACCGGCCCACGTCATGGAAGGAGACCCTGACAGATCTGTTCTTCACCATCGTCGCCTTCCTCCGCGTCTACGACCTGTTCGACGAGCACTACGTCACCTACGGCGAGAAGCGTGGCCGGGGGGACCTCATCCTGCGCCTCTACTGTCTCGATCCGTCAAGCCGTATCCGCGAGGCCTGCAAACGCGGCCGCTCGGTCACCTTCTTCTCTGCCACGCTGACACCCGTCGACTACTTTCGCCGTCTGCTCGGCGGCGAGCACGCCGACTATACCCTCGAACTCGACTCCCCCTTCCCACCGGAAAACCTGCTCGTCATGATGGCCGATCACATCGACACCAGCTACCGTGGCCGTGGCCAGTCCTACGACGACGTCGCCAAGTCGATCGCCGCGGCAGTGGGCGGCCGGCGCGGGAACTACATGGTCTACTTCCCGTCCTACAAATACCTGCAGGAGGTCCTGCCGCGCTTCGAGGCCGTGGCGGCGCGCAACACCCTCGTCATGATGCAGGTGCCGCGTATGAACGAGCGCCAGAAGGAACAATTTCTCAACGTCTTCAATGTCGCCAACCCCGAGACCGTCGTCGGCTTTGCCGTCATGGGCGGTATCTTCGGAGAAGGCATCGACCTGGTGGGCGAACGGCTCGTGGGCGCCATCGTCGTCGGCGTCGGCCTGCCACAGATCGGCCTGGAGCGTGATCTTATCAAGGGCTACTACGACGACCACGAGAACGCTGGCTTCGCCTACGCCTACACCTACCCGGGCATGAACCGCGTCCTGCAGGCGGCGGGTCGTGTCATTCGCTCTGAAGCGGACCGCGGCCTGCTGCTGCTCATCGACAAGCGCTTCTCCCGCGAAGACTACGTCGAACTCTACCTGCCATCGTGGGGCACGCCGAAGCGGACGCGCAACGTGGAGGAGATCGGTGAGGCTGTTGATGTGTTCTGGGAATCCCCATGACGTGAACGGGAGTATCTGCTATGTCACCTAAGCTGTCCCGATGGAAATCGGTCTTCCCTCTCGCCTGCGCCCTGATCTCGCTGGCTGCCTGCAGCGACGATACGGAAGACCCGGTGCGCTCCAAGGCGCAGATGCTCTACGGCACCTGGGATCTGCAGGCGGCGCAGGATGTGGGCGAGGGTGACCTGGAGTTTTCCTACACCTTCCAGGCCGACGGCTCTGTGCGCAACCGCATCGGCGGCGCCTTCCTGGCCGAACTGCGCAACATCGATGCGGTACGCCAGGCCCTCGATGATGGGCCGCTGGCGGACGACAACCTCCTCGACGGTGGTAATGTCAACTGGGTGGGCACTTGGAGCCTGGCAGGCGATTCCTTGACCGTCAACTACGATCTGCTCATCGTCGAAGTCTTCGGCCGGGTCCCGATTCTGGGCAAGGTGACG
>JAYZCA010000275.1:0-6958 GCA_036339235.1 Candidatus Latescibacterota bacterium | reverse complement strand
GCGTCCCATCATCTCCATGTCTTCGCGTTCGACCGCTTTCCATGTGGGCGACATCCAGAGATCGCTCGGCAGTGGTCTCGTCAGCTCCGGGCAGAGGTTGCGGACGTATTTGTACTTCCGAGCGCGCAAGGCGCGGTAAGGGTAGTAGTTGGTCACCTCGTGGAAGGTGTGGGAGAAGAAGGTCTCGTTCCAATCCAAAGCGTGGCCCTCGTCCAGGACAGGCAGGAGCGACCGTTCCGGCAGGCCTTCCGGCGCCTCCACACTGCACCACTCGAACACCGTCGGCGCAATGCTCGACCAGTTGACGAGGGCGTCGCATTTCACCTCCGCCGCTTCGGGTCGCGAGATCAGCAGCGGGCAGCGGTGGCCGGAGTCGAAGGAGGACGCCTTCGCCCCGGGGAACGGCATGCCGTGGTCGCTCATGACGATAATCATGGTGTCGTCGGCGCGGCCTGCTTCCTCCAGCGCCCGGATCGCCAGACCAAAGCCCAGGTCGAGCCGCGAGATCGACTGATAGTACTCGGCCAGCTCGGCGCGCACGTCCGGGTGATCGGGCAGGAAGTCGGGCACCGGCACTTCGGCTGGATCGTAGCGCGTCTCCTCCACGCCCTCGTAGGTCTGCCGGTTGCCGAAGTCTCGGTGCGGGTCAGTGAACCCCATGTGCAGGTAGAACGGCCGCTCGCCGATGTCGGCGAAGAACCGGGCAGCCGTCGCGGCCATCTTCGGCACGTTGCGCGGGCCACCGGGCACTTTTTGTAGATCGTGTGTCCATGGGTACACGCTCTCCGGCTGCACGTGCAGCTTGCCGATGATCCCGGCGGCAAAGCCGGCCTGCGTCAGCGTCTTTGGAATCGACGGCATCGACACGGCGGTGTGGAAGTTGTGTACCGAGTGCGAATGCCCGTACTGGCCGTGGGTGTGGCTGTAGTGTCCGGTGAGGATGTTGGCCCGGCTCGCGGCGCACGACGGCGTTGTGCAGAAGGCGTTGGTGAACCGCGTGGCGCGGCGCGCGAGCTCATCGAGGTGAGGTGTCTGGATTGCCGGACTCCCGTAGCATCCGGCCAGCCGGCTCCAGTCGTCGGCGATAAGCAGCAGTACGTTCTTGTGGTCAGCCACTTCTCCCGCCCTCTACTGTGGCCCTGCCTGGGAAGACATCGTACTCGACAATGAGTTCGACGTCGTCGATACTGATCCCTCCCCCGAAGCCGTCGGGCCTTTCGCGCAATGAAAACTGCAGCGTGTTGGCGCCTCTGCGGGGCCGCACCTGGTTGAGGTCGAACTCCAGCCACACGCCGGTATAGGCGTCGTAGGTTCGCGCTGTGCGCCGGCAGGGCTCCGATTCGAGAGAGACGCCGTTGAGGTTGATCTCGAATCGGTCTTGCGTGACAAGGTCGGAAACATTGATCTTCAGTACCATCCGACTTATGCGCTCGTTTCGCGGATCATCAGAGGTCGTGAAGGCTATTTCGTACGTTTTTTCCGAGTCAGGCCCCGGAATCGCTACGGGCAGCTCGGCGTCATAGACGAAGCTGTCCTTATTCTCGGGACGCTGGCGGAGGAAGTAGTGTTTGTTTCCCTCTTTGGCCAGATCCGGGTCGCCAATATCGGTGAGGATGCGCCGTTGGGCGTCCTCCAGCGGCCACGGCATGAACCAGGTGTACATGCCGTCGACGCCGGCCTGCCAGAAGTTGGAAGCCGCGGCCCGCATCATCTCCGGCGTCGCGTGCTCGACCTTGGTGTTGTTCCTGCGCCCGTCGCCGAAATATGGTTGCAACATCCCATACACGGATACATCGTGCTGGTGGCAGGCTTCGACGATCCAGTCTATCGGCATCTGGGCATCGAGAACGAAACAGGAATAAGCCATCGGCACGACGAAGTCGAGCAGGCCCTCGCTCAACCAGGTGCCGACGTCGAGTCCAGCGCGCTGGTTCAACGCCAAGGTCGGGTAGACGCGCGCTCCGACCAGTCCCGGGTCGCCGGATCGGCCCCTGATCGCCGCCGCCGAATCGCGTACGAAGTCCGTCAGCACGGACGCCTGTTCGGCGGCTTCGTCGAGGTTTAGGCAGTGCGCGGCGCCGCCGGGCGCGGCGGCGAAATCCAGTTCGACCCCTTCGACGTCGTAGCGTGTCGCCAGCTCTTCCACTAAGGCGTGAATGTGGTCGCGCATCTCTGTATGCACGAATCCCCGGCCTCCGTTCGCCACGTTGTGGTCGGGATTCATCCCCCCGTAGCCGCCCAGGCGCAGGCTGGCGAAGAAATCCATGCCCTTCTCGTGGGCCCGGTCGACCAGGACCTGGAGCGGATCGAGTCCTCGCACAATGAGGCTCTGCATGTTCTCCCAACAGCGCCACTCGTAGGCGCTCTGAAAGGGCTTGCGGTCGGAGCCCCACTCGAGGCCGACCTTCGTGGGGTAGAACAAGCCGTCCCCACGGGAGACCCCATAGCTGAAGGTGTCGACTGCCGTCCCGGCCACCTCATCGACCGGGACCCAGGCATCCTCCATCCGCATCGGGGGATCGTAGACGAACAGGTAGTAGTGACGGGCGTCATTGAAGTAGATGGTGCGGCGGCGGCGCATGGCTTACCCCTTTCTCATCGCAGCGTAAATGGGCTTCATCAACGGGATCCAGCACATTGTCAGGTCCTCACTGGCCGACCCGAAAACAGCTGCTGCAGCTGTCGCTGGCGAACCCCCCATGAGCCGTTTACGAGCACATGCTCGATTCCCTGGGGGGCGCAGTCGGGCACCTCGTAGTTGCTTTGCGTGCCGATTTCGGCGGCCGAGAACACGGTGATATTGGCGTGGTAACCGGGCCGCAGGAGCCCTTCGCGCTCCAGGTGGAAACGCTGCGCCGGCAAGCCCGTCACCTTGTGGATCGCATCCTCCAGCGACATCCAGCTCTTCTCCCTCACAAACTCTCCCAAGAAGGTGGGATAGGTCCCGAAGGTCCTGGGATGCGGCTTGCCATCGGTCACCAGACCATCGGTGATGATCGAAGTCAGCGGATGACTCAGAACCTTGCGCAGGTTTTCTTCCGACTGATTGAAGGAGACGATCACGACCGTCGCCTGGGTCTCGAGCACCAGGTCCAGGGCGGCGGCCAGCCCTGAACAGCCTCTCTCATCCGCTATATCCTGAACGGTCTTGCCCACCAGGTCCGCCTGGTCAGGATGGGTCATGGTAGCGAGGAGGACATCCTGCCAACGATTGGCCATGCCGCTTTCGGTTTCGGCGGCGATGCGCTGGCGGGTGTCTGGGTCTCGGAGGCGTTGCAGCAGTTGCCGGGTTCCGCCTTCCAGAGACCAGATGGGCAGGAGCTGTGTCAGGCCGGCAGAGCCCGCCAGATACGGATAGGCATCGATGCCCACATCCACGCCCTCTGCGGAAGCGCGGTCGATGAGCTCCAGCACCGCGTCCATCTTGTCCCAGTTCTTGTAGCCTGCTGCCTGCAGATGAGATATCTGAACCGGCACTTGCGTTCTTCGGCCCAGGTCGAGGGCTTCCTCCACGGCCTCCAGGATACGGAACTTGTAGTCTCTCAGATGGCTGGTATAAAAGGCATCGTATCGCTTGACCACCTGGCACAGACTGACCAACTCATCGAAGTCCCCGTAGCTGCTGGGCACCTCGTTAAGCCCGGTCGAAAGTCCGATCGAGCCCTGCTCCAGACACGCCGACAGACGCTTCTCTACCTCGCGCTGCTCGGCAGTCTCCAGTTTTCCGGCTCTCATGCCGGACACCCCCGCTCGGAGCGTAGAGTGACCGGTCAAGGCCGCGACATTGGTACGACTCTCCGAGGTCTCCAGGTCTTCAAAATAGGCCGCGGCATCAGGCCACTTCTTTTCACCGCGACCGGAGAAGATTTCAAAGGCGGGAACGAGCTCCGATGAGGGGATTGTGGGAAATAGCGAAAAGCCGCAGTTGCCGACCACTTCGGTGGTCACTCCCTGCATCACTTTTTCGGGACGATGTTGCATCACCTCGAGATCGGCGTGGCTGTGGACATCGATAAAGCCAGGGGCGATCACCCGGTTGGAACAGTCGACGACTTCCATGTCGGGAGTGGCTTCGATGGTGCCGACAGACTCGACGGTCTGGTCGCGGATCAAGACCGAGCCGTGTTGAGACGGCTGCCCCGACCCGTCGACGACGATGCCGTTGTGCAAGAGGATCATGCCAGTACCTCTTGGTGGTGAGTGGAGCGTACGATGCCAATTCAGAGGTCGATAAATTGAGCCGAGATGTGGCTAGCGTCAACAGAGAGGTGGGACGCAAGCGCGGTGATCCGATTCTACCCGTGTGCGTGGCAGCATGCTGGTCCGGGACGAACAGGTCCGGCCGAAGCCTGCGCTACGGGATACCCGTCGCCCCTCCGGTAACCGAACGGCGTGAAAGCCCTGAGTTCCATGGCGCTGGCGCACCAGAGAGTGTAGTATATGCCGACCCCCAACCTGCCTAGCGCCGATCGATCGATGGGCGCTGGGGTGACCTCGGGGAGCCGATTCAATCGCGCCCCCCCGCGCACCCCTCAACACCGCCTAAGGGATCGCCTTGTCTGCCAGTGATCTCACCGTGATTCACATGTCCGAATTTCACTTCCAGGCAGAAGGCGCCCGCCATCTCGAACACCTGGACAGCTACGCCGAGGCACTGAATACCCTCGAGCATCTGCGGCGATACGCACCCAAACCCGATTTCTTCGTAATCACAGGAGACCACGTGCTGGGAGCGCGCAACGCTGAGGTCGGATACCCGCGCCTCAGGCAGCTGCTCGATCGAATGGCTGGCGAATTCGACGTCCCGATCCTGCTCGCCCTTGGCAACGGCGATGCCAATGAGCCGTTTAGGCGAATCGTGCTTGGCGCGGCCGAACCCATCAGCGGCAGCCGTTACTACTACAGCCAGGTCATCGATGGTCTGAAAGTGATCATCCTCGATTCGCATGCGGACGGCCAGCATTTCGGCGACTTTGATGACGAACAGCTGGAATGGTTACGTCGTGAGCTGACATCGACACCCGACATGGATTTTCTCCTGGCCTTTCATCACCCGCCTGGGAAGGTCGTCTTTGGCCGGGATGAGGAAGACGTCGTAAACGCTCCTCGCCTGGCCGAGACCATCGAAGGGTTCAACGTCATCGGGATACTGTGCGGCCACTTCCACATGTCCTATCTCAGCAGCTTCGCAGGTGTCCCCACCGCAGTCACCAACGGTGTTTGCAGCACGATCACCTGGTCGGATTCCCGGCAGATGATTCACGAGCGTTCGGGCGGAGGCTACAATATCATCCACATCCGAGACCGCCAGATGCTGGTGCGTTTCATGGACGTGAATAGCGAAAGGCCAACGCTCAGATGGGAAGAGACTCGCTGGCATGAAATGAGAGCGGAGAGACTAGCCAGAAAGTGAGGGTTTGAGCCGCCTCGGGGGGTTGCTGTATTCATCCAGTGCAGTTGTCGAAGTAGAAGGTTCGATGTCGCAGCATACGTTCTCTGGCTGCTGAAGCGAGTCAGCAGTGCGCAGAGCATTCAATGGAGATTCACGATATGTCGACAGTAGTTGACACCACACCAGAGGCAGAGGAAACGGCGGCGGCTCTTCTCGAGGATCAAGTGACCTCATACAAGCGCGACGGGTTCACCGTAATCGAAGATGTGCTGCAAGGTGAAGAGCTGGAGCGCGTGCAGGCGGCTTTTGACAAGGCGCAGGCTAATACGCGAGTCGACTGGGAGGAGGGTAGAGCCAAGGGAAAAGGTGTCTCGGAAAACGGCGAGTATTACGCTTCCGGCACCTGGCATGCGAGAAAATATTTCGATATCTACCCGCTCCATCTCCTCGAGCAGGACGATGCGGCCGTGGAGATGATCGCGCATCCGAAACTCCTGCCATTCCTCAACGCTACGGTCGGGGAGGACGTACAGACGGCGACCATTCAAGTGCGCGTCCTGGAGCCGCAGACGGTGGAAGACGCGCAGGAGGAGGGCGGCTACGTCAACTGGCACCGAGATCACAGCAATGACGACGAGTGGCGATATCTGGGACGGCCGCTCAATACCAAGGTCATCGTGTATCTGACGGATGTCGGGCCCGACGATGGCTGTACGGCCTGTGTTCCAGGATCGCACCTGTGGGAGCACAGACCGGACCACGCAGCGTACAAAGGCATGGGGGGCGGTGAGAATCAGGCGAGCAAAGTTCGGGACCAGCGCGACATGCCGGACATGGTGGCCGCCGAAGTGAAGGCGGGAAGCGCCTTTCTGTTCAACACGCGGCTGTGGCACACCACACTGCCCAACAGAGGCGATCGGGATCGCTGGTGTGTGCTGACGCTCTACGCCCCCTTTTACCAGAAGCAGCCGGGGGTGACGGTGGAGGCCGCAGTGGCCCTGGAGGCAGCAGGGCAGCTGAATACCCCCGAGCGCCGGCAGCTGTTCGGACTCGACCCCATGACTGGCGTCAACGGCTACAAGCGGTTGGCGCAGCACAATGGGGATGACGCGGACGACCGCATGTTCAAGGGGGTGCGCCCGCCGAGGCTGGGATCGCTGCCAACATGAGAACTACGGGGGAACCCTAACCGAACCGACGTCTGCGCAGGGCGCTGATTGGCGGCGCTTGGAAAAGGGGAAGTTGACGACGCTCAGCTTCTCAACTTCCCCCGCGCTGGTCAGGTGGACAACGGATCGCGCTCCTGCGTGTCACCGTGCCCTCGCGGCATCAATGTCACCATCATCGGAATTCGGCGCGCTCCAGTCGAAGAAGATCTCTACAGCGGTACACGGCAGTATAGGTCACCGTTGCCTCGCCGTCGGTCTGCACCGGGATCTCGAATTCGATGGGGTACGGAGCGGAGCCCGGTCGTCGTCGATGTGGGTAACGGGGATTCGCATCGTGTTATCCCGGGGCTAGTTAGCGACCAGTCAGGTGCCCCTTCGGGGTCGCTTAATGGCCCAA
>JAYZCA010000274.1:0-33429 GCA_036339235.1 Candidatus Latescibacterota bacterium | reverse complement strand
ACACCGATGATCAGCGTCTCAACATCAACCGGATGTCGGCTGCACGTGTATGGTCGGGCGTCAGCCGCAGAGACTGTTCGAAGGCCGCCTTCGCCTCCTCAGGCCGGCCGCTGATCTGCAGGATGCGGCCGAAGTCGGCATAACCCTCTGCTGAGGGCGCCAGCTGCAGGGCGCTGCCATAGGCGGCTATCGCCTCGACATAGCGGCCGAGACGCGCATGGCTCTGTGCCAGGCTATAGAGAATGTCTGCGTTGTCCGGCTGCAGTGCAGCGGCGCGTTCGTACCGGGCGACGGCCTCTGCATGGCGCTCCAGGGCGTCGTAGGCCAGTCCCATGTTGTAGTGTGGCTCCGCCATTTCCGGCTTCAGCCGTGCGGCATGGTGCCAGCGGTCGATGGCGGCCCTGTGGTCTCCCAGGTAGAACCCGGCGACACCAAGCTTGAGTAGCACATCGTAGCGCACAGATGGTGTCAGAAGCTCTTCGAGGTGATAGGGTGTCTGCAGGACTTCGCCGAGATGCCGTCTGGCGCCCGCCCAGTCCTGCTGGCGTGCCGCCAGACGCCCGGCCTGGATATCGTGCATCAGTTTGAGGAACTGCCGGTTCGACGGCACGGGCGTACGGAAGTTGAGGGGGGCACGGCCGACGCGGATCGACGGCCCCGTTGCGTGCACGTCACGCCAGCCGCCGACGGGTACGAAGTGCCAGTCGACCTGATCGAACACGGCCTCTGGCATGGGGCCCGGCGAGAAGGAGGCCAACCAGTCGATGCGATCCACGACCGGGGCCAGGGCTGGCTTGTCGTCATTCGGACGCAGCGGGTGCTCATACCACAAGACGAGGGTGGAGTCGAGAGTCTCTGCCGACGTCTTCGCCGTCGACCGGGCCAGGGCGTTGAGGTCGTAGTAGGTGTATAGCGGCGGAAGATCCTGTCGTTGATGCAGGATCTCAAAGGCCCGAATGAGCCGCTCGAGTCCGAAGACGCGCTCAAAGGGCTGTAGTCGCACCATGACTGAAACCGGTGTGAACAGGCGTCGTGTCTGCCCGGCCCGGCCTTGCATCTGTACCAACCGACCTCCCGAGGGCAAGTGCTCCAGGGTCCAGGCGATGGCCTCGGTGCGAGTATCAGGGCCACCGTGCAGCCGACGATGCTGCCAGGAGCCCCATGCCGGCTCGGCAAGCACGAGAGCCACGCAACCCAGCTGCCATACACGCCGTGCCTCAAGCCGGTGCAGGAGCCGCCACACCAGCACGCTCCAGAGTGGTGCCAGCGGCAGACAGTAACGCATGAACAGGGAAGATGCTGACAGCACGAGGGTGCCGAAGAGGATGATCGCAGCCAGAAGCACGAGCTCGTCGCGTCGCCATCGCCAGGGCCATAGGATCGCCACGACACCAAGGGCCAGGCTCATCAACCCGAATCCATAGCGCAAGTTTACGCGCAATACCGTCACGCCCCGGCCTTCACCACCGGCATGCATGTCGCTGAGCAGGTGTTCGCGGCCCATCTGCGAAAGGCCGGCCCAGGAGGCTGCCGGGTCGAGCCAAGTGTAGGGCGATGTCACGGCAAGGGTGAGCAAAGACGCAGCGGCAGCCAGGACCAGACCCGGATTGCGCCACGTCGGCCAACGCAGCAGCGCCGACATGCCCACGGGGATCGCCACCAGCGCACCTGGATACTTCGTCGCACCAGCGAGACCGACGAACAGCCCCGCCCAAAGGCAATCCCGCAGCCGTCCCTCCTGCACGATGCGCACAGCGTAGAGCAGCGACAGACTCAGCCACAATACGGCGGGCGAGTCGGTGGCGGCCAGATGCGCGAAACGCACATGAAGGGGCATCAGGGCCAGGAACAGAGCGGCGCCAAGACCAGCCACGGGGCCGTAGAGTCGCAGCCCGATGCGCCAGACCACGACGACAGTGGCAACGGACATGACCGTGCTCAGGGCGCGCGCCAGGACGATGATGTCGAAACCGTCCACGAACCAGCGATAGGCGACAAAGTTCTCGAGGGAGTCGGAGCCGGACAGCAGAAACCAGACGTAGTCGAGTGCAGCACAGAGGTAGAAGTGCAGGGTCGGGTAGTTGAAGAAATGCGGATTGAGATCGCCGCCAAAGAAGCCAAGGGGAAACTCGACGAAGGATCGTTCGTCCACCTGCAACCACGCCGGTTCGGGCAAAGGCCTGTGCAACAGCAGGGCGACAAGAAACACCAGGAGAAAGGCGAATCTCACTGGCAAGTTCATGGTTCGCCCAACTGCGACCCGCAAGTCAGGATGCGTGGAGGTCAGGAACAAAGAGGGCAATATCGATAGGGAATCATGCAGAATCGTAGATCGATGCCGGCATCTGAGACGACGTGCGATTGCGCGTCCAGGCGCCCATGATGTGCGTCCGTACCTTCATCGTATCTGAATATAGGCCACTGGCCTCCGTGTCCCCGAACTGCCGACGTCGGCTTGGTGCACTCCACACGACATCGTACCCTTCTCGCCCAACAGAAGGTCCCACTTCCCAGTCAGAGATGAGTGAAGTGCTTGACATCGATGCCGAATTCGAGGGTGGCAGCGCCGGCGACATCCGTACGAGCCAGGAGGGCCTGGTAGAAATCGATCCGAAGCCGGAACAAGTGCCCGATTGGTTTTTCGAGGCATTGGGCGTGCACTTCGGCGGCGCCGGCGTGCCGCGCGAGTACGCCTGTCACGTGCGCGTTGCCAGTGACGCCGACGAGCCTCGTGACGTACGCGTGCGATTCAACTTCACCAAGACCAACGGTGCCTCCTATATGGCACCTCCTTATTGGATTCTCAGACACGGTCGCTGGTGGCCGATCCCGTCGATAGACACAAGCTTCGTCGACCGTTCGCACGTGGATCTGGATCTGCATCTGGCCCCGGGGGAGCTGGTCCACGTCGCCAACAAGCCCTTCGCTCACGGCGACGACGTATTCGACGAGATGCAGGCCCTGGCCGCACACGGCCCATTCGACATCCGTGATCTGGGGCGCACCGCCGGGGATAGGCCCATCGTTGCCCTTGAATCCACGGGCTACCGCTACGACGACACGATTCTCTTCGGAGCCACCATGCAGCCTGCCGAGCCCGCGGCACGGCCCGTGCTGGCCATCGCGCATTGGCTGACGGACGGCAGCGCGCTGACAAAACGCCTGCTCGAGAGATTTCGCTTCGCCTTCATACCCCTTCCAAATCCGGACGGTACCGCCCACGGGCGTTCGTGCACCAACGGTGTGGCTGAGGTCCCGATGTTCAGCTTCGGACGGTTGCTGGCAGGGGAATCCGCGCCGCTGGAGACACGGGCTCTCTGGGACTACGCAAACGAGCTGCACCCACTGTCCTACATGGAGTTCCACACCCACTACCAGGACGTACGGCACCACAAGCTGAATCCGATGGCGTCCGAGTGGTTCGCTGATGATGACCGCCGGGAGTTGCTCGCAAGCGTGGACAAAGCTCTGCTCGCCCTCAACAGCGATTGGCGGGTGACAACCATCGCGCGTGATACGCCCATGTGCGACGCCGGCAAGTTTACAAACCTGGCGGATCGCTTCGGCACGCTTTCGTACTGCTACCAGATCTACACGATCACCGAGGAGGCGACCTGCGCCCATGCGGTCAGCGTGGCGCGAACTCTGGCGACGGCGCTGGCCGGACCGGAATGGGAAGCCGAGGCACCGGAGCCGATCGTGACGAGAGGATAACCCGATGAAGATCCAACAGATCGAAGTTATTCAGATAGAGACGCCCCGGTTCTATGGCCACACATCGGGCCACACACTGGTGAAGGTTCACGTCGAGGACGGCCCGGTGGGCCTGGGTGAGGCGTCGGACAGCAAGTGCCAGGACGTAGGGGCTCTGGCGGCGATGCTGAAAGAAAAGCTGAAGGGGCGCGATGCACGGCAGATCAACGAGATCAACGAGTACATGCTGTCCCGGAAGTGGACGAGCACGGTCTCGGACAGGCACGTGGCGTCGGCCATCGACCTCGCCCTTTACGATTTGAACGGCAAGGTCCAGGGCGTACCGGCCTATCAGCTGCTGGGCGGTCAGGTGCGTGATCGCCTCTACTGCTGCTACCCGATCTTCGGCTGGCAAGTGAAGGAGGATTTCGAGCGTGCCGGGTCGTACCTGCAGCGCCTTGTCGATCTGGGGCATCATCTGTTCCGCTTCTACGTCTCCGGAGATGCCGACCTCGACAACCGTTTTCTCACCGAGATGAAGGCGCGCCACGGCGATGAGATCAAGCTGAAGTCGGTGGACTTCTCGGGGCGCTTCAGCGACTGGCAGGAGGTGCTGCGCTACGGCGAGTCGTTGCGGCACCACGAGCCCTACCATTTCGAGCAGCCCAGCCGCGACATGCGTGTGAGCGCCGAGTTCACGAAACGCGTCGACCTGCCAGTGACGTGGCACATCCAGACGCCGCGGCAGGCGTACGAGGCGGCGGATACCGGCGCCTGCACTGGTTTCAACGTGGCCTGTGTGTCCGGAGGCCCGACACACATCAAGCGAATCCTGGCCGTGGGGGAGGCGGCGGGCATGAAGTGCCTGATCGGGACCGACCAGGAGTCCACCCTCGGCGTCAGCGCCCAGGTGGCGGTGGGCATCAGCTCACCGCAGGTGACCTTGCCCTGCGACCCGATGGGGCCTGTACTCTACACGACGTCACCGGCGAAAGAGCGGGTGCGCGCCGTGGGCAGTTACCTGTATCCCTTCGATGGACCAGGCCTCGGTGTCGAACTCGATGAAGATCGGTTGCGTGAACTCACCGTGGCTTCCGCGTAACGTGGCGGCGCTCTGCTGTGGATCGGACGCCCATCGCTACGACAGGATCTGAATGCATGGCTCTTGAGATCACCGAAATTCAGATCGCGCATTTCGAGCGCAACGGCTTCTTCCTCGTGCCCAATCCCCTGGGTGCGGCGGGCATGCGCGAGGTCGACTTCCGCCAGCAGGAAGTGGAGCCCGAGTGGCAGCGTACGGAGTTCCCGACGGAATTCAATCGAGGCGCGTGTCAATTCTTTCTGGTGGGGGAGCCGTTGCTGAGAATGGTGGAGGCCCCGGAGATTCTGGTCGCGGCGCGCCGCATTCTCGGTCATCAGGACATCCACGTCGGCGCCTGCGGACTGGGCGACGCGTCGAAGACCGTGGCCGCCGATGGCCGGCCGCAGCAGCAGGTTCACTGGCATGCCGACGGTGGGCCCGATGTCAGGCAAGTGTCGCTACGTACCGCCCTGGATCGCCACGACACGAGCAACGCGCCCCTGCGGGTACTGCCGGGCAGCCAGCATCGGGCACGGGACGAGGTAGCCGCCGAGCTGATGCAGCTCGAACTGGCCACGGGGACTCACGACGAGGCGCCGGAGTTCTGCTTCGCCCGGCATCCGCATGAAGTGGAGGTTGTCCTCGACCCGCGCTGGACGCTGGTGTGGACGCCTTCCTGCTGGCATGCCACGGGGGTGAAGACGGCGGCGGGTCCCCGGCGGGCGATGGCGTGGAACTACTACCCGCCTGGTGGCCGAAAACGCGACCTGGAGGCGCTCAAGCACCTGCATCCCGAGTGGGAAGACTGGCCCGAGGCGCGGCGGAGTCTGTGGGGGTTACTGGAGTAGCGAGAGGCTACTGACCGAAGCCCTCGCTGTCGAAGCGGGCTCGAATGCGTCCGGAGTCATCCGTGTTGGAGTTGCCGACGATAGCCACCTCGAGCAACTCCTCGCTGGCTTCGGGATTCGTGATCGGGCTCGTGTACGTGAGCAAATAGAAACTGTTGGACAGGTCCGTGATCTCGCCCTGAATGTCCAGGAAGATCTCCTGCAGTGCGGAGATGTCACCAGCCTCGAAGAAGCCCATTGTGCTGAAGGTCAGCTGCTGCAGAGGGCCGCGATCGAGATCCGGGCTGTTCAGAGCGGCGACGTAGATTTTCTTGAGCTTCCCGTCGGGTCCCAACATCGCGTTGACGGCGTCCTGGATCTCGAGATTCGGGTCGGCATTGTGAAATCCGTCGGTGAAGATCACCAGACTGCCGTCGACGATTCTCTCCATCGACACTTCATCCTGCCATGTATCCGAGACATCGATGATCGCGCCATACAGGTTCGTCGAGTCGAACAGCTCGTCTTCCGGTATGGAGGCCACGGCGGGGGCCAGGACAGCAGCATTGTCCGTGAAATCCTGGATGAGCCGGGTCTCCCGGTCGAACACATAGATGGCGATCTGCTGATTTGCCGTCTTGTTGTTGATCAGGGCCGTCGTCGCCTGCTTGATCTGCGGTACCAGGTCCTGCACGCTCGAACTCATATCGAGGAGGAGCACGGTGGGTATGGAAAACGGAATGGTCTCGGCGCTGATCGTCGCATTCGACTCGACGCCGATCTTACGCCCGTTCTCGGCAATGACGAAATCCTCCGGCTGCAGCCCGCCCACGCCTCTGCCCTCTTCGTTCTTCACCTGCATGAGGACCCGAACCTGCCTCGCCACCGGATCGACTTCGACGCCGAAACTGGTCATGGCGAGAATCCTGTCATCGTCGTAGGTGCAACTGCCATCATCTTTGTTGGCGCTGCGCGCAAAGTTCCTGCCGGCGATGTCGGTACAGCCAGCGATCCCGGGCTGGTCCGGAACGCTGATGGGGTTATCGTCACCGCTGCCGGTACAGCCTGTGGCGACGACGCCGATCGACAGCAGTGACAACACCAATCTTCTCATCGTCTCTCTCAAGCGCAAGTCAGAATGTGCAAGACTGTCCTTGGATAACGCCGTTTTTGTAGAGTGTCAAGCGGCTAGTGCTGCGTCCCAGAAGTTCTGTGTGTAGTTTTGGGAGCTTGGATCTTCGACGAAGGTTGCTCGTTCTCGGTTGGCGACGACGAGGCGCTGCGCCTGCAGCACGCAGGATGTCACCGGTGGCGTGCCCGTCTACGGGCACCTCGCCTTCCACTTGCTGATCTTCACGGAACATTCAAATCATGGGTGTGAAACTCTCCCCACGTCGGCAGACCACAGATGCTGACCGCGCGCTACCGGGGCTGTGTTGGTGACGCGCGCCGCCGGTATCGCGGTGATCGTCCTGGGTACCATGGCCTACTTCGCCAGCTGGGACACGGTTCCTGGCGGATACAGCGTGGACGCCCCGTCGAATGTTCTCAACGCACTCTGCATTCGCCATACCGGCGGCGACGAATACGGTCGGACTCTACCCACCAGCATCCGAGCTTTCGACGACTACCGGCCGCCATTGCTGATCTATGTTCTCGCACTCAGCAGTTATCTGCATCCTCTGACCGTCAAGAGTGCCCGGTTTCTCAGCATGGGCCTGGGCTGGGCCGCCCTTGGGGCCTTCTTATTACTCCGTTCCCACTTTCCACTGCCGCAGATCAGGTGGGCACTCTTCTACCCTCTGCTCTTCACTTTCCTGCTCTGCTCACCCTGGATTCTGGTTCCGCATCGGATGCCGGTGGAATTTGTCACCACCCTCCCGGTCGTCCTGTTCCTTCTGCTGACGTCCTGGAAATGGATTCAGCGGCCCGGGTCCCATCGAGCCGCTGCCCTCGCCGCCCTGGCGACGGGGCTGATGCTCTACGCGTACTACGGAACGAAACCTCTGGCCTTCACTCACCTCCCTCTCCTTGGCGCCATACAGTTCTTTCAGCAGCGTCGCTTCCCACGATCAATGTTGACCTTTGCGGCAGTCTGGGGACTCGTGGCGGCGCCGACACTGTGGGACATGCTCGGGGAATGGCACAGCCTGGCTCGTTTCGAAGCTGTGGGGACGATCGATCCTCTGCACTGGCCGGGGGCGCTGCTGCAACACGTTGGCCCTGATTTTCTGTTCTTCACCGGTGATCACAACCTGCGACATCACACGGGGTACGGTGGCATGCTCAACATCGTTTTCCTGCCACTTCTTCTGGCGGGGAGCGTGTGTCTTCTGCGCAAACTCTTCTGCCAGCGCGACACCTTCTGGATCTTTCTGGCCCTCTTCGGAATCACCTGCCTCGTTCCCGTGAGTCTTACCCAGGAAAACCTGCCTCATGCTCTCCGATCCCTGCCAGTGTTCCTGCCTCTGACGATGGTGATCATCCTCGGATATGGCGATCTCGAGTCGCGCCTGAAGGAAAGGGGACGTACGGTCATGGTTGCCCTCACCGCCTCCCTTCTGCTGCTCGGGGGCTGGAGCTCGTATCAGAGTGTCGTACACCTGCACCGGACCGCAACTGAGGCAGACCGATCTATCTGGTCATACTACCCTGACGAGTACGCACTGCCAGACACCTACGTCTCTCCGACAAATCACCTGACCATCAGTATCAACGAGAGGTACGAACGCGTCGCACTGCAGGGCGACCAGCTGTACTGCTTCGGTGAGGCAGCGGAGCAAGCTCTTATGGAGACCATCGCGGCGACGGACGCCACCGAGAGACATACACCAGGCAGCCTCGCTCATAGGCACAGAAAGTTCTACGCCGTCACTCTGGCTCGTACCGGTCGGTACGACGAGGCCCTCGAGCGGTTTCGCGAGTTTTACGACGGGGAAACCGCAGTGGAGCCAGATGCCAACGACATCGCCGTCCACTGGGAGTGGCAGAGCATTACCCGCGCGTTCGGCGAGCAGGCCGACGCTCGCGGTGATAGCGTCGACGCTCGCGGTCTCTACAAAGAATCCCTCATCGCCCTGGAGCGGCTCTCCACGTGGGTGCGCAGCCCCCGGCTAAACCGAAGACTCTCCCTCGTCCTGACCCGCCTGGGAGCGCATCGTCGGGCGCTGGCCTACCACGTGCGCAGCTTCGGGCCTGGGGAAGATCCCGTCGTTGGCATGGCCGAGGTTGGTGCTCGCTACGTACGGGAGGGCAAACCCCATCTCGGTGTTCTCGCCTACCAGACCGCACTCAGTAACATCGCCGACATGACCGCCGAGCAGTACACGACGATCGGCATCGGCCTGTACCACGCCGGCAACCTCTCAGAGTCTTCCGAGGCCTACCGAATGGCCGTCACCGTCGACTCGACATTCACTGACGCCCATGCCTACCTGGGGTGGAATCTAATGTTGGGGGAGAAGACCGACGAGGCGATCCGGCACCTCGAACGGGCCCGGTCGCAACGGCCCTCCCCGGCGGCTCTGTTCAACCTCGGCTTCAGCTATCTGCGCGCCGGGCAAGTCGATGTCGCTCGGAGCGTTTATCGCGAAGGCGTCGAACTCTTTGGGGCGCAGAGTGGGGAGGAGGCACAGGCGCCGGAAAACCTGAGATGGCTGATCCGCAGGGATTTGCACGCAGACGTGGCGCGCGAGATTCTGTTACTGTATTGGAAGTAGCTGGTCTGCCAAATTTCTCAAACCGGGACTGGGGTGCCCACAGTTCTGGTCAAACGCGGCGGTCAGAGTGGGCCTCGGCCAGTAACTGCGCGAACGTGCGCCGCGGCACGGAACTCCTCCAGCTCGCCGGCAGTAGCCGCCGGTCTGCCGCCCGCACACCGCTCACCGAACCGGTGACCTTACCCAGCGTCGAAAGTGCCCTGGCGCCACCGCTGCCGAGCAGCAGCGGGAGGTAGCAGCGCCGTACCCATGTCTGTGACGAGGTGAGGTCGGCGGCGCCCAGGTCGGCTACCAGCGGCCCGGCTCCGAACTTCGACGTGAGCAGTGCCCACGCCGCCCAGGCGAGCAGGCCCATGTCGCTGTCGGCGACGGCGGTCATCGTCTGTGGTCGAATCCCCATTTCCACCGACGCCATACGCACCGTTGTCAGCAGGTCGTCGGCGCACAGGGCGTGTGGTGTGCGCACGTAGGTCGACGCTAGGTAGCTGTCGGCGCGGTCGATGAAGCTCTGCGACTCGACCGAGCCAGACTGTCCGAACAACAGCGGCGCGAGGATGCCGTTGCCTGCGTCGATGAGTTGCCGCACACCGGCGGGGGGGCGGTTGCAGAACCGCCCCCAGGCCTCGGCGTCTCGCCAGTGGCGCAGAAGCAGGAAGGTCCGTTTGCCGCGCAGGGGTGGCAGGAAGCGACAGACCAGGGTGCTCCCCTGGGAGAAGCGGCCGTAGCGGATTGACTGCAGCCTGTCTCGCGTGGCGCGATAGGCCTTTCGCGACGGCTGCGAACGGATCAGGATGTCGCTCCGGTCCGGCATGTCGAAGGGCAGCACATCGATCACCTCGGCGGCCGATCCCGGCCGTGTGTGCAGGGGGCGCCACATGTCGAACAACTGCTTCTGCTTTGAGATGGCGCCTTTGTAGGGCGGTACGGGCCTGTCGAAGACGAGCAGGTCCTTCGTGGAGGGCACCGGTGCGGATGACTCGGGGATTTGTCTCGGCCCCTTCTTTCCGCCTTCCAGCAGCCAGCGCACCATCCACGCGTACATCGCCTCACGCGAGACACGGTTGTAGTTGTGCACCTCGTCCTGGGTGAAGATGTCAATCTTTTCCGCCGCATCGTACAGCTCATACAGCCGTCGCATAATCGGGAACTCACGCTGACGCGCGTGGTGGGACCAGTCGCCGGTACAGCCCGTCAGTAGCAGAGGGCGTGGGGCGATGAGTCCGGCGTACTGAAGATTACTGTACTGCAGGTGCAGATTCGGTGCGTTTTCACACACGCACCCCCCCTGAAAGTGACCGGAGAGCATGACCGCCGGCACCGCCACCTTGACACGTTCGTCTACGGCAGCCAGAAAGTACGTCTGCGTACCGCCGCCTGATTCACCCGTACAGCCGACTCGTTTCGGGTCGATTTCTCGACGGGACAACAGATAGTCGAGAGCCTTGATCGAGTTGTTCAGCTGCAGACCGAAGAGGCTCAGGCCGAGCATGTTGGCGGCGCTCTTCTCCGGACCAGTGAGCAGGGAGCGATGCTCGATCTGCCTGGTGTCGTCGTCGTAGCCGATCATCGAGTAGGCGAAGGCGGCGCATCCCAGCAAGGCGCTGTTCATCGCGCGGTGGGGGACCGAATACAGGTCCAGCGGCACGGTGCGCGCATGCATGGCGTGGCCGTGGGGATGCAGGATGAGGGGCACACGGCCTCGGGGCTTCTTCGGCCGGTAGAGATTGCCGACGACGTACAGCCCGGGCAGCGTCTCGATGCAGAGGTTCTCGACGATGAGCCCCTCGTGCTCGAAGCGACGCACCACGCGTCCCTTCGCCTTGAAGGCGGCGGTTTGCGCGTTCAACCCGGCACAGAGCAACAGGTGTTGTCGAATCTGTTTGCGGTCCTTCTTCCACTGTGACAAGTCGGGCCACTGCGGCAGCGGCAGCACACTCTCGTAATTGTGATAGTCGTAGACGCGGGCGTCGGCGGTAAGCAGTTGGTCGGGAGTGGTCATAGTCGATAACCGTAGGTCACGGCTGGCGCCGCCGCCAGTGCCCCTTGGTTCCCGACGCGGCGCTTTTCTCCTATGATGTGCGCATGAGCAAGACAATCGATGTGGGTGCCGTCCGCGCGCAGTTTCCGGCGCTGGCCAACTACGTGTGGTTTCAGAATGGCGGCGTGTCGATCACACCGGAGACGGTGGCGCGCGAACATATCTCGCGGATGGAGGAGTTGCTGGCGCGAGGCCCGCTGCACGTCATCTACCCGGAGGAGGAATATCCCCGTCGGCGACGCTCCATGGAGCGGCTGGCGCAGTTCTTCTCGGTGGATGCCGATGAGCTGGCCCTGATGCGGGGTGTCAGCGAAGGATTTCAGACCGTGCTGCGCGGCATGGACTGGCAGGCGGGAGATCGTGTCGTCATCTCCGGAGACGAAGAGGCCGCGGTGCTGCTACCCTGCCTGCACCTGCGGGATCGTTTCGGCGTGGAGGTGGTGAAACTGCCTCTTATCGATGACGAGGCCGCTCTCTTGGCGGCGGCGGCCCTGATGCTGACGCCGAGTACGAAACTTCTCGCCCTCAGCCACGTGACCACCGACCTCGGCTTTCGTCTTCCCGTGACGCCGCTGTGCACGCTGGCCCGCGAGCGAGGAATCCTCAGCTTCCTGGACTTGGCGCACTCGGGCGGGGTCGTGCCCTACGGCCTGCGCGAGCTGGGATGCGACTGCGCGGGATTGCTCTCCTACAAGTGGATGATGGCGCCGTACGCCTCCGGCGCACTGTGGGTGCGACGCGAGAAGCTGCGCGACATCGAGGTCACCTATGCGGGGGGCCGCGCCGAGAGTTGGCTCGACTTCACGACAGACACCTTCGAGCTGCCGGAGACGGCGCAACGTTTCCAGTACGGGCCATGGTCGTGGCCGCTGGTCCACGCCTGGGCGGCATCGTTGGACTGGTTGACCGACGTCGGCACCGAGGCGATCTGGGCCCGGGTGTGTAAGTTGACGGAGCGGCTGAAGGCGGGCCTGGTCGACATTGACGGCATCGAGCTGCACACGCCGCGCTCGAGCGGGGCCTCTGCAGCGCTGGTCAGTTTCGGCCTGCACGGCTGGAGTGGCGCGAACCTGGCGTCGGCGCTGCGCGAGCACTGGAACATCGTCATCAAGCCATTGCCGCACTCGCACGAGGGTCTGCGCGCCAGCCTGCCGTTTTATCTGCTGGACGGCGAGATCGACCTGCTGCTGAAGGCCGTCCGAACATTGGCCGGCGGCGGCGACGCAAGTAGCCGGAAGTACCTGTAGTCATTAGCTGTTAGGCTGGACATACAGGGGCCATTTCTATACCATCTGAAGGCACCTCCACCCCGATCCGGAACTCCTAATCGCATGGCTTTCTGTCTGGATCCTGGCGAATCCCTGCCCGACGGGATACGCAGGATCGCTCACGAACAGCTGATGTGGGCGGGTCAGGCCCTGACCGAGGGCACCGACAACCCCGAAGAAGACATCCATTCGGCGCGTAAGGCGATGAAGCGGATGCGTGGGCTTCAGCGCCTCGTCCGTCGTGAACTGGGCACCTACCGCCTCGAGAACATCGCCTGCCGTGACGCCGCCAGGCAGCTGGCCGGGCTGCGTGACGCCACCGTTCTCATATCGACCTTCGACACCCTGGCCGACGAACTCGACGAGGACCGGCGTGAGGCTTGCGCGTCCCTGCGGGTGGTGCTGGAGAATCGCCGACGCGCGGTCTGGGACGTGACCACCGGCAGCGACGGGGAGCTTGCGATCGACGCCGTCGTCGCGCACCTGTTGGCCGCCGATGCCCGGGTCGATGCCTGGCGGTTGGAACGGGGTGGCTGGAAGATGGTGGAAGACGGCCTGATCAGGGTTTACCGCCGTGGTCGCCGGGAGTTTGACGCCTGCAACTGGGGGCCTTCGGCGGCCCGCTTTCACCAGTGGCGCAAGCGCGTCAAGTATCTGTACTACCAGACGCAGATCCTGAAGCCGCTGTGGCCGACTCTGATGAAGGCCTGGCAGGATGAACTCGACCGACTGGGGGACCTTCTCGGCGACGACCACGACCTGGCCGTGCTGTCCGACACGCTGCGGTCCATCGCCCCGGTGCCTGGTGTCGCGGAGCCGCTGCTGGTACAGATCGGTGAGCGCCGCCACGCCCTGCAACGGGAGGCTCTCATCCTCGGTATGCGTATCTACGGGGAGCGACCTCGGGACCTGGCCCGTCGATTGCGCTCGTCCTGGCGCGCCTGGAAGGAGGAATGCATCCTCACCGGTTCTGACGCCGTCTCGACGCCTGCCGCCACGTTGCATGGAACGGAGATGGCAGTCTCGATCGAGCGTGTCGCCGATACCACCTGCAAGACCGGGGAAGGTCCCCTCTGGCACCGTGGTGAGTCACGCCTGTACTGGGTCGACATCCCCGCGGGCAGGCTCTACCGCTTCGATCCTTCCACCCACGGCTACGAGCAGATGCTCGAGGTGGAAGGTGCCATTGGCGGATTTACCGTGCAGGCCGACGACTCGCTGCTGTTGTTCCTCTCGGGGGGTGCCATCGCCGTGTGGCGCCAGGGCGAGAGCCTGCAGTATCTCGTCGACGGCATCGATGTGGAGCGGGAGTCCCGCTTCAACGATGTTATCGCGGATCCGGCGGGTCGGGTTTTTTGCGGCACCATGGCTGGCCCCGCCGGCAGCGGTCGGCTCTATCGGCTCGACACGGACGGATCCCTCACGGAACTGCTCGACGGGATCGGATGTTCCAATGGTATGGGATTCTCACCGGACCGCCGCACCCTCTACCACATCGATTCGCCAAGCAGGCAGGTGTCGCGCTTTGATTGGGACGAGGCGACGGGAGAACTGACGGACCGGCAGGTCTTCGTCGATACCAGCGACGAGGACGGTGTACCCGACGGCATGACGGTCGACGCCGACGGCTTTGTCTGGTGCGCCCGTTGGGGGGGCGGCTGCCTGGTGCGCTATAGCCCGGACGGCGTCGAGAATCGCCGCATCACCTTTCCCGCCAGGAAGGTGTCGAGCGCCGGGTTTGGCGGCGTCGATCTCGACGAACTCTACGTGACCACCGCCGGCGGTGATGATCGCGTCGTCGAGGGCGCCGGCGCCGGCGCCCTGTTCCGCCTGCGACCCGGCGTGCGCGGGCTGCCTGAGTTTCGATCGCGGGTGTGTCTGTGACAAACTTCGCGCAGGGAGGGATCCCGGTGCGCCGCCAGGGCGGCCTGGGACGTCGTCTGGTGTTCAGCTTCGTCACCCTGGCACTGGTGGGACTGGGGGGCAGTGGCTGGGTCCTGTACCGCCAGGCGCTGACCAGCCTGGAGGAGCAGCTGGCCTCTCATCTGCTGGCGGAAGCGGAGTTTGTAGCGGCCGATCTCGGGCGTGGTCTGGTGACCCGACTGATACCGGGCATGGATCACATGCGCCTGCACAACCAGCTGCAGAGCACGCTGCGCGAGACGCAGACGGCCCTCGGCGCGCGTCGTATCTACGCCTTCGATCGCAACGGCCGCAGCCTCGTCGACACGGAGGTGGGTACCCGCATCGGCCGCGAGGTACACCTGCTCAGCTTCCATCGCCGGCAGGTCGAGGCCGTGTGGCGCGGAGAGCTGGCACACACGGCGCGCTTTACGGACGAGGAGACGGGTGATCATTACATGACGGGGTACGCCCCGATCTACCACGGCAGCAATATCGTCGCCGCCGTCGGCGTCGACATCGGCGCCGGCTACATGGAGGCCATCGTCGGCTTCAAGCGCTCCGTCTATCTGCTGGCCGGCCTCGGCACGCTGCTGACCCTGTTCGTCGGTGTCGGCGTGGCGCGCCATATCACGCGCCCTGTAAAGCGGTTGGTGACGGCGGCGCGCGAGATCGGCCGTGGCAACCTGGAGCGCGAGATTCACGTCGAGGCGACGGACGAGATCGGCTACCTCGGCGAGACGATGGAGGAGATGCGTCGCAGGCTGCTGGCGCGCGATGCCGAGTTGCGGCAGATGCTGGCCGGTGTCGCGCACGAGATCCGCAACCCCTTGAGCGGCATCGAGATCTACGCGGGCCTCATCGCCGACGATCTCCCCGACGACGATCCCCGCAAGGCGCACATCCACAAGGTGAGCGCCGAGGTGCGGACGCTGAATCTGGTGATTTCTGAGTTTCTCGACTTCGCACGGCCGTCGTCGCCGCAACCAGAGGACGTGCCCCTGTCCCACGTCGTCGATGACGCCGCCTTCCTGTTGTCACCGGAGATGGACTCGGCAGGTGTTACCTTTCGGGGAGAGGTGTCACCGGGCGTTCGTGTCCACGCGGATGCAGAGCAGGTTAAGCGAGCCGTCGTGAATCTGATGAAGAACGGGGTACAGGCCATGGGCGAGGGTGGCACGTTGACCGTCCGTGCCCGCCACGTGGGAGACTTGGGTGACCATGTTGCCCTGGAAGTGGAAGACACCGGCCCCGGTGTGCCGGATGACGTGCGCCGACGCCTGTTCGAACCCTTCTTCACGACCCGGGAGAGGGGTTCCGGTCTGGGCCTGGCAATCGTTCAGAAAACAGCCGAGACGAATGCCGGTCACGTCGAGGTCGAGTCCGAGCCCGGCCGTGGCACGACCTTCCGCCTGGTCCTGCCGGCAGTACGGGCCCCGGCAGAGGAAGAGGAAGCATGAGCCGCGTTCTCGTCGTCGACGATCACGAGTCGGTGCGCTCGGGAGTGGCCCTGCTAGTGGAACGCCTCGGGCACCAGGTGGAGACTGCAAGCGGGGGCCAGGAGGCCCTGGACCGATGCGGAGAGGGAGGCGAGTTCGACCTCGTCATCACCGATTACCGGATGGAGGGCCTGGACGGCCTGCAGCTGCTGTCGGCTGTGAAGGAACGCTGGCCAGCGACGGACGTCATCATGGTGACGGCCCATGGCAGCATCGAGGTCGCCGTACAGGCCATGCAGCAAGGTGCCGGCGACTTTATCGAGAAGACCGATCTTTATCAGGTGTTGCCGATCAAGGTGACTCGACTCCTCGAGCATCGTCTGGCGCGGCGCGAGCGGGATCGGCTGGGCGCTGAGAACGAGTACCTGCGCGGGGAGATCAGCGACCGCTTCGGCGAGATCGTCGGCACTTCCGCCGAGATCCGCAGGGTGCTGGCGGCGGTGGAGAAGGTGGGTGCAACCGAATCGTCCGTCCTGCTCTCCGGGGAGAGCGGCACCGGCAAGGAACTGGTGGCCCGGGCCCTGCACCGGTCCAGCCCGAGGCGTGAGGGACCTTTCGTTCGCGTCAATTGCGGGGCTCTGCCGCGGGAGCTCGTGGAGAGCGAGCTCTTCGGCCACGAGAAGGGCGCCTTCACCAACGCCGTGCGGCAGCGAAAGGGCAAGTTTGAGCTGGCAGAGGGAGGGACGATTTTCCTCGACGAGATCGCCGACCTGCCGCTGGACACGCAGGTGAACCTGCTGCGCGTCCTACAGGAGAAGGAATTCGACCGCGTCGGCGGTGAGACCACCCTGCGCGCCGATGTGCGGGTCGTGGCGGCGACGAACCGCTCTTTGAAAGGTATGGTCACCGAGGGAACCTTCCGAGAAGACCTGTACTATCGACTCGAGGTGATTCCCCTGCACTTGCCGCCACTGCGCGCGCGCAAGGAGGACATTCCTTTGCTGGTGGAGCACTTTCTGGTGAAAAAGTCGCGGGAAATCAACGTGCCCCTCAGGCGTCTCACCCCCGAGGCCCTGCAGATTCTGTGCGACTACCCATGGCCCGGAAACGTGCGCGAACTGGAGAACATCGTCGAGCGCACCATCGTTCTGAGCGACGGGGAGACCATCGGACCGGCGGACCTGCCCTTCGATGGCAACTCCGAAGTGGGGACATCCGAGGATGGGATTGACGGGTTTGCGCCCAGTGCAGAAGCCGGGCATGCACCCATGACGGAACAACTAGAAGGACTGGAGCGTGAACTCATCACCCGCGCCATGCAACAGGCGAGAGGGGTGAAGACGCAGGCGGCGGAACTGCTCGGGATCAAGACGAGCGCCCTCTACTACAAACTGGAGAAGTACGGCGTCGAGTACGCCGAAGAGACATGAGTCGGCTCGCCCTTCCCTTCATCCTGTTGTTCGTCGCGACGTCGACGACGGCGCAGATCCGCGACTTGACGACCCTGCAGGAGCGCCGCGGTCTGCTGAATCTGTCATCCGATTCCCTGATGTCGGTCCGTATCCGGCTGGTAGCTCAAAAGGACTCTCTGTCGGCGCGGGCCGAGAGCCTCTGGACTCAGGATCCCGAGTCGTACGAACTGCTGCGCACCCGTACAGCGTCGCGCATGTTGATCGCACGGCTGCGGGTCATCGAGCGGCGCCTCGACAGTCTGGTGACGGTAGGTGATTCCCTCGAGGCCGACCTGCGGGACTCCTACGACTGGGAGATCAGCCGGCTGCACGGATTGTTGACGGAAGATGGTTGGGACGAGGGACTGTTTCGTCAGCTGCTGGTGTTTCAGGAAGAGAGAGAAGGGCTGGGCAACACCATCCGCGCTTCAAATCATCGGTTCGATGATGAGGATGAATTGTCGATCTCGGCGCAGGACGGCCCGGAAGAACTGCGGCAGAAGATCGAGTACGCCCAGGACCGTGTGGCCTACTACCAGGAGCGGCAGCGCGAGATCGCCAGGCAACTACGTTTCATCGACCGCCAGGTCTTCGTGATGCGGAAGTACTGGCACGTGGCAGAGGAGTTGATCCGGATGCACGGTGACGGCACCGACATGTTGAGAATCCGTGGCATGGATCGACCTGACCTCAACCGAGAGTCACCGACCATGCGCGGAGCCCGGACGGTGGCCCCGAGCTTTGTGGACTCGGCGGCAACTCCGATAGAGGCGCCCTGGTTGCTGGAGGGCCAGCGTCTCAGAGCGCGGGCCCAGGAATTGGGGGAAGTCGAAGCCGTGCTGCAGGAACGTATCGGCGTGTTCCACGAACACCTGGCGAGGATTCTCGACGGAGGGGAGTAGGATTCCTAGTCCGAGCGCAGGGTGAGGCAAGTGATCTCGGATGGGGCGCCCAGGCGCATGGGTGGTCCCCAGTAACCGACGCCCCGGTTGACGTAGATCCAGTCGGGGTGGTCCACCCGGCGGTGCAGACCCGCGATGATGGGTTGCTGCAGCCCCACCAGCAATGACCATGGGAAGATCTGCCCACCGTGGGTGTGCCCGCTCAGGGTCAGTGCGGCGTTGGTGTCCCCAGCGGCGATGGCGATAGCCGGCTGATGGGTGAGCAACAGGCGGGTGCCTTCCGGCGCGCCGGCGAAGACGGCATCGGCGTCCGGTGTGTGTCGTGGATCGTCAGGTAGTCCCGTGATGCCGGCAGGATCCGGCAGGCCGCCGACGACGAGGCGGGCATCGCCGCGCGTGACCACGCCGTGCCCGTTGCTGACCAGTCGCAGACCGAGTGCGTCGATCTTGGCCATCCAGCCGCGGGCGTCCCAGTAGTAGTCGTGGTTGCCCGTGCAGAACCAGACACCCAGCGGCGCCGACAGACGGGCTACGGGGGCAACTTCGGAGGCCAGCTCTGCCACTGGCCCGTCGGCGAGATCCCCGGTGAAAGCGATAAGGTCAGCCTGTAACTCCTGCACGGTGGCGACGACGACCTCGACAAAGGGCCTGCGGATCGTCGGGCCTACGTGCATGTCGGTGATATGGGCGATGCGCAGGCCATCGAGATCCCGGGGCAGACCGGGAATGTGGACGGTCACGTGACGCACCGGAGGTCGCCGCCTGGCCTGGTAAAAGGCGAAACCGGACAGCAGGATGGTGACTCCGGGACACATGAGTGCACTCAGGGCGAACCAGTCAGCGCGTTGGGCTGCGGGTAGCAGGTCGGTGGGCACGGCTCGTTCGACGAGCCACACGGCGCCCCACAAGAGATCACGCAAGGCGACGACGTCGAAGAGGATGATCGCCCCGCCGAGCCCGACATAGACGACCCAGGCGATGGGCCGGCGCCAGTTCTCGGGCACGTCCGTGGTCCGCATGGTGACGAAGAGGGCCACCGGCAGCAGAGCCATGACGATTGTGGCGGCTGTCCAGGCCCACGCCACCAACGGCACCGGCGCCAGAGCGGACTGCAGGCGCCATGCAGGATAGCCGTAAACGGAAGCGAGCAACAGTAAGAAGACGGCGAAGAACAATGACGACACTCCGAATGCGAGGACACCGATGAACTCGATGAAGATACTACCCGGTCTGGGACTAGGCCTGTTGTTGCTGGCCTTTCCCGCAGCGGCCAAGGACGTGCTTCAGGGACGTCACATCACCGTGAGCGGTGCGGGTTCGGCGCGTGCCCGGCCGGATCTGGCCATCGCCGAACTGGGCGTCACCGCCCACGGGGAGACGGCGACGCTTGCCATGTCTCAGAACCGCCAACTGGTCGCCTCCCTGCGGCAGGCTCTGCGCCAGAACGGCGTCGAGGACGCTGATGTGCTCACATCTGACTTTGCGATCCACCGGGAGAGGGGGTCGCAGTCCCAGCGGGGCGTCGATCGCCCAGGAGAGCGCTTCGTCGTGCGCAACCTGCTGCAAGTGACGATCCGCGACATCGAACGCGCTGGCGTCCTGCTGGATCGTCTCGTCGAAGCGGGAGCGAACGAAGTCCGCGGCATCCGCTTCACGCTGCAGGACGACACACAGATGGCGCTGCAGGCGCGAGCCCTGGCAGCGGCGGATGCCCGTCAGAAAGCCCAGCACCTGGCTGAGTTGCACGACACCCGCCTGGGCAAGGTGCTGCGCATCTCCAAGTCCAGCGTGCGTGGCGGGCGACCCCAGGCGATGATGATGAAGGCGATGGACACGAGCAGCTCGACGGTGAGCGTGGGAGAGTTGACCTTCGCCGCCCAACTGCAGGTCATCTACGAACTGACTGATTGAGAGAGGTGGAGGTGACGGCGACGGTGTCGGCGGTGTTCGCTATCGAATAGGCGATCGGTTACCTTGCGCCGCGATGACATCCCCGGCTGACGACCTTCTGCACAGGTTGCGGGACCGCCTCGACCCTGGCGGTCCCGTGATCGACACGCACGTTCATCCCCTCGACAACTTTGGCAGCTTCGATTTCGACGGTGTCCGCGGGGACGTGGAGCGTCTGCGCGGGGCAGCCCAACGGGCGGGGATCACGCGGGCGTGTCTGTTCTCGCTGTACAGTTCCACGCCACGGGATCCCACACCCGAGCAGTACCGGGCTGCCAACGACTACGCGCTGGCCATGCGCGACACTTCCGACGGCTTCTTCCTCCCGTTCTGCTACGTCAGTCCCTCCACGCCCGCCGCTGCCGGCGACGAGATCGACCGTTGCGTAGCAGGCGAGGGCATGGTGGGCATCAAGCTCTGGGTTGCCCAACGGGCCACCGAACCGGGGCTGGACCCCATTCTCGAACGTTCCGTCGACCTCGGCGTGCCGGTGCTGCAACACGCCTGGCGCAAGACGATGGGCAACCTCCCGGGGGAGTCGACTCCCGCGGACGTGGCCGAACTGGCGCGCCGTCATCCACAGGCCCGCATCATTATGGCCCATCTCAACGGCTGCAATCCCCGCGGCGTCGAGGACGTGCGGACTTGTGAGAACATCTACGTCGACACATCCGGCGGGGATCCGGAGACGGGGATGGTGGAACTCGCTGTGGAGCGCCTCGGGGCACACCGTGTCATCTACGGGTCCGACGCGCCGATCCGCCACTTCGGGGTGACGCTGGCCAAGGTTCTTGGGGCGCGCCTCAGCGACGCCGACAAGCGTCGTATCCTCTGGGACAACCTGCGAAACCTCCTCCCGGAACGCGCGCGATGAGCATCTGGAGGTCCTCGTGATCGACGCCTGCGCCTGGACCGGCCACTGGGGCAGCATGGCGCTGCCCGGAGCCCCGGGCGATGTGGTGGACTCGGTGGCTGATGTTGGCTCCAGCCGCGTGCTGCTGTCGCCCCTGGACGGTGTCTTTGCGCACAATGCGCACGCCGCCAACGGCGCGGTATACGACGCGGCCCATACCGACGGACGGGTGCTGGCGGCGCCGGTCATCGACCCGACGGTGGCGACCTGGGAGGAGGAACTACAGCGCGCTGTGGACGCGGCGGTTCTTGTCGTACGATGGCTGCCCGCCTATTCCGGCTTTGGTCTGTCGGAGGCCGATGACTGGGCGCGTATCATCGGCGCAGCGGGCCGCATCCTCTGGGTGCAGACGCGACTGGAAGACGCGCGGCGTCAGCACCCGCAGGCGCTGGTGCCCGACACCGATGCCGCTGAGGTCGTCGAGCTTGCCCGCCGGCACCCTGACATGACAGTGGTCCTCGGCGGGGCCACGTGGAAGGCCGTACTGGACCTCGCGCCGGCGATTCTGTCGCTGCCGCGCTGCTTCGCCGACACCTCTCAGATGGACGGCATGGACAGCCTGCTGCGCCTCGTCGATGCGGGGCTGGCACCTCGCTTGCTCTACGGGTCGCACGCGCCCTTCTTCATGCCCCTGGCGGCGGTGGCGAGGGTGATCCTCGACCTCGACGCCGAGACAGCCAATCTCATCCTGCACGACAACGCGAGTACGCTGCTCGGGCCGGACGCATGACCCTTTTTGGGGTTTCTGGCGCACTCAGCGGCGGGCGGCGCGCTCGCGACGCACGCGCGCAGGCTCGTCGTCCTGGCGGATCTCCGACGACTGAATCCCCAGGGTGCGGTCCTGCAGTGGCAGATCGACCCGCACGCCGCCACGGCGGTGCGATTCGCGCAGGGCGACGGCGACCTCGAGGGCGGCCAGACCGTCGGCGTCGCTGCAGCGTGGTTTGGCCCCGGTCTCGATGCCCGCGATCAAGTCATCGATGACGCTCAGCCCCATGCCACGCATGCGAGCCGGCAAAGGAAAGGGGGTGCGCGCCGGCACGCCCCGGCCGCGTGGCCCCCCGGGGACCGTGCTCCACAGTTCCCAGTCGAGGCCCCCCGCCACGGAACGCACGCGCTGCTGCGTGCCGATGACGTCCACCTCCCAGGAGGCCTGACCCGTGGGGGTGGAGCGCAGGAAAGCGCGCACGCCGTTGTCGAAAGCGAGGTAGCCATTGCCCATCAGATCGTCGTCGCCGGCAGCGGCCTCATCGGATTCCATCTCACCGAAGACCCAACAGACATCGCCTCCGGCGAGGTAGCGGATGATGTCGATGGCGTGGGAGCCGTTGTGAGACAGGCCGCATTGCGCATAAACTGTAATCTGCAGCACGTCGCCGAACTCGCCGCTGTCGATTCGCCGCCGCGTCTCTGCGAAGAGAGGAGTCCAGCGGCGGGCGCAGTGGACGGCGACGGTGACTGCCTGCCTTCGACACGCATCGACGATGTCGTCGGCCTCGGCCAGCGTCAGGGCCAGGGGCTTCTCGCACCAGATAGCGCCGACGTCGGCGGCAGCGGTGTCGAGCAGGATCCGGTGGCGCCCGCGGGCGGTGGTGCAGATGCTGACGATATCGGGCTTCTCGGCTTCCAGCATCTCCACGTAGTCGGCGTAGACGTGGTCGTCTTCCAGCCCCCAGCGGTCAGCGAAGATCTGCCGCTGCTCGGGATGAGGATCGGCACCGGCCACCAGGTCGACCCGCTCGTGGGCGGTGTAGCTGGGGGCGTGGCAGTAGGGGAGGAACAGGGTGCCTCCCTGCTCGATCTCGTCGTCGAAAGTGCTGCCCATGCGTCCAAGGCCGATGACGGCCGCACGATAGGTCATATCAGCTTCACCTTTCCTGTCAGATGGGTCACACGGTAAGCGACCCTCGCGACACTGTCCATTTCCCACCATGTCCACCCGCATCTTCGCCATCTCCGACCTGCACGTCGACTTCGCGGTCAACCTCGAACAGGTGGAGTCTCTGTCACGGTCCGACTACCGCCGCGACACGCTGATTGTAGCCGGCGACGCGTCGCACCGGCTGGATCGGGCAGAGGCGGCGCTAACGGCGCTGGTGGAGCGCTTCTTACAGGTCTTCTTCACGTTCGGAAATCACGACCTGTGGGTGGATGACGAATCGCAGGCACAGGGTGACGGCGAGGTAGAGACGTCCCTGGATCGAGTGCAGGCGCTGGACGATCTGTGTGCGCGAATCGGCGTGCGGACGGCGCCGGCGGCGGCGGGGGAGATGTGGGTGGTGCCTCTGAGCGGCTGGTACGAGCCGGCCTTCAGCGAGCGACTGCACGCGGACGCGCCGGCGGCCCGGATCTCGCGTCGCTGGGCCGACCACCAGCGCTGTCGCTGGCCCCCGCATCTGCCGGACGACGGGGCGCGATGCCGTCATTTTGCCAGACTCAATGAGGATCGGCTGAGGCCGCCCCCGGGAAGGAGAGTGATCACCTTCTCCCACTTCCTGCCGCGCCCCGAGGTGCTGCCACCGGTGGCCGTTCTGAGATTCAAGGAATTGCCACTGGTCTGTGGCAGCGATCGCCTGGAAAAGCAACTGCGCGCCGCTGGCTCCAGCGTTCACGTCTTCGGACACACGCACATCCCGTGGGACGAGACGATCGACGGTGTGAGGTACGTGCAGAACCCCTTGGGCTATCCGTACGAACGCAAGCGACGAGCTCAGGACGGGATTCGGCTCGTACAAGTAGGGTGAGCGTGCCGCTCTATTCGTATCTAAGCGCGTCGATGGGGTTCAGCATGGCCGCCTGGCGGGCAGGATAGTAGCCGAAGCCGACGCCGATGCCGGCGGCCACGCCGAAGGAGAGGGCGATGGTCCAGGGCTGGACGATCGTTTTCCACTGTGCATAGAAAGTGATGATCTTCGTCATGGAATAACCCATCATGACGCCGATGATGCCGCCCAGCAAGCTCACCATGACGGCCTCGACGAGGAACTGTGCCAGGACATCGTTCCGTCGCGCGCCAAGGGCCCGTCGGATGCCGATCTCGCGCGTTCGTTCGAGGACGGAGGCGAGCATGATGTTCATGATGCCGATGCCGCCGACGACGAGGGAGATGCCGGCGATACAGCCCATGACGATGTTGAAAATGGCCTGCGTCTTCTGGCTTTGCCGCATCAACTCTTCGGGAATAGCGAGCTTGAAATCGTCGACGCCGCGATGCCGCCGCTGGATGATGGCGCGTACGATGTTGGCCGCTTCCTGCAGGCGGTCGGGATCGCTGACCTTGATCGTGATCTGCGTCAGTTCGGGGTCGGTGGGCTCCCACTTGAAGCGCTTGAGGAGCGTGTTGATCGGGACGTAGATGTCCTCATCCGTGTTCCGCACTTCGAGGACACCACCGATCTTACCCCCGGCAGCCCCCTTGTCGGCGAGGACGCCGATGACGGTGTACCACTGATCCTGAATCTTGATCTGTTCGCCGAGTGCCTCCTCGAAGTAGAACAGGGCGCGCTTGGCGTCGGCGCCGAGGACGCAGACGCGGCTGGCCTGCAGAAGGTCATGCTCGGTGAAGAACACGCCCTCCGCCATGCTGGCGTTGAGCACGTCGATATACTCCGGCCGCGTGCCGACGAGCATGGTCTGAAAGGAGTTGCTCTCGTGGCGGGCCTTGACCTTCAGGTCGCGCTGTGGCGCGACGATCTCGGCCAGGGGACAGATCTCGGAAATGGAACGCGCGTCCTCGCGAGTGAGGCCTGCGGAGAGGTTGCTGGTGCCAGAGTCCTCCTCATCGCCTTCCTCGGCCGGGTTCCAGTGCTGGATGATGATGTTGTGGATGCCCATCTGACTGATCTGGTCGAGGGCCTCCTGCTTGGCGCCCTCGCCGATGGACAGCATGGCGATCACGGCTCCGACACCGAAGATGATGCCGAGCATGGTCAGGATCGTACGCAGCTTGTGCGACAAAAGACCGGTGACGGACAGGTCGAAGGTTTCGCGAATGTCCATGGGCCGGGGAGCTACTCCAGACCACTGGCGGCGGAGGCGGTCTCGGTCTCGTCGGGTACGCCGCCCAGCTCCTCGAGCGTCGTCGTCGGGTCACGCAGCGTGACCCGATCGTTGCTTCCCAGACCCTCGAGAACTATGACGTAGTTGCCGTTGCGGTCGCCGAGCTCGACCTCCTGTTCCCGGGACTTGCCACCGTCGACGAGGAAGACGAGAGTGCGCCCGCCCTTCTCGAAAACGGCGTCGATCGGAATGTAGAGCGGCAGGTCGGCAATCTCGCCCTCAGCGGGCCCCGAGATCTCGTCGTCCGCCGGTTGCGGTCGTTCCGGAACGGTCTTGATGACGACCTCGCTCGTCGCCGTCATGCCCGGCTTCAGCCGATCGTCCTTCTCTTCGATCTCGATCTGAATGTCGAAGACCTTGACGTTTTTGTCGCCTTCCTTCTCGTGCCCCAGCGAGGCGACGCTGCTGATCCTGCCATGAAAGACGGGACCGGGGAGGGCGTCGAGGCGGATGTCGACGGGCTGGCCGACCTCAATCTTGTCGACGTTGACCTCGTTGACCCAGGTCTTGACCCGCATGGACGACAGATCGGGCAGGGTTACGAGGGTGGCGCCTCCCCAGGGCTCGTCGCCGACACGGATCTTTTCGGGCCGGGATCCCTTCCAGATCTTCTCGTACACCACCAGCCCGGGGTTCTCGGCGAGGACTGAAAGATTCGCCAGGTCCCTCTCCGCGCGGTCGAGCTCGCGCTCCTCCTCAGCGACATTGAGCTCCTGCTTGCGCAGTTCGACGCTGTCGACAACGGCCTGCGCCTCGATCTGGGTATGCGCCTGCTTTAGGGCCAACTCGGCCTGTCTGGCGCGTAACCCGGCCTCTTCCTTGTCGATGAAGGACTCGAATTTCATCTTCTCGACCTGCAACTCCGCTAGGCGCAGCGCAGCTTGCTTGTTCTCGATGTCGGCCCGCTGGCGCGCCATCTCGACCTGCTGTGTGGCGACCGTTTTCTGCAACTCGCCTCGTGCCGCCTCCAGCTCCTGCGACTCCTCAGTGACCTTTTTCTCGAACTCGACGCGGTCGAACTCGATGATGAGGTCTCCCACCTCAACGATCTCACCCTCCGGAAAGAGCTTGGTGATCTTCAGCTGGCCCCTCACGTTGGGGGCATTTATCTGCTCGGCGTTGATCGCCTCGAGCTCGCCGTTTCTCAACTCGATGGTGATGACAAATTCGCCCTGCTGCACCGGAAAGGAGGCGATGGCGGCGCTCTCTTCGGTGATGAGCAGGCGGGAAGCAGCGACACCAGCGGCGATGACGATGACGAGGGTCAGCGCCAGCACGACGCGTCTTCTACGGCCCTTGTTCGAGGCGGACGCCGGGGGCGGAACGGCAGCGGATTCGGTCATAACAGGCCCAGATCGGCAAGAGAGATGACATCGCCTTCGGACAGACCCTCTTCGATGACGATCTCGATGCCGTTGTCAGCCCCCGGGGTCACGTCGACGACCTCGAAGCCATCTTCGGTCTCACGGTAGACGAGCGTGCGATCCTGGCGGCGACGAAGGGCGCCGAGAGGGATTGTCAACGCCTCGGGGACGGTCTCGATGACAACTTCCACGGAGGCGGACATTCCCGGATACAACCGCTCGTCCTGTTCGATGATGTCGACGACCATTTCGAACACCCGCACATTGGGCGCGTATTCGAGTTCGTTGGCCATGGGGGAGACGTGGCGCACGACGCCGTGGAAGACGGGCCCTGGGAAGGCCTCGAGCCGGATCAGTGCCCGCTGTCCGGGTTTGACCAGCTGTACATCCATTTCGCCGACCTGCGTGTAAACCTGCATCGAGTCGAGCTCGGGCAGCGACACCAGGCTCGTACCACCCCACACCACATCCCCCTCCGTCACCTTCCCGTGACGGTCGGTGCCGCGCTTGCGGATCCTCTCGTAGACGACGATACCGGGGCGGGTGGCATGGACGCTGAGGCGTTCATAATCTGACAGGGAGCGATCATAGTTCTTCTGCCGGTGGGCGATCCGCAGCTCGCGATTGGTCATCTCTACGCGATCGATGATCTGCTGCGCTTCGACGTCGGTCTGTGCCTGGGTCAGTGCCCGCTTGGCGTTTTCGATATTGATCTGCGCTTCTTCGCGCTCGACGGGGGAGCCGTATTCGGCCTTCTGAAGGCTGATCATGGCCAGGTCGCGGGCGGCCGTCTTCTGCTCCACCTGCATGGCAAGTTCGGCACGGCGGCGACCCTGCTGTGCCTCGGTCTTGCGCATGTCGGCTTTGGCCCGCTCGAGTCCGCCGGCGTTGTCCTTCACCTCCTGAGCGTGCTGCTCCCGGTCGAACTGCAGGATGAGATCCCCCACCTCCACTCGGGCGCCCTCCGGATAGAGGTGGACGATCTGGAGCCGTCCATGGACCCGGGGGGCGACGATCTTTTCGTCACGGGCGGCACGAAGCTCGCCGGCTTCGACATGAGTGACCTGGAAGCTGCCGTGCGTGACACTCACCGTGGCGGCGTCATGGTCGCCCCCCCTTGACGGGCTCAGGGCACCGCTTGCCAACACGACGCCGGCGACGGCGGCGACGGCACCGAGGATGATCGAACGTGTGCTCAATCGGGGCATGTCATACTTCTCCCGCAATGGCCGCCGTTACCCGTGGCTTGATCTCGTCACTCTCCACCACGCCGTCGCGGAAACGGACGATACGGTGGGCGTACGCGGCGACGTCCTCCTCGTGGGTCACGAGGATGATCGTGTTGCCCGAGTCGTGCAGGCGGGTGAACAGGTCCATGATCTCGATGCCTGTTCGTGAGTCGAGGGCACCGGTGGGTTCGTCGGCCAGGATGATCGACGGGTCGTTGGACAGGGCCCGCGCGATGGCGACCCGCTGACGCTGGCCGCCCGACAGTTCGTTGGGGCGGTGGTCCAGACGATCCGTGAGCCCCACGGCGTCGAGAGCCTGCATGGCGCGTGCTCGCCGTTGGCCGGCCGGCACGCCGCCGTACACGAGGGGCAGTTCCACGTTCTTCAGTGCGTTGGACCGCGCCAGAAGATTGAAGTTCTGGAAGACGAAGCCGATCTCCTGGTTGCGGATGTCGGCGAGCTGATCGTCGTCCATCTCGTTCACTGGCTGGCCGTTGAGCCGGTACTGTCCCGCGGTAGGCACATCGAGGCAGCCGATGATGTTCATCAGAGTGGATTTCCCGGATCCCGACGGCCCCATGATGGCGACGTATTCGTTGTTGCGGATGTTGATGTCGACGCCCGACAGGGCGTGTACCTGGGTGGGCCCCATGTCGTAGGTCTTGGCGATGCCCTCCATTTCGATCATCGCCGACTCCAAGATCAGCCTCCCGACGCGCGGGACACAGGGCGCAGGGTCTCGTCGAGGACCCAACCGGCTGTCGTGTCGGAGGGGACACGGATGAGGGTCCACGCGTCCTCGTGTTCCTCGCGCAGCAGCAGCGTACCGGCGCTGAGCCTGCCCACGGAAACCCCGTCGGGCGCATCCAGCAGGTCGACTTCGTCGTTGACGTAGACCATGCGGTCGAGTTGGCGGTCGACGAGCAAGCGGAAAGAGTCCAGGGCGTCCTGGGCCAGTGGCGAGTGGGGTTGTACCTGGACCGAGGCCACGGTACTCAGTCTCCAGGTGATATCGAGAACCTCATCGACGGAAGCGCGATGTTGGGCGGTCACCGGTCCACGTGCAGCAGGGGCGTCGTCTCTGGGACCGGAAACACGGAAGCGGCAGCGGATCAGTGCCTCAGTGTACGGATGGTTCGGGTTGGGTCGGGATGTCCAGCCTTCCAACTCGGAGTCCACGAACGCCGTCAAGGCGTAGGCTCGCGTCAATTCGTTGAAGCTGGCCGAGATGCCCCGATAGCGGCATTCTGCCGAGCGCACGAGTTCGATATCGAGCTCGGATACGCGCTCTTCTACAGGATCCGGACGACTGGGAATCAGGGGGATTGCGGCGACGACGACGAGGCCTACGATCCACGCGGCGCGCCGTCGAGATGCGGCCATAGGGCCTTCCATAAACGGCGTAAGTGCTTGTTTCGCAAGAACCTATTAGAGCGTAAGGGAGAAGGTGGTCCCGGTCAAGCGGTTTGCTCCGTTACTGTTGGACTTCCTCTTCCTCTTCCACTTCCACGTCAACACGTTCCACGAGGTCCTCCCACCAGACGACGAACTCGATCCGTCGGTTCAGGGACTTGTTCTCATCGGTGTCATTGTCGTAGAGGGGACGCTCTTCGCCGTATCCCTTGGCCTCGAGCATGTCGGGGGTGATAAACTCATACTCGGAGATCAGCCTCTTACGCACGGCCCCGGCGCGCTGCAGGGAAAGGTTGTTGTTGTAATCTTCATCACCGTCAGAGTCGGTATGACCCTCGATCAACTTGGATGGTGTCTGGAACTTGATGAAGTTGGCCACGTTTTCGAACTCGCCGATGATCCCGGCTTTCAGTGCGGCGCTCCTGAATCGAAGAGCAGACTCGAGTCCAGGATGAGCCGGGGGACAAGGAAATCGCCCTCCATCGCTACCTTGACACGCACCACCGGATCCTCGAGGGCACCGTCGTTGACCGTAAAGCGGCCGATGGAGGTCCCCTGGTGTGATTCGATGATGGTGATTTCCCCGATGAAGATGCGCAATGGGGCGGCGGTCTTGAAGGCGAACCTCCTTTCCCGGTATACGTTGACGATGTCGCCCTTGTTCATGTTCGACTCGATGCCCTTGTCGATCACGTAGAGCCGCTGGTCGGCCGAGGCTTGATCAATTCCCCAGTCGCTGGGGTTTGTGACCTCGATGATACGAGGCGGCTCGAATTCCGCGGCAATCTGCCGCGGCAGTATCGCCATCACAAGGACGAAGAAGGCCGCTGGCGCCGCAGCCCCGAAATTGGGCATGGTGGGTACTTGAAGTTGGCGTTTCATTGGACCCTGAAAATACGCACGACAGGCCAGGAGACATCTATATGGATATACCAGCAGCCCCCCGTCGTCGCTGGGGGAAAACGGAACTTTCCATCCCGGTCGTACCCTTCGGTACACAGGGCTTCGGAAATCACTTTGGCCCGGTGAGCGACGACGAGGCGAAGATCCTCATCCGCCGCGCCGTCGATCTCGGAGTCAACCACTTCGACTGTGCCCGCTGTTACGGGGACAGCCTGCGAAAATTGGGCGTCGCCATTCGGGATGGTGTGGTGAGGCGCGACGAAATCATCGTCAGTGGTCGCATCTGCTGTCACAGCGGCGCTCGATGGGGCGGCTACGGCGACGGCGCGCCGGACTACGGGAAGCCGCGGGTCCTTGCCGACGTCGAGGATCAGCTGTCGATTCTCGCCATCGAGCGCTTCGACGTGCTCTTCATCCACGACCCGCCCCGGATCGAGCCGACGCTGGCCGGCGGGGGGACGCTGGAGGGCCTGGAAGAGGCGCGCACGCGTGGCTGGGTCAACTATATCGGGTACGGCATGAACCCTCATGACGCCCACCTGACCGTGATCGACTCAGGGCGCACCGACGCCCTGTTGTGTTTCAGCGACTTCAACCTGTTGCGCCAGACCGCGGCCGACCGCGTGCTGCCGGCGGCGGCCGACGCCGACCTCGGCGTGCTCAACGGCTGGTCGATCATGCGTGGCTGGTTGACAGGGACGCCTCTCGAGCAGATCGCCCCGCGCGACAAGTGGAACGACGACCAGCAGCGCGCCGAGGTTATGCGTCTGTGGTGCGAGGAGCACGGCGTTACCCTGCTGTCGCTGGCCTTACAGTTCTGCCTGCGCGAGGCGCGGATTCACGGCAACCCCGTGGGCAACCTCAATGTCCAGCAACTCGAGGCCAATGTGGCCGCCGCATCGAAGCCTCTGCCGGACGAAGTGATCGAGGCATTCCAGGCGGCTGCGCTGTAGGAGACGACACTTTCTTATGGCCGCGCCCGATACACCAGCCGTGGCTGCCCGGACCAGCGGGTTTCCTTCCAGACGGAGAAGCCCAGTTCTTCGGCCAGCCGCTGAGAGGGTGTGTTCTGCGGGGAGATGACGGCGACGATCTCGGGCAGGCGCAGGACGGTGAAGCCGATGTCGAGGATAGCCAAGCAAGCCTCGCGTCCATAACCCCGGCGCCAGACGGATCGCTGCAGAGCGTACCCAAGGTTGACTTCACGCATGCCGTCGATGTGATGAAGACCCGCGAAGCCGATGAGGCGCTCTGCCTCGGATTCGACGATACCCCAGTCGCCGAAGCCGTGGCGTTGCCAGTGGGTGTCCATGTGGGCGAGCCGACGGAGGTGGAGCCTGGCGGTCCGCAGATTGTCCGGAGCCCGGGGATTCACGTGGGTCATCTCCGTTGAAGGTCAAGTTTGTCAGGGGAGGTAGGCAAGTGCGTTGTGGCGGGACCGCGTAACTCTCTATTTACTGCTGATCAGGGCAAGTCCGCACTTGCAGCCCGATGATGAGCCCCTGCGGCGCTGAGCTCACCTGCGCCTATCGCATGGAGAGACGTCCCATGAGTGATACGAAACTGGAAGTGGTCAACCCCTATCACCGCGGCCTCATCGGTGAGGTGCCGATGAGTGACTGGGCCTCTGCGGACCAATGGCTGGAAGGGGCGGCGACGCACCGGCATCGCACCGGGCGACCTGCGGCGCACGAGCGGCAGGCCATACTGGAGCGGGTTCAGGGCTTGATGCGAGACCGTTTCGATGAGCTGGCCCATCAGATCGCCGACGAGGGAGGTAAGCCTCTCGTTGATGCCCGCGTCGAGGTGGCGCGTGCGATCGACGGGGTGGGACTGTGCATCAAGGAGTTGCTGCACCCTGCCAGCGGCGACGTGCCTATGGATTTGACGGCGGCCGGCGCCGGACGGCTGGCTTTCGTTCAACGCGAGCCCATCGGGCCCGTGGTGGCGGTGTCGGCTTTCAACCACCCTTTGAACCTCATCGTACACCAGGTCGCCCCCGCCGTCGCCGTCGGCTGCCCGGTGATCGTCAAGCCCGCCGATGACACGCCACTTTCGGCGCGCAGCTTTGTCGACATCTTGTACGAGGCGGGCCTCGACGAAGCGTGGTGTCGGTTCATCGCCTGCGATATTCCGACGGCGGAAAAACTTGTGACCGACGAACGCGTCGCTTTCCTGAGCTTCATCGGCTCGGCACGGGTGGGCTGGATGCTGCGCTCCAAGCTGGCGCCTGGGACTCGCTGCGCCCTCGAGCACGGTGGCGCGGCGCCCGTCATCGTCGATGAGTCGGCCGACACGGACGCGATGATCCCCCTGCTGGTGAAGGGAGGCTTCTACCACGCCGGACAGGTGTGCGTGTCGGTGCAGCGCATCTTTGCGCCGCCAGAGCGGGCGCGCGATATCGCCGACGCGCTTGCTGAACAAGCGTCGAAGCTGCTCGTCGGAGACGCGGTGGAAGAATCCACGGAGGTGGGGCCGCTCATCCGTCCGCGCGAAGTAGACCGCGTCGAAGAGTGGCTGCAGGAGGCGGTCGACGGGGGAGGCACGGTGATCACCGGCAACAGACGCCTCGGCGACACGACCTTTGCGCCGACGGTGATCCTCGACCCGCCAACGGGCTGCCGGTTGTCGACGCAGGAGATCTTCGGGCCGGCCATCGCGGTCTACAGTTCAGCCAGCCTCGACGACTCGATCACGCGTGCCAACGCGTTGCCATGGGCCTTCCAGGCGAGCTGCTTCACGAACCGCCTCGACCACGCGATGAAATGCATACAGGAGCTAGACGCTTCGGCGGTGATGATCAACGACCACACCGCCTTCCGCGTCGACTGGATGCCTTTTGCGGGGCGCCGTCAGTCCGGTTACGGCATCGGAGGCATCGGCTACACGATGCACGACATGACGCAGGACAAGATGGCGGTGGTGAAATTGTAGAACCAGGAAACGTTCCGTAGAAGAAGAGGCCCGCCAGCGACGTCGCTGGCGGGCCTCTTTCATATCAGTGGCACCCTTTGGTGCATTCAGTCAGGCCTGTCCGCAAACGCCGTACTTACTTGCTACTTTGTTTCGTCGCTTTTCTGGAACGTTTGGCCGTGGGTACCGGCTTGAGATCCTTCGGCCAGCATGGGATGCACTTCTCGTCATAGAGCGGGTAGCCGGGGGTTTTGCCACAGAGTCGGCATTTCCGCGCTGGGGGAAGGTTCATACCGCACAGTCTCCTTGGATTGGAAGCGGGCGCACTCAGTCGTTCTTAAGACGGTTCAGATCCAGTAAATGTT
>JAYZCA010000273.1:0-10564 GCA_036339235.1 Candidatus Latescibacterota bacterium | reverse complement strand
CCTACTTCCACGCCACCAAACCGCCGGGGCTGCAGGTCTTCCTCATGGGCGCCGAACGGCTCTCGCACGCATTGCCGGGGGAGGGGGTCGATCGCCTGGCGAATCTGGCTGCAGTTCTCTTTCCCATGCTCGCCTTCGCCTGCCTGCTTCCGCTCTTCGGCTTGCTGCGCCTGGGCACGCCGGATCAGGAGGATGTCGTCGCCGGTTTGCTCTACCTGTTCGTACCGAGTGTGGCTCTCATCAACCTGCACGCCGATCAGTACCTGTATCCGCTGCTCGGCGTCACCTGTCTCTATCTCTATGGTCGCGCCCTGATTCGGGGAGAGCTGGTGGCTGCGGCTCTCGCCGGGTTGGGCTACTGCCTGTCTCTGTGGTTCTCCTTCGCGCTGCTGGCACTGCTGCCGGCGATCCCCGTCCTCGCCTGGGCGACGGGCCGCACGTCCGCGTGGCCCTCTGCGGCCCGTACCATCGGCGTCGCCGCTGTCGGATGTCTTGCGGGGTATCAGCTGCTGTTGTGGGGGACCGACTACGATGCACTGGGGCGCTGGACGCAGGCGATGGCGGCACACGAATCCGCCAAAGTCGCGCAGTGGGGAGTGGTTGAACGCTTCTACTACGCCGGTCTCAACCTGGTGGAGTTCGCCCTCTGGTGCGGGCCGCCGCTGGCGCTGCTGTGCGCTGCCGACCTGCGTCGTACGCTGAGCCGAGTCGCTACCGGCAGCCGCGACCTGGAGGAGGGACTGGTGATGTCCCTGGCGGCGATTCTGCTGGGGCTGGTCGTCGTCGGCGGCACCGCGGGCGAGACGGCACGCCTGTGGATCTTCCTCGTGCCGCTGGCGACGATCAGCGCGGCGCGTACGCTGCGGCGGATGGCACCGGGCAGTCTGCCCTGGGTGGTGGGCCTGCAGTTGGTGCTGATCGTCGTGATGAAGGCACGGCAGGACTTTTTCTAAGGAGCCAGGCTTTCAGGAAGTGTTTCGACGAAGACACGGATCTCGTCGCGCACCCGCCGGTAGGGGGCCAGGGCTTCCTCCTCGGTCGCCGCATCCGCCGCCAGACGCGGTGGGTCGTCGAAGGGCTGATGCAGCATCCGGGCCCTGCCGGGGAACACAGGACAATTCTGTGCCGCGTTGTCGCACACCGTGACGACTAGGTCAAAGTGCAGATCCGTCATCTGATTCACTAACTGATCAAGGCTCTGCGACCGGTGAGAGGAGATGTCGACACCGGCTTCGGCCATCACCGCGACAGCCCGGGGATTGAGACCGTGCGCCTCGATCCCCGCCGAAGCCGCCTCGAGAACATCCGCCTGCAGATGTCGAGCCCAGCCCTCGGCCATCTGGCTCCGGCAGGAGTTTCCCGTGCACAGAAACAACACGCGCGCCTTCACGCCACAGCCTCTGACCTGCGGGGGGAGCAGGATGACGGGCCGACACAGATCTCGCCGCAGCAAGCCAGATCGTGCAGCCGCGCCAGGTCGGTAGCCGGCGGTTCCCTCTCTCGTGCCTCGCCCTTCATGTGGGCACGCACACGCCGCGCCAGGGAAGTTTCGGGACGCCGCAGGGAATAGTAAATCCACGTGCCGTCCCTGCGGTCCGCAACGAGGCCGGCGCGGCGAAGTACCGCCAGATGTCGGGAGATCTTGCCCTGCGGCATTTCCAGGACATCGACAAGCTCACAGACGCACAGTTCACGCTCGGCGAGCAACACGAGCAGTCGCAGACGGGTCTCGTCGGCACAGGCCTTGAACACCTCGAGGTCGTCTCTCACTACGCCTCCCCGGGTTGGCGAGCCGACACCGAGAGGCTGGTGACGAAATTTGCTGGAGACGTGTCGGTCGGCAGGCCGGCTTCGATCTCACGGTAGAGCGGATCGTGCCAGGTCTCCATAGCGGCGATGTTGCCGTCCTCCTCGTCCAGTTCAACATCGACCAGTCCCGCCGCACTGACCATCGCCTGCGTGTCGGCCACCAGAACCGCCCCGGCAACGCAGGCCACGAGAGCCTCCACTGCGCCACGGACCTGTGCGGGCAACTCACGTTTCAGAGCGATGTCGGATACCGAGACACGGCCTCCCGGCTTCAGGACACGGGCGATTTCACGCCACACCCCGGGTTTGTCCGGAGACAGATTGATAACGCAGTTGGAGATGACTACGTCGACGGAGGCGTCGGCCACCGGCAGGTGCTCGATCTCTCCCAGGCGGAATTCGACACTGTCGACGCCCGTGCGGCTCGCGTGAGCGACGGCGTTCGCCCGAGCCCGATCAATCATCTCAGCCGTCATGTCGACGCCGATGACCTGCCCCGTGGGACCCACCCGGCTCGCGGCGATGAAGACGTCGAAGCCGGCGCCTGAACCGAGATCGAGGACGACCTCGCCCGGGCTCAGTGCGGCGAGGGCCGTGGGATTGCCGCAGGAGAGCCCGAGGTTGGCGCCGTCGGGCAGTGACTCCAGTTCGTCGGCGTCATAACCGACCTGTTGTGCAAAGCGGGTCGCGTCCGTCTCTGTGCTGCCGCAGCAGGATGACACCTCGCCCCGGGCGATGCGAGCATAGCCGTCGCGTACGGCCTGGCGTATAGGCTCATCCTCTGTCACGGCAGACGGGTTGGTCCCGGCGCAGCAAGTCGGCTCGCAGCACAAGTCTGCATCGATGTCGGGAGTGGTTGGATCAGGCATGTTTGAGTCTCCAGCATGAGAGTGTTCAGCCAGCATATATGTAAAAACGTATATACGTCAATACGGATTTAAAAAAAGAAAACGTCGTTCGGTCAGAATGCATGGCCCTCGCAGATTTGTGAATCTGCCAAGCGCCGGTTACGTTCGAGCTCATGTTCAAGACCCTTCATCCAGCGCGCACCGCGCTCATCGTCCTCGCGCTGCTGGTGCAGGTCGGGGCGGTCGTCGTCGGCGCCTGCGCCGACACGGACTGCGCCATGCAGCCGCCGGCGGCCGGCACCATCGCCGCCGCCTGTTGCTGTGAGGCCGACTGTGCCGGACTCGTCGCCGACGAGACGGTGACCCTACCTTCAGAGGTCCTGGTCAACACGCCGGGCGTCATCGCCCAGGTGTCGTTCCACATCCTGCCCGCGGCCCGTGCGCCGCTTGCGGTCACGTCTCCCCACCAGTTGGCGCGACCCCGTCTGCAACTTTTCCAGCTGAACCAGTCCTACCGGCTGTAACCTCACCCGCGATACGATCGACAAGACGTCACACCCATAGAGTGTGCCGTGTGGTAACGCGTGGTGATCTGTGTGCCGGTCCGTCTCCATCCGGAGGACGGTACCGCACGCGACAGCTGGAAGAGACCGATGAAACGAACAATTCTGACCGTGGCCGTGTGGGTGAGTGTGCTCCCTGGAGCAGACGCGGCGCCGGCTGCCGATTCCACCCCCGATCTGCAGGGCCTGATCGCCGAGGCCCTTGTCCGCCATCCTGACCTGCGCGCCGCCCAGCTGCAGGCCGAGGCCATGGAATATCGCGTCGGCCCGGCGGGAGCGCTGTCTGACCCGATGATTCGCCTGGACCTGAACAACGTGCCCACGAGCGACTGGGACTTTTCCAGTACACCCATGAGCGGCCGGCAGCTGGGCGTCTCTCAACGTCTGCCCTGGCCGGGTGTACGGGCCGCGCGGGAACGGGCGGCCCGGGCTGCGGCTGCAGGAGCGCTGTCGCGTGCCGCCGACCGCGAGGCGCGGGTCGTGCACGACGTCAAACGGGCGTGGTACGAACTGGCTTTCCTCGACCGGGCCATCGACATCGCCGGCAGGAACGAGCAGCGGCTGGCGGATTTCGTTCACATTGCCCAGACCAAGTACGCAGTCGGGCGCGGCCTGCAGCAGGACGTGCTAAAAGCGCAGGTGTCGCAGTCGGGCCTGCGCGAGCGTCTCATCGTCCTGCGGGCGCAGCGACGCCAGGCGGAGGCGGGGCTGAACGCCGCCCTCAACCGCGATCTGGACCGGCCGGTCGGCCGTACTCCTGAGCTGACACCGACACCGCTGAGACACGACGCCGGAGCCCTCGAGGAGATGGCGGTGCGGCGGCGCCCGGTGCTGGCGGCGTTGGGCCACGATGTCGACCACTGGCGAGCCGCGGAGGCAGTAGCACGGCTGGAAGGCCGGCCCGACTTCGAAGTCAGTGTCGCCTATCGACAGCGCGACTTCACCGCCGATCCGGTACGCGGCAGCGACTTCGTCTCCGCCGCCGTCGCCGTAAGTCTGCCCCTCTGGCGAGATCGCAAGGAGCACGAGCAGGCGTCCGAGGCGCGCCTCCGCGCCCGTGCCGCCGAGGCGACCCGCGAGGCACTGGCCCTGCAGATCCGCCTCGACATCCGCCAGGGTTACGTCGCCGTCGAGGCTCACCGCGAGCGCATGCGCTGGCTGCGGACGGCGATCATCCCGCAGGCGCAACAATCGTTGAGTGCGGCACTGGCCGGTTACCAGGTGGACAAGGTCGACTTCCTGACGCTACTCGACAGCCAGGTGAGTCTGCTCGATTTCGACACCGACGTCTACCGTCACTTGACCGAGGCGGAAAAGATCCTGGCGCAGATCGAGATGGCCGTAGGCACGCGCCTGTTTCCAGAGGAGACCGAGTGATGAAGCGCACGATTCTGTCCGCCGCACTGGCCCTGGCGCTCGGTGTCACCCTGGGGATCTGGTGGCAGGCCGGCACCGAGGTCCACTCCGAGAGCGAAGATGAGGCGGATGCTGCAGTCTACCGTTGTCCGATGCATCCGGCCGTCGTCGCCGATCACCCGGGAACCTGCCCCGTCTGCGGCATGGACATGGTGGCGGATGCCCCGGAAACGGCCGATGCCGGCGAGCGACGGATCGTCCATTGGCGGGCGCCGATGGATCCGAACTTCATCGCCGACGGGCCGGGCAAGTCGCCCATGGGGATGGACCTGATCCCGGTGTACGAGGACGAGCTGTCGGCGCACGCTACGGTGAGCATCGACCCGGTGACGGCGCAGAACATCGGCGTGCGCACGGCTCTGGTGGAGAAAAGGCCCCTGCAGCGTTCGGTGCGTGCCGTGGGTCGTGTCGAGTACGACGAGAGACGTATGACCGACATCAACACGAAGGTCGCCGGCTGGGTGGAGCGGCTGTTCGTCGATTTCACCGGCCAGCAGGTGACGGAGGGAGAGCCTCTGCTCGAACTCTACAGCCCCGAGCTGGTCGCCGCCCAGGAGGAGTACCTGACGGTGCTGGACTACCTGGAGCGACTCGAAGGCCAGGCCGCAGATGACGACGTGCTGCGCGGTGCTCGCGAGCTGCTTGCCGCGTCTCTGCAGCGGCTGCGTTACTGGGATGTGAGCGAGGCGCAGATCGAACGGCTGCGGCGCGAGCGCCAGGCGACGCGCACCCTCACCGTCCACACGCCACAGGACGGGGTGGTCGTACACAAGGCCGTACTCGACGGCGCCTACATCAACGCCGGCCAGCATCTGTACCGCATCGCCGAACTGTCGCGCGTGTGGGTCACCGCCAATGTCTATGAGTTCGAACTGCCCTGGGTGGCCGAGGGACAGGAAGCGGAGGTGACCCTCAGCTACCTGCCGGGACGAACGTTTCGCGGCCGCGTGACCCACGTCTACCCCTTCCTCGATGGCAAAACACGTACGCTGAAGGTGCGTCTGAGTCTCGACAACCCGGACCGAGCCCTGAAACCGGGCATGTACGCAAATGTGAAGTTGCTGGCAGCAGCAAGGCATCGCCCCGCCGTGCCGGTGGAGGCGGTCATCCACTCGGGAGAGCGCACCATCGCCATCGTGGCGCTGGGGGAGGGCCGCTTTCAACCGCGGGAGGTAGATCTCGGCGTGCAGGCCGACGGCTGGTACGAGATCCTTGCGGGTCTGCGTGAGGGCGAGCGCATCGTCACGTCGGCACAGTTCCTGATCGATTCGGAGAGCAACCTGAAATCGGCGCTGAGCGACATGATCGCTGGCGACGTCGCGGCAGACACCTCGTCCGCGACCGTGCACTGAGGGAGGTTCCGAGCCATGCTGACCCGCATCATCGAAACCTGCGTGCGCAACCGGTTGATGACCGTGCTGATCACGGCCTTTGTCATCGCCGCCGGCCTCTGGGCGGTACTGAACACACCCCTCGACGCGATCCCGGACCTGTCCGACGTACAGGTCATCATCCTCACCGACTTCCCCGGCCAGTCGCCGCAGGTGGTGGAGGACCAGATCACTTATCCGCTGAGTTCGGCCATGCTGTCGGTGCCATTCGCCAAGGTGGTGCGCGGGTACTCGTTCTTCGGATTGTCCTTCGTCTATATCATCTTCGAGGACGGTACCGACATCTACTGGGCCCGCAGCCGCGTGCTCGAGTACCTCAACTTCGTCACCGAACGACTCCCCGCCGGCGTCACGCCGAAGCTGGGTCCCGACGCAACCGGCGTCGGCTGGGTCTACGAGTACGTCATCGAGGACACGACGGGCGGGCAGGATCTTGCCGAGTTGCGCTCCATCCAGGACTGGTACCTGCGCTACGAACTGACAAGCGTGCCGGGTGTGTCGGAGGTGGCCAGCATCGGCGGCTTCGTCAAGCAGTACCAGGTGACGGTGGATCCCAACCGCCTGGCCGCCTTCAACATGTCTCTGCAGAAGGTGCGCGTCGCCATCCAGCGGTCGAACAGCGATGTCGGCGGCCGCCTGATCGAGCTGGCGGAGACCGAGTTCATGGTCCGCGGACGCGGCTACATCCAGTCCATCGACGACATCGAGAGCATTCCCGTCGGCGTCGACGCCAACGGCACGCCCATCCACGTGCGCGACATCGCCACGGTACAACTGGGCCCGGAGCTGCGTCGTGGCCTGGCAGAATGGGATGGTAAGGGGGAGATCGTCGGGGGCATCGTCATCATGCGTTACGGCGAAAATGCCCTGGCCGTCATCGACCGCGTCAAGGAGCGCCTGGCGGAACTGCAGGCGGGGCTGCCCGAAGGCGTGACGATCCACACCGCCTACGACCGCTCCGGCCTGATCCGTCGCGCCGTCGACAACCTGAGTGGAAAACTACTTGAGGAGGGCGCCGTCGTGGCGCTGGTCTGCGTGTTATTTCTGCTGCACATACGGTCCGCCCTGGTCGCCATCTTCACGTTGCCCGTTGGCATTCTCATCTCCTTCCTGGTGATGCACTTTCAGGGCATCAACGCCAACATCATGTCCCTAGGCGGCATCGCCATCGCCGTAGGCGTCATGGTCGATGCCGCCGTCGTCATGGTGGAGAACGCCCACAAACACCTCGAGCGGGACGGGGGCAAGAAGGAGCACTGGGAGATCATCCTCGAGGCGGCCAAGGAGGTAGGCCCGGCGCTGTTCTTTTCTCTGCTCATCGTCACCCTGTCCTTCCTGCCTGTATTCACGCTGCAGGCGCAGGAAGGACGCATGTTCAAGCCGCTGGCATACACCAAGACATACGCCATGGCGGCGTCGGCGTTGCTGGCGATTACCATCGTCCCCGTGCTGATGGGCTTTTTCGTGCGCGGCCGCATTCTGCCGGAACGCCGCAACCCGCTCAATCGGGCGCTGCTGTGGCTCTATCGACCGACCCTCGACTGGGTGTTGCGGCACAAGGTACTCGTCCTGGGGGTGAGCACGGCGGTGCTGCTGGTGTCCGTGACCCCCTACCGGACGCTGGTGCTGGACCGTGTCGACGGCGGTACCCGCGATGCTCTGGCGCGGCTGCAGGGCATGTTTCCGATGGACCGCATCGGCTCCGAGTTCATGCCGCGCCTATATGAGGGCGACCTGCTCTACATGCCGACGACGCTACCCGGGGTTTCGGTCACGAAGGCTCGCCAGCTACTGCAGCAGACCGATAAGATCATCCGCACCTTTCCCGAGGTGGAGCACGTGTTCGGTAAGATTGGCCGGGCCGAGACCGCCACCGATCCGGCGCCCCTGTCGATGATCGAGACGACGATCACGCTGAAGCCGGAGTCGGAGTGGCGCGAGGGGATGACCCCGGAGCGGCTGATCGAGGAGATGGACCAGGCCCTGCAGTTTCCGGGACTGACGAATGCCTGGACGATGCCGATCATCACGCGCATCGACATGCTGTCCACCGGTATCAAGACACCGGTAGGCATCAAGATCGCCGGCCAGGACCTGGAGACGCTGCAGGCCATCGGCCAGCGCATCGAGGAGGTCGTACGCCGCGTGCCGGGCACGCTCAGTGTCTACGCCGAGCGTGTTGCCGGCGGCAACTACCTCGACTTTGATGTCCGTCGCGACGAGGCGGCCCGTTACGGGCTGACCGTGGGAGACGTGCAGGATGTGATCATGTCGGCTCTGGGGGGTATGAACATCACCTGGACCGTGGAGGGACGGGAGCGCTACCCTGTCAACCTGCGCTACGGCCGTGAGCTGCGCGACAACCTGCCCGCCCTGCGACGGGTGCTGGTGCCGACGCCGACGGGGGCGCAGATCCCGATCGAGCAGGTCGCCGACATTCGCATCACCAAGGGGCCGGCGGGGCTCAAGAGTGAGAACGCGCGGCCCAACGCCTGGGTCTATGTAGATATCAAGGGAATCGACGTGGGCACCTACGTGGGGCAGGCCCGCAAGGCGGTGGCCTCCGAGATCGACCTGCCCCCGGGGTACAGCCTGACATGGAGCGGTCAGTACGAGTACATGCAGCGGGCCGAGGCGCGGCTGAAACTGGTCGTGCCGGTAACGCTGGGGATCATCTTCCTGCTGCTCTACATGAATTTCCGCAGCGTGACCGAGAGCCTGCTGATCATGCTCAGCGTGCCTTTTGCGCTGGTGGGCGGCATCTGGCTCCTCGTCTTGCTCGACTACGACATGAGTATTGCCGTGGGTGTCGGATTTATCGCGCTGGCTGGAGTTGCCGCCGAGACGGGGGTGATCATGCTTCTCTACCTCGATCATGCCTGGGCGGACATGCGCCGTGAGCGGGAGGGTCGGCTCACACGTGCGGACCTCTATCGCGCCGTGTCCGTCGGCGCCGTCGATCGCGTCCGGCCAAAGGTGATGACCGTGACGGCGACCATGGCGGGGCTCCTGCCCATCATGTGGGGTGAGGGAACCGGTTCCGAAGTGATGCGGCGTATCGCGGCGCCGATGGTGGGCGGCCTGGTGTCGTCGACGATCCTGACGCTGCTGGTGATCCCTGTGCTCTACGCAGTGTGGCAGACCTGGGTCTGTCGCCACGACTTCCACGCAGAAGACGAAACCTCGAACAAAGGAGAAGTGATCGAATGAAACGGATGGCGATACTCACCCTGGCCGCCCTGGCAGTGGTGGCGGCAGGTTGGGGTCTATATCAGATCATGCAGCCCGACGAGGGGGAGCAGCGTCTTGCCCGGTTGCGGCAGATGCCGGTGCCCCGCGCCGGGGCGGCCCGCTTCGCCTTTCTCGAACAGGAGATCCCCGACATCGTCAGCCAGATCACCTGCTCCTGTTGCGCCAAAAAGCTGACTCAATGTTATAACGGCGCCTGCCCGGTGAGTTGCGGACCGTGCAACCAGCAGGGCAAGATCACCTACGACATGTACTCACACGGTCGCAGTATTGCCGATATCCAGGCATACATGGCGAAAAACTTCCCCGTGCGGGCGACGTTGATGTAGCTATAGATGTAACTCTAGTGGAGGACGAGGAAGCCGCCCTCCGGGTGCGTGACGACGGCGGCGCGGCTCCACGTTTCCACGCCCGCCGCCAGTCGGCCGGACTCGAGAGCGGCACCGTCGATGCCATATACCTGCCACGCCAGGTCACCGCCGCGGTTCCAGCCCGTTCCCTCGGTCCAGACGACGACCATGCGGCCGCTGTCGTCGACGGCGACAGCCGGGTGCTTTCGTAGCCCGGACCCGCCGTCAATGGCATGTACCCCGCCAACATCGCCAGGCGTCGAGGCGACGTTTGACCAATGGATCTGGCCTTCCGTCTCCCATGCGAGCACGGCGCCGTTTTGTGTAGGAGCGATGGCGGCGGTGCTCATGGGGCAGGCGGCCAGCTCCCATTCGTCTACCGTGTGCTGGGTGAAACTGCGGCCGCCATCCGTTGACCGTAGCAACTGCATGTCGCGGTGGATCGACTCGGTGGCGGCGCGGTAGAGAATCCACAGATCGCCGACCCGGCTGGCACCGGCGCGCATACCGCAACAACCGCAAGCGCCAGCCTCCACGGGGTTAGCCCGTTCCTCGGCCGCAAAAGAGCGGCCGCTGTCGCTCGAGACGGCGACGAAGAGCCGCCGCAGTGGCTCGCCGTCGTGGCCGGCATGCCAGGCGACGTAGACATTGCCCATGTCGTCGGCAGCAACCGAACCGCCACCATCGAGGCTGCTCTCGCTCCGGGTGATGTTGCGCTGCGACTCGAAGCCGCCAGCGCCGTCCGAGCGGGTGTAGATCATGCCTGGAGCCTCACGGTCGGCCGACATCCAGGCCATGTGGACGCGGCCCGCTCCCACGGCCAGATGACCGCCTCGCACGGTGCCGACGGCGACTGCGCTACCGGGTGTCGAGTTGACGCGCACGGCTTCAGTCCAGTCGCCAGAGTCGGCATTGGAACCAGCGCGGCCCCGCCTGTA
>JAYZCA010000272.1:0-5189 GCA_036339235.1 Candidatus Latescibacterota bacterium | reverse complement strand
TCCCTCAAAGCGGCGGATTTCGCCGCCATAGTAAACGCCGCGCGCGATGTCGCCGGCTGACATCCGGAATCAAGAGATATGACCGCACTATTAACCGTCATCCACGTCGTTATCTGCGTCCTGCTCATCATCGCTGTGCTGATGCAGTCCGGCAAAGGCGGAGGGCTTGCAGCATCGGTCGGGGGCGGGTTGAGTTCTTCTTCCGTACTCGGCGGCAGGGCGGCGACCACCTTCCTGTCGAAGGCCACGACCTACCTTGCCAGCAGTTTTCTGGTCATGTGCCTCCTCCTCGCTGTGCTCTATGACGACGACGAGGGCGTGCCGACATCGGCCACGGAGCGGATCATGGAGACGCAGGAAACGCCTATGGCGGCTCCGGTACCTTTCGACGCTCCCACTCTCGAAAGCGGTGATGACGCCGAGGAACCGGCTTCGGCCCTGCCCCAGTAAGAGGCATGTGTAGTCCGAACATTTTTTTTGCGGGAGTGGTGAAATTGGTAGACACGCTGTCTTGAGGGGGCAGTGCCTTCGGGCGTGGGGGTTCGAGTCCCCCCTTCCGCACCATTGACTTAACCCTCAGCAAATAAAGGCGCCTACGGGATCGATGCGTAGGCGCCTCTTTTATTGGGAGACAGCCTGTTTCCGTCACCTGAGCATGGCGGCGCGCACGATGTCGCGCGCTGTCAACAGCTGCTCCCGGGACTTGTAGTATTCCAAAACGAAATAAGGTACGGGCGAATACTGCAGCAGGCTCCTGATGTACGTAGCGTAGTCGAGCCGGCCCGAGCCGGTGGGCCCGTAAGTGTCGACTTCGCCGTTTTCCTTGAAGCACGAGTCCTTACCGTGGGCGATCACCGTGTGTGGCGCCAGGATACGGACGGCTCGCTCCAGTGGCGTGCGGTCGGGGACGAAGTTGGCAGCGTCGAGGCAGACCTTGAGGGCTGGCGAGCCGACGCGATCCTGCAGATGGAGGAAGGTCTCGGCGCCGCCGACGCTGCCGCCCCGGGTTATCTCCACGGCGATGTGTACTCCGTGTTTTTCGCCGGCGGCACAGACCGCAATCAGGGCACTGCACAGGCCTTCGAAGACAGCGACGTCATCGAGCCCATCGCCCGACGGATATCCCGATGGATGCCATACAAGAATCGGCTGCGGGGTGTCGCCGAAACGGCCGCTGAGCGCCGCCGTGCGTTCTACGCAGTGTACCGTGCGTTCTACCTCAAACTCGATGAGGCCCTGCGGGCCGACCAGGTCGATGTGCAGCGTCATCGCCGCCAGGGCCAGGTCACCTGCCTGCAGGGTCGCGTCGATGGTCTCCACCGACGGATCCTTCGACGCGGCGTCCTCGCCCATGCCCCAGAACAGCTGCATGGCATCAAATCCCTCAGGCTTCAGCTCCGGCGCCGGAATCGTGTCCCCCGGCATGACACCCAGCTTCATGTGATCTCCTCGGTCGGTTCAGATTGATGGTCACCGAAGACGGTACACTCATGGCCGGCGCTTGTCGATGTAGATAGATTCGTCGATCACAAGGGAGCCCATGATGGCCGGTACCAAGAACGTCCTGCTGCTGATCGCCGATGACTGGAGCCCGCTGGCCGGTTGCTACGGGAGCCCGGTGATCCGGACGCCCCACGTCGACGAGCTGGCGCGCCGCGCCACGCGCTTCACCCACGCGTACTGCACGTCGCCGTCGTGCGCTGCCAGCCGCGCCAACATCCTCACCGGACACTACAGCCACACGCACGGGCAGTACGGTCACTCGCACTCGATTCACAATTTCCATACGGCTGCGTCGATGCCGTCGATTCCGAAGCAATTGGGGACGGCCGGCTTTGCCACAGGGATCATCGGCAAGCTGCACGTGCAGCCCGAGAGTGTGTACCCATGGACCCACGATCTGCAGAAGGTGCCCGGAGGCCCGCGCAACGTGCCGCAGATGGCGGCCCTGGCGAAAAGGTTTTTCGACGACATCGGCGACCGGCCCTTTTACCTGCACATGGGCTTCACGGATCCGCACCGCGATTTTGGCAACCAGCACACCTACGAGGGTGTGAAAGAGACGCGCTACGATCCTGAAGAGGTTCCTGTGCCCGATTTCCTGCCCGACCACCCCGACGTGCGCGCCGAGCTTGCCCAATATTACCAGTCGATCTCGCGTCTGGATCTCGGCTTCGGCCTGGCAATCAGCGCTCTGCAGGAGGCGGGCCGTGCCGACGACACGATGATCGTCATCATGAGCGACCACGGCATGCCCTTTCCAGGGGCCAAGGCGTCGTCTTTCGACTCAGGGCACCACTGCCCGCTATTGATGGCGCGGCCGGGAGCGGCGGAGTTGGAATGCGACGCCCTCGTGAACTGGTCGAACATTGCACCCACGGTATTCGACTGGTGCGGCGTCGAGGCGCCCGAGGGCCTGCCCGAACGTTCTTTGATTCCCATTCTGGACGAGTCACATCCGCAAGGCTGGGATGAAACGTTCACGTCCCACACGTTCCACGAGGTGACGAACTATTACCCGTACCGGGCACTGCGCGGGCGACGCTACAAGTATGTCCGCAATCTCTATCCGGAACTGACGCGACCTCTGCCCAGCGACCTGTGGGCCTCACCGACGTGGCAGGCGGTGTTGGGACAAGGACTCAAGGACATGGGCAAGCGCCCCACCGCGGCGTTCCTACAGCAACCGTCGGAGGCGCTCTTCGATGTGCAGGCGGATCCGGAAGAGGCGGTGAACCTGATCGACGATCCGGCGCTGCAGGAGGTGGCGCAGCAGATGCGGACAAAAGTGCGGCGGTTCCGCATGGCCACGTCCGACCCCTGGGTGCTGGCGTCGCGGCAGATGGGAGAAGATGGACTGACAGGTGGAGTCTCATAAAGGAGGAAATGATGGCTGAAGACAAGGGTGTACTGGGCGTTGAGGAAGTGGATGCCGAACTGGAGTCGCTGGATGGCTGGAGCCGCGAGGACGTCATCATCAGCCGCGATTTTGTGTTTTCCAACTTCGGCGACATCACTGCGTTTCTGCAGCATCTGGTCGGCACCATCGCGGCGCAGAATCATCATCCTGATTTCTCTCTCGATACGGGCACACGCACCGTCGCCGTGTCGGTGACGACGCACAGCGAGGGTGCGGTGACCCGTGCAGACATCAACTTCGCACGGGCCTTGAACACGTGGTCGGCGCAGGGGTAAAGGTGTGACGGACCGTCTATTTCACCGCGCCCTCAATGACAGCTGGCTGCGCATCTCGCACGGTGAGGGCGTGTACCTCTACGATGAGGAAGGCCAGCAGTGGCTCGACGCCTGCGCCGGCGTACACGTGGTCAGCATCGGCCACGGAGTTCCCGAGATCGCTGCCGCCATGGAGGCGCAGGCGCGGAAAGTGTGCTTCACGTACGCCCGCTTCCTGACGCAACCTCAGATCGACCTGGCCGAGCGCATCGCGGCGATGACGCCCGGTGATCTGAACCGGGTGTTCTTCGTCTCCGGCGGTTCAGAGGCGACGGAATCGGCCATGAAGATCGCCCGCAAGTACCACGTGGAGCGCGGCCGGGCGTCAAAGCACAAAGTGATCAGCCGCTGGCAGAGCTGGCACGGCAACACGGTTGGAGCCCTGTCGATGTCGGGCCGCTCGCCGTGGCGGCGGGACTACGAGCCCTACCTGCTCGACTTTCCCCACATCCTCCCCTGTTACCCCTACCGATGTCCCTACTGCCGCGATGCAGGCGTCTGCAACCTGAGCTGCGCCGACGACCTGGAGCGCGTCATCGAGCAGGAAGGAGCGGACTCGATTGCCGCCTTCATCGCCGAGCCGATCCTGGGGACCTCGTGCTGCGGCCTGACGCCACCGACGGACTACTTCGTCCGGATCCGTGAGATCTGCGACCGCCACGACATACTGATGATCGTCGACGAAGTGGTGACGGGGTTCGGCCGCACGGGGCTCAACTTCGGCATCGAGCACTTCGGCGTCGTGCCCGACATCATGGCTACCGGCAAGGGCCTCAGCAGCGGCTACACGCCGATCGCGGCGACGGTAGTAAGCGACGAGGTCTACGACGCGATCTACCAAAAGCAGCGCAGCTTCGTGCATGGCCACACGTATGGCGGCAACCCGCTGTCGTGTGCCGTGGCCTTGGCGGTGCAGGACTACATCGACGCTCACGATCTGGTGGAGAACTGCCGACGTATGGGCGAGCGCATGCTCGAAAAATTGAAGCCACTGAAGGGCAACCCGATCGTCGGCGCCGTGCGCGGCATGGGACTATTAACCGGCGTCGAGTTCGTCGCCGACAAGGAAACGCGCGCGCCCTTCCCGGTGGAGCAGGGCGTGACGGCGGCGATCGTGGAGGGAGTGATGGCGCGCAAAGTGCTGATCATGCCAGGCGCGCCCGGTCTTGTGGACGGCGTCGCCGGCGATCACGTCGCCATCAGCCCACCCTTCACCGTCAGCGAGGAGCAGGTGGATGAGACAGTGAGGGTGGTGATCGAGGCGGTGGATGAGACGGCGAAGGCGCTGGGGTACTAGCAGCTCGTTGAAAACCGTTGATTGAAGGAAGAATTCGATTACATCGCCGTACATGCCGTTTCTAGCTTGGGTGTATCGATGACCCGAACCGCGGAGCGGAGCGGATGGGCATGGGGAAGCGTAAAGCGGTCGAAGCACGACAGCCTGTTCATCTCGACGGCGTCTCTGGCACGATCTTCCAGCCACGATTTCTACGAGCGCCTGAATCAGGTGCTGTCGGCCGATGGCTTCGACGACTTCGTAGAGGATCTGTGCGGGCCTTTCTATGTACAAGGGGAAGGCCGCCCGAGTATCCCCACCCGGGACCTACTTTGGGTGGCTTCTTTGAGGGCCTGGGCTCGGAGCGCGGCATCTACTGCGAGTGTCGGACTCGATGCCCCTGCGTCCCTTCCTGGCTATGACCTGACCGAGAGCATGCCCGATCACTAGACATTGTCGCGCATTCAGCAGCGGCTTCCGGTGGAGGTGCACGATGAGGTCGGCCGAAGCAGGTCTCCAATGACGACTGGGAGCACACGGTCGACCTGGAAACGCAGGCCATCGTCGCCGCGAGTCTGGCTGACGCCAACGAAGGGGACACCTCGTCGCTGCCTTTCCGCGGTGTATGCGAACCGACGTCGCCTCCAAAGCTCGAGTGGCCATCGGTTGCAGAAACGCC
>JAYZCA010000271.1:0-4517 GCA_036339235.1 Candidatus Latescibacterota bacterium | reverse complement strand
GGCCAACGAGGGGACGTTGTGTTCTTCAGCATCCACACGATTCACGGATCTCATATCAACCAGACGGACAAGGCGCGCCGTATGGTTCGCGTCGGTTATCGCGATCCGCAGAACAACCAGCTGGCCGGGCAAAGCCACGAGCGGCCCGGGCTGCTGGTGCGCGGCTATCGCGCCCGGCAAGAAGGTCAACCACTTTTGCGCAACACCTGATCCACGCGACGACCAGTACACGAAACAGGAGACGATCAAGAATGTCGAAGGCACAGAAAGTCCTCATCGCCGGGCAATGGAGGGACTCCGAGGCGGTGGGCACCTTCGAACCGAACAACCCCAGTACGCGACAACCCACTGGCGAGGTCTATCCGGTGAGCGGCGAAAAGGAAGTGGTGGAAGCTGTCGAGGCGGCCGCGGTGGCTTCGGAACAACTGCAGGCGTTCTATCCCGACGGGGTGGCCGATTTCATCGATGCTTTCGCTGACCGCATCGAGGCGCGGGCCGACGAGATCGTCGCTATGGCCAACACCGAATCCGGACTTCCGGCCTCACCGCGCCTGGCCGACATCGAGCTGCCGCGCACGACGAGCCAGCTGCGCCAGGCGGCAACGGCGGCGCGTACGCATTCCTGGTCGTCGCCGACGATCGACACGACCAGCAACATCCGTTCGATGTACAGCGCCCTGGAAGGCGGCGTCGCCGTCTTCGGGCCGAACAATTTCCCCCTGGCTTTCAACAGCGTTTCCGGTGGTGATTTTGCCGCGGCGATCGGCGCCGGCTGTCCGGCGATCGGCAAGGCAAACTCGTCGCATCCGGGGACCAGCCGGCTGCTGGCAGAAGAGGCCCTGGAGGCACTGAAGGCGACGGGGTTGCCGCTGGCGACGGTGCAGCTCATCTATCGCACGGAACACGACGTGGGCATGAAGCTGGTGTCGCACGCCAAAATCGGCGCCACCGGCTACACCGGGTCGCGCAGCGCCGGTCTGGCGCTGAAGGCCGCGGCGGACACCGCCGGCAAGCCGATTTACCTGGAGCTGAGTTCGATCAATCCCGTCTACATCCTGCCGGGTGCCCTGCAGGAGCGCAGCGAGGCAATCGCCGACGATTTCGGCACCTCGTGCCTGATGGGTACCGGCCAGTTCTGCACCAATCCCGGTATCGTCGTCCTGCAGAAGGGATCCGACACGGACACCTTCATCGGCCAGGTGAAGGAGCGCTTCGAGGCGGCACCGGTGGGTACGCTGCTGGCGGAGGGTGTCGAGACGGGGATGAGCCGCAGCGTGACGACGCTGCAGAAGGCGGGCGCCGAACTGCTGACGGGGGGCAGCGCCGCTGCCGGCACTGGCTACAGCTTCAGCAACACGCTGCTGAAGGTTGCGGGAGAGAAATTCCTCCAGGATCCGGAGACGCTACAGACAGAGGCCTTCGGCAACGAGAGTCTGTTCATCGTTGTCGACGACCTCGACCAGGCCTGCGAGGTGGCGCGCCATTTCGAGGGCAACCTGACGGGTTGCATCTATTCGCACTCGGATGGAACTGACGACGGAGCCTATGATCGCATTGCGCCCCTGCTGCGGCGCAAGGTGGGTCGCCTGCTGAACGACAAGATGCCGACGGGGGTCGCCGTCGTGCCTTCGATGAATCACGGTGGGCCGTACCCGGCCACGGGGCATCCCGGTTTCACCGCCGTCGGGATCCCCGCGTCGCTGCTGCGTTTCGGCATGTTGTCGTGTTACGACAACGTGCGCGACAACCGGCTGCCGGCGGTACTGCGCGACAAGAATCCGGGCGGGGTGGCGAGGTTGATCGATGGTGAGTGGACTACGGGGGATGTCTCGGCTTAGTTCGCCGCCGTCGCGCCCGGGGCGCTGCGGCGTTCCGGTGTCGGCATTTTCGATGGTGCATTGCTGACGGGATTCTATCGGCTGGCGAGCCACGGTCTTTCCCTCGGTCTCGGCTACTTACAGCGCCAAGCGCGGCTTCCCAACTCATTCGGTAGCCACCAGGCCGTGTCTCTGGGGATCTTGATCCGGCAGGGATTTTGGGCCGACACTGACAGAACGCCTGCGCGCCCGACCGCGACCGCACGCGCGTGCTCATCTTCGTGGGAGAGAAGAGCGGACTTGGCCCTCCTGCGTCGGGCCGTTGAATTTGGCCAACCCGACGGGACGGCTTCGGCTAGGCTGCTTCTGACCGGCTCTGCAGGCGGTACTTTTTTGGAGAGATGCCGGAGCGCTTGCTGAAGACGCGGCTGAAGTGCTGCACGGTCTGGAAGCCGGTGCGGGTTGAGATCTCGGAGATGTCGAGTTCGGTCGTTTCCAGCAGCCGCTTGGCCAGGTCGAGGCGGCAGGCGTGGAGGAAGGCGCGGAAGGACAGGCCCGTCTCTTCCTGGACTCGTGCGGACACGCGTTCGAGACTCACACCGAGCCGGTTGGCCACGTCCTTGCGCGAACTGATTTCGGTGGCGTGTTGCTGGATGAAGGATACGACGGGGTCGGTCGACAACTGGGCGTCGCGCGTCTGCCGCTGAAGGATGTCCTCCAGCATGGCCTGCAGATCCTTTGGCTCGAAAGGTTTCTCGATGAAGTCGCGGGCGCCGACCTTCATGGCTTCGACGGCGATGGGCACATTGCCATAGCCGGTCATCATGACGACATCCGCCCGGCAGCCCTCCGACTTGAGCCGCTTCAGACATTCGATGCCATCCATTCCCGGCATCTTCAGATCGAGCAGGACGACGCGGTAGGCCTGAGCCTGTATTTTGCGCACGGCCTCCTCGCCGTCCGCTGCGGTGTGCACTTCGTACCCTCGTGACGCCAGGATTCGGGAACAGAGCCGGCGCAGAGACTCGTCATCGTCGACGACGAGAATCGGGGCGTCGTCGAGAAGCTCTGCCGTTGTCGGTCGAGGCTTTTCAGTCGCGGTGGACATGAGGTCGTAGGGGTGTCATTGCCGGGCGCAAGCATCCCAGTGCAGTCTGAACGCATTCTCCTTCAGCAGGACAAAATGAGCCAATCCCTTCCCGCGGCCGGTGCCGCTGTCGCCAGAGCCGCCAGCCGCCAGACCACCGGTATCGTCATCCCCGTCTACCTGCCCCCCGGAGGTGACAACTCGGCCGGTGTCGTCCTGCTCGCCGACAACCTCGCCGCCTGCGTCGCTGCCGTGGACGACCCGAAGACCATCTGCCTGGCCGTCGACGGGGATGATTGCGGAGCACAAGAGGCGCGCCGGATGGCGCAGACTCACGGTGTGGGTCTCGTCGTCGGCCCGCAGAACAGAGGCAAGCTGCACGCGTTGCGACTGGGCGTGGCGCAGCTGGCAGCTGACGACAACCTGCATTGGTTCGCGACCATCGATGCGGACGGCGATCACTTCGCCAACGAGCTGGTGAACCTGGTCCGGGCCGGGATCTATGCCAGCACCCAGCGCGGTGCTACTGGAGTGCATGTTATAGGGCGACGCATCTCGCGGCATCGGCCAATGGGTTGGCTGCGCGGCGAACTGGAGGAACTGGCCGACCGGGTCCTGCTCGACGCACTGGCCTACGCCGCGGTGGCCCGCGACCGGCCACTACGATTGGCCCTGGCCACGACGATGGACGAGTATCCGGACTTTCACTCCGGGTTCAAGCTGTTCTCGAGGGCAATCATGGAGTCCGTATTCCTGCAGGAGCCGGATCTGTGCGGAGTCGACGAGACAGCCTACTATCGGCATGGCTGCGAAGCGGTGATGACGGTGGAGGCGAACCTGGCCGGAGCCGACCTGGTACTCGTCAACCGTACGACGCTCAACGAACAGCCCGTCTCCACGTTTGGCCGCCTCGACCGCGAGCGGCTGGTGGCTGACAAGATCATCTGGCCGTGCCGGCGTCTCGGCGTGCCGCCACACTTCCTCGACCAATGGCTGCGCAATCACATTCCCCGGCTATTGCTGACCACGCTGGTTCCTGAAGGCAAGCGTGAACTGGTCGCGATCCGCGAGCTGATCGCCGCCGAGTACGACCTGCCTCGCGTGGACGACGACGAGTTGACGGCGGGGCCGCTGTTCCTCTAGCGGCCAGAAAGATATCTTCAGCTGGCGGGAGAAGCGTCCATGGGACTGGAAGAATTCGAGCTGATCGGCGAGAGTCCACCCATGCAGGACCTGGAGCGGGTCCTGCGACGGGTGGCTCCCACCGACGCTACCGTGTTGATACACGGCGAGAGCGGCACCGGCAAGGAGCTGGTGGCCAGGGCCATCCATCAGCTTGGAGTCGATCCCAAGCGGCCCTTCGTTACCGTGGACTGCACAAATATCCCGGCGACGTTGATGGAGTCGGAACTGTTCGGGCACGAGGCCGGTGCTTTTACCGACGCCCGCACCCGCAAACAGGTCATCGAGGGTGCTGCTGGCGGCACGCTGTTCATCGACGAGATCGCTTTGCTACCCAACCCATTGCAGGCGAAGCTGTTACACGTTCTGGAGACGCGGCGTTTTCGCGCCTTGGCGGGAATCAGGAGATCTCCGTTGAGGTGAGGTTCCTG
>JAYZCA010000270.1:0-3282 GCA_036339235.1 Candidatus Latescibacterota bacterium | reverse complement strand
CTCGTGGCTTTGCCCGGCCAGCTGGTTGTTCTGCGGATCGCGATAACCGACGCGAACCATACGGCGCGCCTTGTCCGTCTGGTTGATATGAGATCCGTGAATCGTGTGGATGCTGAAGAACACAACGTCCCCTCGTTGGCCGGGTACCGCCACCGTCTCCTCCAGACTGTAGTCGTCCGTCGGCAAATGCGGCGTGCAGCCCTCGCCATTTGGCATCTTGGTGATGTGTTCCAGGGCGCCCTGCTTGTGCGAACCGGCGAGAAAGCGGATCTCGCCATTTTCGTGGCACGTGTCATCGAGGTGTACCAGCACATCGATGTAGCGCCCGTCCTGGTGCGCGTAGAACGGGTTGTCCTGATGCATCGGGAAGGGATGTCCCGCCGATGGCGGTTTGATGTGCAGCGTCGAGTGGTGCAGTTCGACGTTGGGCCCGAGGATGTCGCCAATCGCCTCGGTCAGATTGGGGTCGGTCACCGCCTGCGACCACGCCTGCGAGTACAGATGCAGGTCGTGCATCGCCGTCAGCTTCGATGCCTTCTCCGTCTCTTCATCCATGTAGACGTCTCGCCAGGGGCCTGACCATCCCGGGCTCGTATGTGCCCACTCGGCCACGAGCCGTTCGAGATCGCGATCGAGGGCGTCCATCTGCTCCGGGGTGAACATCTGAGAGATCCGCAGATACCCCTGTTCGAGATAGAACTCGACCTGTTCAGAACTCAGCATGCAGATACACTTCCTCTTGTGGATTTTTCCCGGTGCAGAAGCAGCTAAGGTAACCACTGCTCCGAAGGGGATAAAGAGAGGGGCCGCACACCGATCATCGTGCCGGTTTCGGCGTCGTACAGGGGCGCGTGGAGTCGCGTTTCCAACACCTGCTCCACCGCCTGCCGCGACACGCGTCCTTCCGGCCAGGTGAGGATGAGTGCCGGCTGGCACAGCGCCGGTGAAACGAAAGGTGTCAACGGTTCATGGACCCAGATCAGTGCCAGGCGGTGCAGCTCTCGCGCCCCACTACCGTTGCGTTGCGCCAGCAGGAAGTTGCGGTAGACCTGCTGGATCCCCCAGCCATCGGACAGATACGGGGCGTCTGACATGGCCAACCAGCGCAGTCGTGAGCCCGGACCGGATGGTGACGGCGGCACCAGGGTCGGGAGTTCGCCGGTGATCGGATCCACCGCCGTGCCGTCGCCACGCCAGCCGACACTCACCCACCAGCCGGCGGCGCGAAAAGGTTCGGGAGCGTACATGTCCCAGATGACCTCCATGCCCAGCAGGTAGCGGAGGCGGGCGATGTGGCGGGCCCCGGCGTAGGGCCATACGCGATCGCCTTCCCAGGCCACGACACGTTCACCTTCCAGCGTGACGATCAGACACAGGGCCATCAGCCCGGCAATCACCCGGTCACGAATCTGTCTGTCTGGGACCGTCTCTGATACGGATTGCAGATGCCAGCCGATGCGATCCCACGACTTACCCGGCACCAGGGCGGCGACGGCGACGATCATCACCAGGGGAAAACTTTCCAATGCCAGCAGGGGCCACATGGCCAGGTGGAACAGCACGAGGCTGAGGACGGCGAATCCGTGACTTCGTGGCCACAGTATGAGCAGGGGCGCCGCGCACTCTATGAGCAGGGTCATGTGTGAGATTGTCGGCCAGATCCCGGAGGGCGCCGTCCCCGCCAACCAGCGACCTGGTGCGGTGGGCGTTCCCCGGTCGAGCAGGACCAGCCACACGGCTGAACCCTCCTGCCACCAGGCGGAGCCGGTCTTGACCGCCGCCGTCGACAGGTAGATCCAGGCCAGCGACAGGATGAGACCCACCCCCGCTGTCGTGACCAGCCACTGGGGCAGCCGGGGTTGCCGGCCGGCGCGCGCGTCCAGTGAAACCACCGTTGCCGTTGGCAGCGCCAGGCTCCAGAACAGCAGGACGCACAACACGGCGTTGTGATAGTCCGCCGTGCCGCGGGCGGCGTACTGAAAGGCGCAGGCACTCAGCCAGGCCGCCGCCGTGACGGCTCGCGTGCGCCAACCGAGGGCGAGGAGAATCGCGGTGACGACAACGGCTGTCGCCGCAAGCTGCAGGGTCAGCGTCTCGCTACCGATGGTCAGCCAGGCGGGGAGCTTGGCCTCGCCGTAACCCTGCATCGCCCACCAATCGTCGGCTACCGACAGGGCGCGCAGCATGTCCCACGACAGCACCACGGCCGTGCCGACGCGCAGGCAGGCGAGGGATCGGGAATCGAGGGTAGCGAAGAGACGCAATCCCACGGAGGTCGGCTAGAACGTGCTTTCCTTGCTGGTGATCGGGCACCAGCGCGACACGTCGAGGAAGTCGAAGAGGGCCGCCGCCGGCGTACCGATGCTCTTGAGAGCCTCGATGCTGTGGTTGCGCACGTAACGGTTGTCGTCGTCGAGGGCGGCAACGAGGGCATCCGTCGCTGGCGCGGCAGCCTCGGGGTTTTGGGCAAGGCCATAGGCGGCGTCGAAGCGCACCTGGTCACTTTCATCCCCCATCAGCGTCGTCAACGCCGGCACGGCGTGGGCGGCGTGGGCCGTCATCGTCGCCAGCGCGTCGGCCGTGTTGCGCCGTACGAACTCGGACGGATCGGTCGCCAGTCCGGCGAGGTGGCGGCCGCCTCGGCGCCGACGTGGGCTCCCATCTCACCCAGGGCGAAAGCGGCATAACCGCGTCGCTCTTCGGCGGCATCCTCACAGGCGGCCACGAGGGGCGGCAGGATGTTGTTGCCCGGGTTGCCCTCCTTCTCCATCACCTTCGACGTACGCCGGTAAATCTGCTCGTGCACGCTGCTGGGCAGATCTGTCTTCAACACCAGAAAGCCCTGGGTGATGTAGTCGCACATCTGCTGGTCGTTGAGCAGGTATTTCGGGTCGATCACATGGGTCTCCGCGGTCTTCTTCTCAGAAGGCAACTTCGGGGAGTATTATAGCTGGCGCCGGTGCTTCTCAGATATGTATCGTCTATTCGAATTGACGGCGGAAAGCCGTCAGCTCCTCGCGCAGGGCGGCCACCTCGGCGCGCAGCTCCTCAACCGTCGCCTCGAGTCGTGCGAGGTGTTCGTTTTCGGCCCGCACCTCGTGCGTCGCCGCTTCAGGAGATGGTTCTCGCCCCTCCCTATCGGTGTCGTCGGTGTCGGAGGAGCGGCCGGTAAACAGGTGCGCGTAGCGCGATTCCTTGCGGCCCGGCTGTCGCGCCAGTCTGGTGACAGCCGGGTCATCGCGCGATGCCAGCTCCTCCAGCACGGCCTGTACCTGGGACAGC
>JAYZCA010000269.1:0-6547 GCA_036339235.1 Candidatus Latescibacterota bacterium | reverse complement strand
GGTGGGCGTCGCATTCTGGGCCCTGGCGCAGGTCGTGCTGTTGATACTCGGGCGTCTCTACGAGATGGCCACACCACACAGCATTCACGAGCAGCTCGAGCGCGACAACGCCGCCGTCGGCCTCGCCTTCGCTGGCGTGCTGGTGGGCATGGGCAACATCATCAGCCTCGCCGTCGCCGGCGACTTCGCCGGCTGGCGGGACAGTCTGACCACCTTTGCCATCGACGCCGCCTTCGGTCTGGTCATCCTTCTTATCATCAAGCGTTTGACCGACATCCTGCTGGCTCCAGGCGTCAGTCTCGCCTCCCAGCAGACGCAGGAGGAGCCCCGCATCGGCGCCGGCCTGCTCGAGGCCTTCGGCTACGTGGGCGGCAGCATGCTGGTCGTCTGGGTGTTGTAGCACCAGGACACCCAACCCACCACCCTGAGAAAACCCACCATGCCGCTCTGGCTGCCCCTCATGCGCGCATGGCGCCGACTCGTCCACAAGCATTCGCTGGTATGGATCTCCGTACTGTCGGCGTTTCTTATCGTCGTCGGCGGTGTGCTGTTCTCCCTTCTCGAGGATCAGTCGCTCGGCGACGGACTCTGGTGGGCCGTCGTGACGACGACGACCGTCGGCTACGGGGACTTCTACCCGGTGACGGCCCAGGGCAGGGTGGTGGGCGCGGTTCTTATGGTTCTCGGTATCGGCGTCCTCGGCGGCTTCACGGCGGAGTTGGCCACCTTCATCATCGAACACCGGAGCAAGAAAGACAGGGGGATTAAACCCGTGAAGACGAGTGGACACATCCTGGTCTGTGGCTGGAACGAGACGGGCCACGACCTGGTTCGCAACATCCTTGCCGACCGCCTCCTCGTGGATGTTGTCGTGCTGGCCGACCTGCCGTCCCACCCCATGCCCGTCGAGGGCGAGGCGGGTCGGGTTGATTTCGTGAGCGGCAAAGTAGATGCCGAGACGTTGGATCGGGTCAGCGCCCGCAACAGCTCGGGTGCGGTGATCCTGGGAAATCAGGAGATCGAAGACGTCGCTGGTCGCGATGCCAAGACCCTGATCAGCGCCTTGACGGTCAAGGAGTACAAGCCGGATCTCTACGTCTGTATCCAGTTGTTCGACGCCAACTCCATCCAGCACGCCGACGTCTGTCGAGCCGACGAGGTGGTCGTCGTGGGTGCTCTTTCCAGCGGGCTGCTGAGCCGCGCCGTCCTCGACCCGGGTAGCTCACGGGCCATCTCGAGTCTGGTGCGCACCGAAGAACAGTGCGAGATCTACCTTATCGATCTGCCCCCTGACTGGCCGGGAAGAGGCTTCGGGGAGATGCTGCCCATCGCCAAGCAGACCCTCGATGTCCTGCTGGTCGCCGTCGAACCGGCTGGGGCCGACCTGGTGATCAATCCCCCGGGCGACTACGCCTTCGCCACCGGGGATCGGCTCGCCGTCATCGCCCAGCAGCGCCCCGACGTATGAGTGATCCCAGGACCCACCCGACAGCCGTCGACACCCCGACGAGCTCTGCTCTCGGCCGCCATCTGCTCGTCGATCTCTACGGCTGTGCTCGGGGACGGCTCGACGATCTGGACTATGTCCGCCAGTGCCTGCTCAATGCCGCCGTGCAAGCCGGGGCGACCGTCGTCGATTCCCATTTTCACAGCTTTTCCCCGTGCGGTGTCTCCGGCACCGTGTCGATTCAGGAGAGCCATCTCTCCATCCACACCTGGCCGGAACACCTTTACGCCGCTGTCGACGTCTTCACCTGCGGCAGTTCTGTCGATCCGTGGCGGGCCTACGAATCTCTCAAGAACGCCTTCGAAGCCGACAGGGGGTCTGCCATGGAAGTCCACCGAGGCAGACCCGATCTGTTGTAGCCTACCTTGACCGGCGCCGACTGCAGTTATATCTACAATACAATGCGTGCCTCAAAGCATACGTGCCTCAAAAGCCAGGTGCTTCACAGCAAGGAGGCGGCCATGCGGACCGTCGGCAGTCGATTTGGGGGATTGTGGATCGTGGCGGCGCTACTGTGCTCAGCGACCGCCATCGATGCCCAGCGCACCAGCTTTCGGTCACAGTCCGACTGGGAAGCATGGACGATCCCCTCCGGGGCTGCCGAGGTGAGCCGGCTGGGCGTCGTGCGGCCCGTAGAGGTACGCAAGAACATCAACTCGCTGTCGAACGCTGAGCTTTTTGGCGGTGGATTCCGTGGGGCAGGATCCAACCCCGGAGCTGGAAGTCTCGTCTTCGACGGCGATATGGCTACCGGTTGGGCCCCGTCGCCCGAGCGGGGCGATGAAGACGGATGGCTCGAGATCGATCTTGGCCGTCTGGTGACCGCCGAACGAATAACCCTCGAATTTTCCGCAGAGGCCCCTCCCTTCGAGTTCTTCCGCGTCCTTTTGTCCAGCGGCGAGCCCGGCTTCACCAACGCCCTGGTTCCCGTCGCGGGATCTGTCGTCTTCAGTTTCAGCCAGAGTTTCGGCTTCAACGACCTGCATCAGATCACCCTCGATTTCCCACGCGGCTCGGTACGCGTAATCCGGGTGGAAGTCGGCGATGTGGCCAGACTCGCAGAGGGGTCTTCCCTCGTTGAAATCGCCCTAGAGAGCATCGGTGACAACATCGCCCTCGGCCTGATCGAACGTGGCGGCAGCATCAGCATCGAGAGCGATCTGAAGGATTTGCCCCAGGGCGGTCAGACCATGGTGGATGGCGACATCAAGACCATCTGGTCGTTGCAGACACACCACGCCGCCAACGTTGGCAAGGACTTGTTTCACGCTTTGATATTCGACCTCGGGGCGCATTACTGGGTCGATCAGATCCGTATCGTCGGTGAGCCGATGAACACGGTCGTCGCGCGGCGAAACCGCTACGGTAATTTCTTCTGGTACCAGATCCTCGGTTCCAATGGCTCCCTGGCACCCGATGGTACACTGCGCTGGACGGAAATCGCTTTCCAACCACGTCTGCCCGACAACACCAACGTGACCCGCAACTTCGACCATGAGTTTCCCGTTCAGAAGATCCGCTATCTGAAACACTTCTTCCCTTCAACGGAGGGGGGCCAGTCGCGCGACGCCGAGGACACCGGTGGTGAGTTCAACGAATTCGGTGTGGTCAGTGAGTACCAGATCTACGGTGAGGGCTTCCCGGCGGAGATCACCCTCACCTCGCCGATTCTCGATCTGGGCTCGCTCAAGAGCGTCAGCACCCTGGAGTGGGCTTCGGAATCGGACCCCGGTGCTCAGGTCGTCCTGAGATCACGTACCGGCAATGAACTCCTCGAGGAGACCCACTACTACGATCAGAAGGGCAAGGAGCAGACCAAACGCAAGTGGGAGAAGACACCATCCTCCTTGCGCGGGCCCATAGTGATACTGACTGAGGCCGGCGATGACTGGAGCTTGTGGAGCCGGTCATATACCGCGTCGGGAGAGTCCTTCCGCTCCCCATCTCCTCGTCGCTATGTTCAGATCGAGGCGCGCCTGCTCTCGGACTCTCCGGATGCGGCGGCGAGTCTGTCGCAGCTGTCTCTGGATGTGGTGAATCCCATCGCTCTTACCGCTCCCGGTGAGATCTATCCCCGCGAGGCCCGGCCGGGAGTCCTCGAGGATTTCCGCTACTTCATTCGGCCGCAGTTCGACCGCAATTCCCGCGGATTTGATCGCGTTCGGCTCACTGCTACCGTGCCCGTCACGTTCATGGATGTTCAGGTCGGGAACGAGTCGGTTGACGTGGAGGTGGAGTTAGAGGGAAACAGCTTCGTGATTCTTCTGCCGTCGCTGATCCGCGAAGAACAGACGATCAGCTTCGACTTCAGCTCCATCGTCTTCCAGAGCCACACGCGTTTCGACGTGACCCTCGAGAACTCGGTGCTCGGCACGGAAGCGGGCCAGAGCGTCGAGCCAGGCAACGCCTCCGATGAGGTGGAGAGCGAGACCATCGTGGTGTCGCTGCCGGTTGGCGGGAGCGTCCTGTCGAACCTGGTCATTGAGCCGGGTGTCGTCACACCGAATGGCGATAACATCGGGGACGAACTGGCAATCGAGATCGATGTCCTCAGGCTGGTGGTGCCGCGCCCCTTCGAAATACGGATCTTCGATCTCGGTGGCAGTCTCGTGCGCGATCTGCGCCAGGATACCGGCACCGCGCAGCACTACTCGTTCAGTTGGGACGGACGGGATCACACCGGTGAACTCACACCGCCCGGACTCTATCTGCTCCGTCTTGAAGTGCTGGGAGATGCGCGCACCGAAACCGTTACCAGAGTGGTCGGCGTAGCCTACTGACATTGTTACTCTTACTGGCCGCGGACTCACTCCTGTTCTTGCTGGGGTGCGGAGAGGACGACCCTTCCGGGTGTAGATTTACCGAGGGGTAGATCGCAGCAATCCCACCCAGGCGGGTATGCCCGTGATTGAGAGACTGACTGCAGATCTTGGGAAAAACTTCACGATTCTGCTGTTTCCGTTCAGTAATCATGATCTCATTGATGTACGAACCAACGAGTTCGATCCCGCACTCGTGCCGTCACTGCTGGACTGGGTATTCGGAGGGATACGATGAAAAGTTATCTGCAAGGTTGCGGCGTGCCCACCACGACCGTGGGCAACGCCGAAGTACCGCGCCTGATCATGGGCATCCATCCTTACGACGGCTGCTCGTACCAGAACGCCGAGCGCGACCGCGAAAATTTTGATCGGTTCAGACGCGTGGAGCGCGTGACCGAAGTACTGCGTTGTGGCGTCGAAGAGGCGGGTATCACCGCCGTGCAGGTCGACCACATGCTGCCCGAGTTGGATCGTTTGCACCTGCAGGCCGTGTGGGAGACCCAACAGCAGACGCAGATCGAAATCGGCATGGTCGCCTACATCCTCATTCCGATAACCCTCGACGGCGAACTGATCTCCTATTCAGAGCGCGCCCACTCGACGTTCTATGCCCACGATGAAAAGATGGGCGGCGACGCCTTCCGCCAGCACATAGAACGCGACGCCATCGTCCGTTACGTTCTGGGCGACGATCTGTCCAAACTCGTCACCCCCGATACCGTCCCACCCTACACAACGGAAGAAGCCGCCCGCTTCGAGATCGACTACGCAGTGCTCGAACAGTATCTGGGATTTTTCGCCGGGTGTGATGTCCTCATCGCCGACCCCGGCGCCGAGATCGACCTTCTGGCCATGACCGGGCGCTTCGACCTGATCCGCGAATACCTCGACTTCCTGCGTGGCCGCTTCGACACCGTGATCACCAGCGTCCACCACGCCGGTGTCACGATCCCCTTGTTGGAGGCAGAGAATATCCCCGTCGACGGCTACCTCACCACCGTCAATCAACCCGGGACCTTCATGTTTCCCACTCGAGAGCTGGCCCTCGACGCCATCCGCGAGGCCAGCAAGCCCGTCATCGCCATCAAGCCGATGGCCGGTGGACGTTACCTGGGAGAGAAGGCCTTCGAGTTCGTCTTTGACGAGGTGGGCGTAGCCGCTTCCATGTTCGGCATGGGCACGCTGGAGCAGGTGCGCCAGACGGCCAGGGCCGCTCGTTCGGTCCTCGGCGTCAACTGAGTTATTTCAGCAGCACCGCCTGTCGTGTACCCACGAAGACATCCCCCACCCGCAGCTTGAAGAAGTAGCTGCCGCTGGCCACGGCATGACCGGCCGCGTCCGTGCCGTCCCAGTCCGCGCGATAGCTGCCTGGACTCACGGTGGCATCAAGCAACGTCGACACCAGCTGGCCGGTGGCATCGTAGACTTGCAGCGTCGCCGGCAGTCCGTGCCCGGCGGCGGGGATGCTGAAGCGGATCGTCGTCGACGGGTTGAAGGGGTTCGGGTACGCCTCACCCAGCTCGTAGCCGGCCGGCGTCTCCACCGCCAACTCGACCACCGCCGTCGGTGGATCGCCAGTGTAGCGGATCAGGTAGATGACACCACTGTTTTGTGCCGAACTGCCGAACCCCCCCTGTGAGGAAATGTCAGCAGCGTACAGCTTGTTCCCCGTCGCCAGCAGGCCGTCGAGGTGACCGATGGCAGGCTCGTCGTTGCCGATGAAATGGAAATATTCGCCCGTCTGCGAGTCGGCGTAAACCAGCGGGTTCTCTTCGTTGGCCAGGCCGCCCTTGGAGAACTGTCCGTGGAAGCCCACGAACAGGCCATGGTTGAGTCCTGGCGGGAATCCCGGCGGCGCAAAGGTGATCTCGTTCGGCCCCTCGCTCTCGGAGCCGTTGGCCGGATCCGGAAGCGGGGTAAAGGCGAACAGCGACGGCACTCCCTGGCCCCCGACGAATTCGCCCGTGCGGTAGGCGATGTAGTTGTCGGGAAAACCGAAATCCTCGATGTCCCCGCCGATCTGATCGAGAGGGATGACATTGATCTCGTCGGCGCTGTGCGCCTCGATCGCCTCCGTCAGCCCGTCGATGCCATTGTCCTCGAAGTAGAGGTCACCGTTGCGCGGATCGAAGGCCAGCCCGCTGGCCGAGCGCAGGCCGGTGGCGATCTGCGTGTGGTCGATTCCGGTGAGGGTCTCGCCGTCGTCGCGGAAGCGCAC
>JAYZCA010000268.1:0-5705 GCA_036339235.1 Candidatus Latescibacterota bacterium | reverse complement strand
GAAGCGCTCAAGGCAGGCCGTTTCTACGCTTCGTCCGGGGTCGAGATTTCACGAATCGCCGTCAGGGGGAGCCGCGTGACGATCGAGACCGAAAACGCCCGGCGCATCGTCGGGGTGTCGGCATTCGGCCGGCGCGTGGCGCTCGTCGATGACAGCGCGATCGCACTCGACATGCAGGAACAATGGCAGTACGTGCGCTTCGAGTGCTGGGGCGACGGCGAGCAGTTCGCCTGGACGCAGCCGTTCTGGGCGAAGTAACGCGGTCATCGGATTTAAGAGGACTGAGATATGGCCCTCTACGGTATCTGTGGGCATCCGGGTGTCGCAGGACACCACGTGCTCCATTCACTGCCAACGGGAAGGAGAAGATATCGGGCTGTTTTTGCGAATCGTCGATCTGACTGCTGATCGCTGGGGAATCGTCGAGGAGACGAAGGTGTGGGGCAACGCCCCGTCGATGAAGGTGGGCGCCTACGCCAGCATGGGGCAGAGCCTGAGATTCGGACAGCCTTCGCTCCTGCGCCTGGACGACGGCGACATTCTGGCGACTCACTGGGCAATAGAGGAGGGTCTGGGCCGTATCCGCGCGCACCGCGTAGGTGTTCATGTCTAGCCGCCAGGGGTGAGCCCGTGATCACGAAAGAGCAGATCGCACACTTCGAAACTTTCGGGTTCCTCGTGCTGCGGCAGGCATTCTCACCAGAGGAGATCGAGAGAATCCTGAGCCGCTACGAGCATATCAGGTTAGGCCAGACCCCACTGATCGAGGAAGCGGCAGACGGAAAAACGGTCACCAGGGCCTACGAGTACGTAGTCGAAACAGACCCCGAATTGGCCAAGCTGGCCGAGGATGACCGTATCTACGAGACGATCGAACAATTGCTCGGGCGAGGATTCATCTGGACCGGGTCTGAGTGGATCAGCGGGCGAAGCCAGGCGCCCTGGCATGCGGACAGACAGGATCGGACCGACCTATATTACACGACGATCAAAGTTCATCTGTATCTCGATCTAACGAAGAAAGAGACCTGCGCCCTGCGTGTGATCCCGGGTTCACACAGATCCCCGTTTCACGAGACGCTCAAGCCGCTTCTCCACGAGGAAAACGTGAGACCCTATGGAATGGATGGTCCGTCAATTCCCTGCTACGCTTTTGAATCCAAACCAGGCGATGTGATATTTTTCAACCAGTTTCTGCTGCACTCCGTGTTCGGAAGTTTGGAGAACGAACGGCGCTACGTCGCTCTCAAGTTCGGTGCCCGGATCAGGAATGAGGACGACATTGCGGCGCTGATGCGCTACAAGCCAGACGGGAGAATATTCAAGCCCCACGAGGCCTTCGTCACCAGCAAAAGTGCGCGAATCAAAGGCATGGTGGAGGCCTTCGTCGAGGCGAGGTAGGGGCAACGGGCTCATAACTGCTCTTACGAACCCTGCTCCATGTATTTGAACGGAAAACGGGAGCAAACATGGCCGTATCCCTGTCGAACGATCTCAGCATTGACGAATAGTCCGCCCGCTGCACGATAACCCGCTGGATAATGCTTTAGCTGATCCGAACTCCCTCCTGAAACACCGCAACGACTCGGCTGAAGGCGGATACGTCCTCGGTGGGATCTCCGTCGAAGGCGACCAGATCCGCCGCCTTCCCCGGCTCGATGGTACCGAGCTCTTGCCCCAGTCCGATCGCTTCGGCCGAGATTCTCGTGGCGGCCTGGAGCGCTTCGCCCGGGGTAAAACCGACTTCGACGAGGAGTTGCAGGTCGTAGTCGAGGTGGCCGAAGGCAAGGTCGTTGACTCCCGAGTCCGTCCCGGGGACGATGCGCTCCACCAGACAGTAGTCGAGCATCCTGCGCATCACATCCAGCCGCGTCTCCGCCCGGGCCTCCAGCCTCGCCAGCTCGGCCTCCTCCTCGGGGGAGGCGTTACCGCTGTCCCGCACGTCTCTGAGCGCGATTATAGCCGGGTACCGGGTCCACGCCTGTAGCGTGGGGCTGACAAAGATGCCGGACTCGGCCATCATTTCAGCCACCTTGGGATCGAACCGAAGCGCGTTATCGGACCCGAGGAACTCGGCGTGTTCGATGAGGTCGATTCCGGCCTGCACAGCGTTCACCATGGAGTCCCTCGCCCGACAATGGGCGGCGGTGAGGCGCTCGAAGCGGCGGGCCTCGTGGACGGCCGCGTGCAACTCGTCGGCGGTGTAGCTGGCAAGTCCGGGGATGGTCCCCACCGTTCCACCTCCCGAGGCCATGATCTTGATGTAATCGGCGCCCTCGTGGACCAGCCGGCGCACCGACTTCCGCAGCTCCTCCTCACCGTCGGCGATCTCGTTGCACATGTGGAAGTGGCCGCCCGTGCAGGTGATGGGTCGACCGCTCACCAGCAGACGAGGACCCGCCAGGTACCCCCGCTCCAGCCCCTCCACAAGGGTGAAACCGACGCGGTTGCGAGCGCCGTGTTCGCGGATGGTGGTGATGCCGGCACGAAGATGGCGTCCCATGTTGGCGGCCCCCGTAAGGACCATCATCTCATCGGCATCGGAGAACATTTCTACATAGCTGCGACCGTCCCCAGAGAGGCTGAGATGGGTGTGGCCATCGATGAGCCCTGGCGTCAGGCAAGCGGAGCCCAGATCGACAACGTCAGTTTCCGGGGGCGCCTGCTTTCGTATCTCTTCAGCCGGGCCCGTGGAGGTGATCCGCCCATCGGTGACGAGGACGGCCCAACCGACCCGTGGGGCATGTCCGAGGCCGTCGGCCTGTAGTTTCGACGTGATGATCGCTGTCGTCGGGGGAATCTCGGCGCGTTCGCTCATGTTCCTCAATCCCTTCGCCTTGTCGGCACTTCACCTTACCGGTGTCCGCTGCTGCTTTCTGCAGATCCTCCAACGGGCCCGGCGATGGCGGCGCCTTCCTGGTGTGCGCACGGCGTCCGGGCATCTCCCAACCTTGAAAAGCTATAGCAGATGCGCACGGAGCGCAGGGGGCTGGGCATGGTGCAGAATGCTAAACCTGGAAGCGCGGGACTGTCAAGATCGCGAAGACGGCAATCTGCTGGGAGGGCTTGACTTACGGCGTCCTTCACGAGATAATGGAGAGTGGGAAGCACAGGGGGAGGTGTCACCGCTGCGACGCTGCTGTAAAGTTGTCGACCTCAGGCCTGCCGTCACCACCTCGCGGTATAACAGTAACTGATCGTCAGAAGGCATTGTTGCACTTGAATCTCGATGCAATCGCAATAAGTCCTTCGACGACCTCGATTTGTATGTAGATCATCGATCCCGCCGCGATATCTCGTGCACGCACGGGGGCCGGGGCGCCCCCTTTTTTCGAGATCGTCTTGATTGAGGAGCGAGAATTGCCGACCGTCATAGCCGGGATGACAGGGTGAGGGGACAGCGCTGTCGAGAGGCATTTGATCCGGTAGGCGAACAGAACCCGGCATCGCGGCCCGGGTGTGAGCGGGCGAGGGTTAGGTGAGGGGGCTGGTCAAATATGCTCGCGGCCCGGGTAACGTCGCGGTCCGAGAGGTGCCCGAACCTGCCCTGTCAGATGGAGAGGTGCTGGTCGAAATAGAGGCCACGGGGATCTGCGGCTCGGATCTTCACATCCTCGAGGATCGCATCGAGATCCCCATAAGGGTCCCGGTGGTGATGGGGCACGAATTCAGCGGCCGGATCGTCGATCGGGGGAAGGATGTCAGCGGGCTAGGCGTCGGGGACGCGGTGACCGCGATGCCGAGCGTGTTCATCTGCGGGGCGTGTCGCTTCTGCCGGGCCGGCGCGCACAACCTCTGTATGCAGAGGAAGTCGATGGGGTACTGGCACCATGGCTCCTTTGCGCCGCGCGTGTCGGTCCCTGGTCGATGCGTGCACCGCTTGCCGGCGGGTCTCGGTTTCCGCGCTGCCGCGCTTGCCGAGCCTCTCGCCTGCGCCGTTCACGCGGTGACGGAGATGACGGGTGTAAGCGCCGGTGACCTGGTGGCCATTGTCGGGCCAGGCAGCATCGGCCTCCTGTGCCTGCAGGTGGTGACGGCCGAGGGGGGTCGCGCCGTCGTCCTGGGTACGGCCGTCGACCAGCGCCGTCTGGAGCTGGCGCGTCGGTTGGGAGCTGAAGTGATCGCCAACGTCGATGACGGAGATGCGGTTGCCCGCGTGGCGGAACTGACCGAAGGATACGGTGCGGACGTCGTGCTGGAGTGCTCGGGTAGCCCCTCGGGTGCCTCGCTGTCTCTGGAGCTGGTGAGGAAGCAGGGCAAGCTCACCCAGGTCGGCCTCTTCGGGGGGCCCATCAGCATGGACCTCGGGCAGGTGGCGGTGAAGGAAATCCGCTTCACGGGGTCTTTCGGGCAGCGGGCCACCTCCTGGCGGCGAGCGCTGCAGCTTGTGGCGCGCGGCGCGGTGGACACGGGTGCCCTCATCACCCACGACATTCCGATCGATGACTGGCGTCGAGGCTTCGATCTCAGCGCCCGGTCAGAGGGGATCAAGGTCCTTCTGGACGTGAAGGAGAGGTGATGGAGAAAAATCCGCCGCTAGGTTTCTCGGGAGCGGCAGCCAAGATTCGGGCCGCGGTGGATGGGCAGCGCCTGCTCGACACCGCCGTGGCCCTGGTGGAGGTGCCGAGTCCGACCCGGGACGCGGGGGAAGTTGCCGACCGGCTGGCCGAACTGCTGACCGAGGATGGTTTCCAGGTGGAGCGTCCAGTGGCGGACTGGCCGAAAGCGCCGGCCGTGGCGGTGCGTCTGCAGGGTCGATCACCCGGCAAGGTGCTGCAGTTCGACGGACATCTGGACACGGTGCACCTTCCTTTCGTGCCGCCCCGCGTGGCGGGCGGAAAGCTCTACGGCTCGGGCTCCTCTGACATGAAGGGAGGGATCGCCGCATGTGTGGAGGCATTGCGGGTGCTCCGGGACACGGAATGCCTAGCCGCGGGGAGCGTGTTGTTGACCGCCCACGACCACCATGAGGCGCCCTGGGGCGATCGGCGGCAGGTCCGCGCCCTGATCGCGGACGGTTACGTTGGGGACGCCGTGCTGCTGCCCGAATACCTGGCGGGCCATCTGCCGGTGGAGGGCCGGGGAATGGGGATTTTCGAAGTCACCATCTCCCGGGAGGGTGAGCCGGTGCACGAGGTCCTGCGTCCCGAGAACCAGCCGAACGTGGTCGATGCCGGCGCCGAACTGGTGGTGCTCCTGCGACAGCTGGACGTCTCTCTGGGGGCGGTCACCAGTCCGCACGCGGGTCGAGATTCCGTATTCGTGGGGAAGGTACAAGCTGGCGAGATCTACAATCAGTCTCCGACGCAGTGCACCGTTCACGGCACCCGGCGATGGGTCACTCCAGGGGGCGTAGAGGCGGCGCGAAGCGGATTGGATCAGCTGTTTCGCGAGGTGGCGGAGTCCAGCGAAACGACATTGGAGTGGGAGTTCGAGGTGCCGGGAGACGCCTTTCGTGTCGACCCCGAAGATCCCGTTGCGGCGGCGTTTCAGCGGGCCTGCCGGCAGATTACCGGCGCCGAGCTGCCCCTCGGTGGAAAGCCCTTTGTCGACGACGGCAATGTCTACTCCACGCTCGCGGGGATTCCCGCCCTGACGCACGGTCCGGATGCGACCGGAGCCCATACGCTTGAGGAGGCAGTGCCGGTCGCCGAGCTGGTCAGAGTGGCGCAGGTGTACGCGCTGACAGCCGTCGCCTATGGTCC
>JAYZCA010000267.1:0-11904 GCA_036339235.1 Candidatus Latescibacterota bacterium | reverse complement strand
GCAGCGGCGATGGCGGCGACGGGCTGGAAGCCGATGAAGAACCGCAGTCCCACCTCGAGGCCGACGGCAGCGCCCGCCGTCCAGTAGACGAGAATGCGGCTGAACTGCACGCCGAGGGACACGAGCCAGACACCGACGAGGAGCGGCGCCTTGTGGCGGTAGACGACGAAATTGCTCCGTAGCTCTCCGAGAATTCCTGAGACCCTCGCCGGCAGTCGCCGCAGAACCCGTTCCACCTGGCTTCCCAGTCTTCGGCTCAAGCCCAGGGCCAGCAGGACGACGAGGCCGGACCACACCGAGACCAGCATGGTCACCAGCCCGGGCCGGCGCACCTCAGCCACGAGCACACAGGCGCCCAGGGCCAGACAGCAGGTAGAGAAGAGGCCGACAAAACGGTCCATGAAAGTCGCCGCCGCCGCCCGGCTCGTCTCGCCGGTGAGGCGCCGAACGTCGTAGATGCGGATGGCGTCGCCGCCGATGTTGCCGAGCAGGACGTTGTTGAAGAACACGCCCACCCAGTAAAGGACGACGGCCTGTCGCAACGACACGCCCAAGGCCTGGTCGCGCAGCAACAGATACCACTGAAAGGCACCGAGGACATTGCTGAGGGCGAAGAACCCGGCGGCCAGAACGAAGAGTCCGATATGAGTGTGTTGCAGGATGCTGCTGAAAGCGGCAAGATTGAACCCGGACAGCAGCCAGTAGAGCAGGCCGCCACTGACCAGCAGCTTGGCAACCAGATCGCTGAAGTTGCGCAGTACCGATCGTGGCTCGTGATCAACCCCCGCCTCACGTGACATCAGCCGTCCGCCCTCCCCATGAGCTGCGCCGCCGTCCTTCGCCTGCGCACGTGATACTGCCACAGGGCGCTGCCGGAGAACACGCCCTCGGCGCCGCCGTCACTGCCGGCGTCGGCGAGACGACGGCTTGCACGTCGGCGTCGCCAGATGTTGCGCGGGTGGAGGAGGATCCAGCCAAGTCCTGTCAACGGCGCCAGGGCCGCCAGGAACCGGCCGCCCACGAGATAACCGGCGCTGGCGGCCAGCTCGAGGAGCAGACGCACCGGCAGGAGCCAGGCAAGTCGGCGCGCCGGCAGGTTCTTCAGCAGGGCGATCATGTTGTTGCGGTGGTTCAGATAGACTTTCAGGAAGGTGTCCGGCAGTAGCGACTGGGCGGCAAAATGAAAGATCGTTGACGACGGTACAAAAAGGATGCGCCACCCGGCCAGGCGCAACCGCCAGCACAGGTCGATCTCCTCGAAGTGCATGAAGTAGTCGATGTCCATCGGACCCACCTGCTCGACCGCCTCGCGGCGCAGGAACATGGCCGAGCCGCAAGCCCAGAACAACTCGGCGGGGGTGTCGTACTGGCCCTCGTCCGGCTCGACGGTGTCGAACAGTCGGCCGCGGCAGAACGTGTAGCCGAGTCGGTCGATGCAACCGCCAGCAGCGCCGCTGTAGTCGAAGAATCCCTCCCGTGTCGCCGACAGCAGCTTCGGCTGGCAGGCGCCGACACGGTCGTCGTCACAGGCGGCCAACAGCGGCGGCAGCCAGCCTGGGGTCACGAGGGTGTCGTCGTTTAGGAGAAGGACGTACGTCGTCGTCGCGGACTCGAGGCCGCGATTGCAGGATCCGGTGAACCCCAGACGACGCTCGTTGTGCAGCACCTCGGTATCGGGGAAGCGCTGGCGCGCGCGCTGGAGGCTCGGGCCGTTGTTGCCATCATCGATGACGACGACACGCGCGGTGCCTTCTTCAGTGTGATCCGCAAGCGACTGCAGGCACGCCTCGAGCGTGTCGGCGGTGAAGTGGGGAATGACAACCGTCGTCCGAAGCACTGTTCTACTGCTCGGCCGGCACCTCTGGGAGGACCTCCCGGGTCGCCTCTTCGACGCGGTTCATGGCGTTTGTCAGGATGTCACGATCGGCGACGGCCGAATCATTGGCACCTTGTTGCTGGATGTACTCGAGGACAGCCTGCAGGGCGTCAGACGGACGGTTGTCGGCCTGCAGCGTGGCAGCCAGTTCGTGGATGCCGGCGTAGGATTCGGGACGCAGGGCGATGGCACGGCGGTAGACATCCTCGGCCATGGCGAACTCGCGGTAGTTGTTCAACAGGATGCTCGCCAGGGCCAGAGCATTGTCGTACGTGGCTGACGGATGATTGCCGTACTGACTGATGAGACCGTCGGCTGCTTTCATCATGAACTCCACGGCCAGGTCTGTGCGCCCCGCCTCGCGGTAGTGCTCGCTGGCGGCGTAGAAGCCCTCCCAGCCCATGGGGATGGTCTGCTCCGCCCAGCGCAGCAGTTCGGCGAGCTCGTCGATGCGATCCTCCGCCTGATAGGCCTCGGCCAGGGTCATGACACAGGCCCGGTAATTCTGCAGCAGGCGCCGGGTGTTGACGTCCTTGTAGACCTCTTCGTCGGCGACGCCGCGAAACTGGTACACCTCCATGAGGTTTTGGGCGATCTTGTCGGCGTTGCCCGGCCCGCTCGTCTTCTCACGTACCAGCTTCATCGTCATGCCCTGCATCTCGAGATACGGGTCGAGACCGACGCGGTTGCTGCTGGCCACGGTGAGGGCAAAGTGAATCGGCCGCACCCAGTCGTTCCAGTAGACGATGCCGATAACCATGACGTCCTGGATGCGCAACAGGTCGTGCCCGGGCAGGGCGGAGACCTTGATGTCCAGTCCGAGGTGGACGTACTCCTGAGGCCGGCGTGGCTCGCGCCAGACACGCTTGTAGAGGTCGGTCATCTGCGTGTCGGTGAGGGTCTCCTCGATATACTCGTCGCTCATGACGGTGCCCATGCTGACCTTCGGCTCGCGGTCCCGCAACTGCTTGATGTACCAACCCGTGTTCAGCAGGCTGAGGTTGACGACGCGCACGTCGCGGCGCACGCCCTCCACCTCCTGCAGGAACCAGAGGGGAAAGGTGTCGTTGTCACCGTTGGTGAACAGCAGCGAGTTCGGGCCGCAGGACTGCAGCAGGTTGTAGGCATAGTCGTAGGCGATGAAGTCGCCGGTTCGATCCATCTCGTGGTAGAGCCTGGCGCCGACGCCGGCGGGCAGGGCGAGGCCAAGGCAGGAGATGAGGGCGACGACGCCTGGTGACAGTGACAACCGCTGTCGAACCCATTCGACAAGCGACGTCCAGCCAAGGCCCATCCATACCGCCCACGCCATGAACATGCCGCCGAAGACGTAGTGCCGTTCGCGCGGCTGCGGGTCGGGCATGTTCAGGTAGAAGGACAGGCCGATTCCCATGATGACGAACGTCGCCAGCAGACCGAGGAAGCGACGCCAGTCGTTGCGCAACTGCCAACCGAAACCGGCGAAGCCGGCCACGAGGGGCACGAGGGAGACGGAGATGACGTGGGGCGCCTTCTCGGTGGCCCAGCGGAAAACGATGTCGCGCTCGAGCAGCGGGAAGGGCCACTGCTGCAGGAAGTACTTCATCTGCTGGTGCCACAACTGGTAGGTGCGTTCGGCGCGCGCCGTCAGCATGCCGAGGAGCTGGCTGTCGGTGCCGTACTGCTCCCGGTTGAGGAAGGAGATGAAGTTCTTCCAGTTCTCCGGGTCGTTCATGTCCACCGCCGGGTCGAGACCAGAGCGGATGAAGAGAGCCAGATAGGTCGAGTAACCGAGGACGAAGAGGACGCCGGCGCCGATGGACAGGCCGAAGGCACGGCGGTCGTCGACAAAAAAGTGGTAGAGGATAGCCGCGGCGGAGAGGACCACGACGATCTGCACCGGCAGGCCGAGACTGAAGAGCGCCCGCGCGAAGAGTACGGCGACACCGGCAGCGATCAGCAGCAGAATTGTGCGTCGGTAATCGACATGGCTCATCCACACCCATGTGTAGAGGCCTGCGGTGGCGAGGGCGGCTACGAGGGCCATCAGCTTGGCCGTCGGTGGAGATTCGGCGAAGGCGAAGAGGAACACGAGTCCCTCGAGCCCGACGCCCACGGCCACCAGGATGAGGCGGCGCAGCCTGTGATCGGCGAACCAGGCGAGAATGACGAGGGTGGGCACGGTGAGCAGGCAAAGCAGATGCAGGCCGCCGCCGAGGCCGAAGAAGTAGGCGATCAGCAGCAGCCACTGGTCGTTGCGAGCGCCGTGACCGGTGCCCTCCCAGTGGAAGATGAGCCACATGCCGCCGCAGACGAAAAACAGCGAATACGCGTAAACCTCGGCTTCAGTCCCGTTGAACCAGAAGGTGTACGACGTGGCCAGGCAGAGGGCGGCAACCGCGGCGCCGAGGGCGGCAGACCAGTCGCGGGCGTCACCGAAAGGGCGAAAGGCATGCCCGCCCATGGCGCGCCGGGCGAGGGTGACGACGCTGCCGTAGGTGAACCAGACAGCGATGGCCGATGCCAGGACGGACATGAATACGACCCGCGCCGCGACCTCGGCGATGGGGACCATGCTGAAGATGCGACCGAGCAGGACATAGAGGGGGGATCCCGGTGGATGCGGTACGCCGAGGATATGGGACGAGGTGATGAACTCGCCGGTATCCCAGAACGACGTGGTTGGCGCCATCGTCTTTAAATAGAGGACGAGGGTAATCAGGAAGACCACCGCTCCGACCACGCGGTGCAGATTTAGATATGCCATAAGCCGTTGAATCTACCGGGTTTCGCCGTTTTTGGGAAGATGGAGAACAGCAACGTCAACGCAGTTGCGCGGTCCCCCAGCGACTCGGATCGCCATCAAAGGGCGGGGTGCGGTCCACAGACCACGACTGCGAGCCGAGCTCGAGATCGTGCACTACATAATTGAAACCGAGGCGGTCGAACTCGCGTGGCTGGAAACCGTTGAGCCCTTCGGCGGGCAGGAAGATCTCCATCTGGTAGCTGCGCTTGAGTCGTCGCAGGCCGACCTTGATCGCCTCCTCGGGGCAAGGCGGCGCTTGCTCGCGGGCCTTGTCGATGGAGGTTTGCCTGCCGATGGGTCCCTTGCCGTCTCGACCGCTGCCTCCGGGGAGGAAGAAGAAGTGGTGACAGTAGCGGTTGGCGCGATGGCTGTCCTTCACATCGCGCGTATCGAGCCAGACCTCGAAACAGTCGGCCTGCCAGAAGCTGCGCGGATCGACCTTGTACGACTTCTTGCCCTTCACCTCGAGGGCGAGCCAGACACCGGCGTCGGACCAGGCCATGTAGACGTCGGCGAAGCTGTTGCCACCGTCGACGCCGATGAGATCGGGGACGCGGAAGGATTCGTCCCAGTCGCGCAGGTTGCCGTCCACCTTCGGGGGGTCGTCCCGTCGGCGGCAGGGGAAGGCGAAGCTGAAGAAGGCGCGCGCGGGGACAGTGATCAGGCTCATAATGGGGTATACGTTTCCAACCGGGTTCGGTTCAGGCGCGTTTGCGCCGCGCTGCCGGGCGGCGAGTCGTCGAACGACCCTTGGTCGTTTTGGCCGCCGCAGCGGGGAGGATTTCGGCGAGGAACCGGCCGGTGTGCGACGCCTTGACGCGCGCCACCTGCTCCGGCGAGCCCGCGGCGACGATGAGGCCACCCTCGTCGCCGCCTTCGGGGCCGAGGTCGATGACGTGGTCCGCCGTCTTGACGACGTCGAGGTTGTGCTCGACGACGACGAGGCTGTTGCCGGCTTCGACGAGGCGCTGCATGACGGCGAGCAGTTTCTGGATGTCGGCGAAGTGCAGCCCCGTCGTCGGCTCATCCATGATATAGACGGTGCTGCCCGTGCCCGGCTTCGACAGCTCGGCTGCCAGCTTGAGACGCTGGGCCTCGCCCCCGGAGAGAGTCGTCGACGATTGCCCAAGTGACATGTACCCCAGGCCGACCTCGTCCATGACGACCAGACGGTCGTGGATTGGGGTGACGTTGGCGAACACCTGCAACGCCGACGTCACGGTCATGTCGAGGATTTCGGAGATCGTATACCCGCGAAATTTCACCGACAGCACGTCCGCGTTGTACCGGCGTCCGTCGCAGGCCTCACAGCGCACCCATACGTCGGGCAGGAAGTGCATCTCGATGCAACGCGAGCCCAGACCCTCGCAGGCTTCGCAGCGCCCGCCGGCTCGGTTGAAACTGAAGCGCCCAGTCGAGAAGCCACGCACCTTCGCTTCGGGCATGCGGGCGTAGAGCTGGCGTACGTGATCGAAGACACCCAGGACCGTTGCCGGCGTGCTGCGTGGCGAGTGTCCGATGGGCCCCTGATCGATGTTGATCACTTTGTCGACGTGCTCGAGGCCTTCGATGGCGTCGCAGTCGCCACGGTTGCGTGAGGCGCCGTGCAAGTCGGCGGCCAGCCCGCGGTAGAGGATCTCCTCCACGAGGGAGCTCTTGCCCGATCCCGAGACCCCGGTGAAACAGGTGAAGGTCCCCAGAGGGATGCGGACATCGATGCTCTTCAGGTTGTTCTGCCGGGCGCCGCGTATTGTCAGCGCCTCACCCGTGCCCTTGCGGCGGCGCGGTGGCACATCGATGCCCAGCTGGCCCTGCAGAAAGGCGGCGGTGCGCGACATGCCATTGTGGCGCTGAGCGGTGAGTTCCTTCGGTGTGCCCGAGGCGACGATGAGACCGCCCTCGGAACCGGCACCGGGCCCCACGTCGACGATGTAGTCGGCGCCTTCCAACGTGTCGCGGTCGTGTTCGACGACGACGACGGTATTGCCCAGGTCGCGCAACTCCTCGAGGGCCGACAGCAGGCGCCGGTTGTCGCGCGGGTGCAGCCCGATGGTGGGCTCGTCCAGCAGGTAGAGGACACCCGTCAGCCCCGACCCGATCTGTCCGGCCAGGCGGATGCGCTGCGCCTCGCCGCCGGAGAGGGTCGCTGCACGCCGGTCGAGCGTCACGTAGCCGAGACCGACGCGATCGAGGAAGCGCAGCCGGTTGCGCACCTCGGAGAGCAGTTCGCCGGCGATGGCGCTCTCGCGGTCGTCGAGCTCGAGGCTGTCGAAGAACCCGCGGCACTCGGCGATCGGCCGGCGCTGCAGGTCGACGATGGTGGTCTCGCGCAGGCGGACGGCGCGGCTCTCGCTCTGCAGGCGGCTGCCCTCGCATGCGGAACAGTCGACCTCGCGCAGCAGCGACTTGTAGCGTGGCACCTGGCGTGCCACCTCGTCGACGGTGGGCAGGACGCCGGTGTAGCGCAAAGACGATCCGTCAGGCAGTTCGATACTACGCCCGGCGTCACCGTAGAACAGGGCTCTGCGGGCGTCCGCCGTCATGCTGCCAACCGGTGTCTCGAGGTCGAAACCGAGGGCGGCGCCAGCCGCGGTCAGTGCGGTCTCGAAGGGCGAGTGCCTGGGGATCGGTCCCCAGATCTCGACGGCGCCCTGGCGAATGCTGAGGCGGCGGTCCGGGATCAGCGTGTCGCGGTCAAGGCCTTCGCCGGTACCGAGGCCCTCGCACACGGGGCACATACCCTGATGGTGGTTGAAGGAGAAGCTCTGTGGTACGAGCGGAGCGAAGCTGCGCCCGCAATCGGGGCAGGAGAAGCGCCGACTGTAGCGCACCTCTTCCGCGTCGTCGGCGCCGACGATGAGGATCTCGCCCGCGGAAAGTTCGAGAGCCCGCTCGACGGACTCAGCGAGGCGGCCGCGGCTCTTCGCCGCTACCGAGAGGCGGTCGACGACAAGCTCGACGCGATGCCGCAGGCGCTTGTCGAGCTCGATGTCGTCCGTCAGCTCGCGCACCTCGCCGTCGATGCGCACGCGGGCGAAGCCGTCGTGGCGGGCGTGGCGCAACTGCGTCTCGTAGCCCTCGTGGCGCGACGGGTCGAAGGGAGCCAGCAGCAGGATGCGCCGGCCCTGTGGCATGGAGAGGATGCGGTCCACCATCTGGTCCACTGTCTGGGCACCGGCGGGCACGCTGCAGCGTGGGCAGTACTGAGTGCCGATCGTCGCGAACAGGGCGCGCACGTAGTCGTAGACCTCGGTTACCGTGCCCACCGTAGAGCGCGGGTTCTTGCTCGGGCTCTTCTGCTCGATGGCGATCGCCGGCGACAGGCCGGTAATCCTCTCGACTTTCGGTTTGGCCATCTGGTCGAGGAACTGCCGGGCGTAGGCAGACAGCGATTCGACATAACGTCGCTGGCCTTCGGCATAGATCGTGTCGAAGGCGAGGGTGGACTTGCCCGACCCGCTGACGCCGGAGATTACGGTCATCTGATCCCGCGGGATGCGCACATCGATGTTTCTCAGGTTGTGCATGCGGGCGCCGACGATCTCGATCTCGCGGATGGTTCCGTTGCCGTCAGCACCGGCGTCGGCAGGCGCCGATGGAAGCACGGGCGGCGCCGTCGACGGAGTCAGCGCGTCGATGAGGACTCGCCCTGTGTGCGAGGCTTCGATGGTGGCCAAGTGTTCGGGGCTGCCCTCGGCGACGACGAGGCCGCCGGCTGCCCCACCCTCCGGCCCGATGTCGAGGACCCAGTCGGCGGTCTTGATGACGTCGGTGTTGTGCTCGATGACGACCACCGTATTGCCGTCGTCAGCGAGGCGGTGGAGGATGGCCAGAAGTTTCTCGATGTCGGCGAAGTGGAGCCCCGTCGTCGGCTCGTCGAGCAGGTAGAGGGTGCGTCCGGTGGATCTGCGGCACAGCTCCTTCGACAGCTTCACGCGCTGAGCTTCGCCCCCGGAAAGCGTCGGCGCCGGTTGTCCCAGCTTGATGTAGCCCAGACCCACGTCGTGCAGGGTCCGCAGAATGGTGGCGATCTGCGGGATGTTGGCGAACAACTCGAGGGCGTCGCCGACCTCCAGATCGAGCACATCGGCGATGGAGTGGTCGCGGTAGCGGACCGAGAGGGTCTCGCGGTCGAAGCGCTTGCCGACACAGACCTCGCAGGTGACCCAGACATCGGCGAGGAACTCCATCTCCACGAGCACCGCGCCGTTGCCGTCGCACGCCTCGCAGCGGCCACCTCGCACGTTGAAGCTGAAGCGGCCCTGTTTGTAACCGCGCAACTTCGATTCTGGCAATCGCGTGAAAAGCTGGCGGATCGGCGTGAACAGGTCGGTGTAGGTGGCAGGGTTGGAGCGCGGCGTGCGGCCGATGGGGCGCTGATCGATACGGATGACCTTGTCGAGTTCGTCGACACCGTCGATGCCGTCGTGTTCCCCCGGTTCGGTCTGCGCTCGGTGCAGGCGGTTGTCGAGCTCTCTGAAGAGGATGTCGTTGACGATCGAACTCTTGCCGGAACCGGAGACGCCGGTGACACAGGTGAAGAGTCCCAGAGGGATGCGCACGTCGATGTTGCGGAGGTTGTTGTGGCGGGCGCCGCGTACGGTGAGCCAGCAATCGTCCGGTGTGCGGCGGCGTTCGGGCATGGCGATACGCGCCTCACCGGAGATGTAGCGTCCCGTGGGCGACCCGCTGGCGGCGACCTCGCCGGGTGAGCCAACGGCGACCACGTGACCGCCGCGATCCCCAGCACCCGGGCCGAAGTCGACGACCATGTCGGCCTGCCGCATGGTATCCTCGTCGTGCTCGACGACGATGACGGTGTTGCCCACATCACGCAGCCGTTTCAGTGTATCGAGCAGTCGCTGGTTGTCGCGATGATGCAGGCCGATGGAGGGTTCGTCGAGAATGTAGAGCACGCCCACCAGACCCGAGCCGATCTGGCTGGCCAGCCGAATGCGCTGAGACTCGCCACCCGAGAGGGTGTGGGCGCCGCGGTCCAGGGTGAGGTAGCCGAGACCGATGTCGTCGAGCAGGTCGAGACGACCACGGATCTCCTTGAGGGCGTCCTCAGCGATGATCGTGTTCTCGGCGGAAAGCTCGAGGCCATGGAAGAACATGCGACTGGCCTCGATGGGCAGGGCGGTGAGTTCGGGCAGGCTGGAGCCGCCGAGCAGACAACCCAGCGCTTCGCGCCGCAGCCGGCCGCCCATGCAGGTGGGGCAGGTCTCGGTACGGGCGTACTGGCCGAGTTCCTCCCGCACTCTGGCATTGGCGTGGTGCAGGCGTTCCTCGACGAACTTGAGGGCCCCCTCGTAACGATCGTCGTGGGCCCACGAGTGACCGCTCTGATTGGTATAGGTGAATTCGATCTTCTTGTCGCCAAGGCCGTGCAGGAAGCCCGACTTCTGCTTCTGCGTCAGATCCTTCCACGGCGTGTCGAGGGCGAAGCCCAGGTGCTCGGCGGCGCCTTCGTACAGGTGGTGACGCCAGCGGTTGCTGGTGATCTCCCCCAGGGGTTCGACGGCGCCCTGGAGAATCGATTTTTCCGGAGCGGGCACGATAAGCCGCTCACTCATGGTGACCTTGGTACCCAGGCCTCCACAGTCGGTGCACATGCCCGCAGGATTGTTGAAGGAGAACATCTGCGGCGTCGGCTCGACGTAGGAGATGCCGCAGGCAGGGCAATCGAAATTGGCGCTGAGCAACCAGTCGTCGCCCCCCTTCTCGCCCTCTATCTGGTCGGTGACGATCAGCGAGCCACCGCTGAGTCGCAGGGCGTTGTCGACAGCCTCGTCGAGGCGCCCACCCACGTCGATGCGCTTGCCCTTTTCGTCGCCCAGCACAAGACGATCGACGACGACCTCGATGGAATGGCGGCTGTAGCGATCGAGTTCGGGGGGAGTGTCGAGGGTGAACAGCTGGCCGTCGACGCGGGCTCGCAGGTAGCCGTCGCGGTGCAGCTCCTCGAACAGGTCGTGATATTCGCCGCGGCGGTTTTCGACGACGGAAGCCAGGATCTGGATGCGACGCTCACCGGGCAGCGCGGCGATGCGGGCGACGATCTGGTCGCGCGTCTGGGCGACGATCTCACCGCCGCACTCGGTGCAATGCGGTGTCCCACAGCGGGCGTAGAGCACGCGCAGGTAGTCGTAGATCTCGGTAATCGTGCCGACAGTGGAGCGCGGATTGGCACCACCCGATTTTTGCGAGATGGAGATCGTAGGAGCCAGACCGGCGATCTGGTCGACGTCGGGTTTTTCCATCTGGCAGAGGAACTGGCGGGCGTAGGCGGACAAGGAGGCCACGTAGCGTCGCTGACCTTCAGCATACAGTGTGTCGAAGGCCATGGAGGACTTGCCCGAGCCCGATACGCCGGTGAAGCAGATGAGCTGGTTCTTGGGCAGCTCGAGATCGACATTTTTCAGGTTGTGAACGCGTGCTCCACGAACACGCAACAAGCCGGATTCCCCGGATGCCATATATCCTCAGGATGAATTTTAGCTAGCAAAATAGGGCAACATGGCAATCTACTCGGGGGGTGGTACACGAGCAAGGAGAAAGAGCTCTACAACCTCGATTGACGCTCTGCGGGGGGCGGGCTATGCTCTGCTGGCAGGGCCAACCGGCCCTCCTTCCCACCGCGTATTGAAGGAACGTCCATGATCAAGCTGGGAGCCAACACCGTTCTTTTCGCCGGGTACGACCTGGAGACAGCACTCAAACACATCTCCTGGGCTGGCTACGACGGCGCTGAACTGTCAGCGATCCAGGGCATGTGCGAACATCTCGACCTCGACAACTGGAAGGCGCAGGCTGCCGACATCAAGGCGCTGGCTCAGGACTACGAGCTCGCGCTGACGGCGATGGAGGAGGCCCGCCTCGACGAGGAACGGTTGATGAAGGCCTACGAGGCGGCGGCGGCGCTCGGTATTCCCGTGGTCAACGTCGGCCCCGGGGGCAAGTCGGGCAGCGACGATGACCTGGCGACGCAGATCGATCTGCTGGGGAAGATGGCGGAAGAGGCGCACGAACACGGCGTGCGGCTGTGCGTGAAGGCCCACGTCGGGCAATCGATCCACGACACCCAGACGACACTGAAGGCGATGGCACAGATCGATTCCCCCGGGTTCGGCATCGACATGGACCCCAGTCACATCTATCGCGCCGACGGAGGTGAGGATGTCGTGGAGGCCCTCGGCGCCGTCGTGTCGCGCATGGGACATGTGCACATCCGCGACTGCCC
>JAYZCA010000266.1:0-27845 GCA_036339235.1 Candidatus Latescibacterota bacterium | reverse complement strand
GAGGCTTGTGACCCGCTGACCCCATTGATTGGGGACATAGCCGGCTGCCGCACTTTCCTCCTCGTACGGATGCGTCGTCTGCTTGGTTGGCGGCGGGTGGGAGAGCATGCGGCGTGCGAAGTGCCAGCGATCCGAGTCCGGGTTGTAGCGCCACAGCTCTGCCCACGGCCAGACGCCGACGAAAAGGTCACCACCGTAAATTGCCGTTGTCTGCGCCTCGCGGTCGCTCGCCGAGACCCCCTCCATCCGTGGCGGCCAGCCCTCAATTCTTGTGACATGATCGCCGGCGTACTCGAAGAGAAGGCCTGTCGGATACTGTGCCAGCAGAAGGCGGTCGTAAAAGTTGATCATGGAGTAGACTTGATAGCTGGTGTCGATCTCCGGCTCGACGATCGTGCGCCACGACGTGCCGTCGAAGACGTAGACGCCGCCGATATTGGAGCAGGTGAGGACCTCGTCTCGCAACTGGCCATAGGAGAAGGGGGTCTCACCCACGACGGCAAGGGTGACGATGGCGGCCCGGTCTAGATCGACGCACGCTTCGTCAGGCGTCCAAGGGCAGGCGTACAACTTGCTGAATCCCTCGTCGTCTGTCGTGTGCAGCCGGTAGCTGTTTTGATCGGCCCAGTGCGTGTGGTAGAAGAAAAGGTGGCCGTGAGCGTAATAGAATCGGTGGTAGTCGCCACGGTTGGGATCCGATAGGATAGGGCGCCCGTCTATTTCAGGGCCTTTCTCCCCGAAAACGAGGCGGCGCGAACCCAACCGCATCCGTTCGCGGGCAGGGCTTGCATCCGGCACCCATCGTCCCGTCGACTCGTCCCAGTAGCGCACATCCTCGCTGCTTGAGTATGTGGTACCGTCAAAATCGAACAGATAGGTGCCGGCGATTTCCGTAGGACGTGGCAGGGGCTCGGCCGACAGGTTCCGGATGCCGTTTGTAGGACGGACGAAGAGCTGGACGACATGGTGGTCGGCCCGATGGCAAGTGTTGTAAACGCCTTGAAAACCCGCGCCAATCACGGCGGTGCCATCCGCAGTGGGTACCTCGAAGAGACTTCCAAAGTTCTGCCCTTCGTCTTGGCCACGATCGACGTGTACTGAGAATCTCATTCGTTTCTCCTGGTCTTACACCTCACAACCCATTCTCGATGGTTGTGGGTCGATGGAGGAAAAGACTTGGCGTGCCACTCTGGGAATATTGCCGCCGAGGATTTTCTCGATGTCCCGGTCGCTGTAGCCACGCTGCACTAGTCCAACGGTAAAGAGGGGCCAGTTGGTCCAAGCCAAGCTTTGTTGTTTGTGCTCGCGACGCGCTCTACGAGTTGATGTCCACTCACCCCACCGTGCTGCGCGGCCTCATCCACATCCTGTGCGGACGCCTGCGGGCCAAGGGCAGGCGCGCCTGAACAACTGCGTTGATGACAAAGGGCGTCACGCGATCACGTGACGCCCCGGTTCCATAACCATCCCCGGCGGGCGATGTTGGTGACGCTCTACGTATGCAGGGCTGGCTGGTAGAGTCCGACGCTGTAGAACTCGTACGATGCAGCCTTGTCGGGGAAGTCGATGACATGCACCGTGAACCGAGACGGCACGCCGGTGTGTCCCATATGGTCGCGGAAGAAACCGCTGTAGGCCTCGCCGTATTCCTTGTAGAGCCGCTTCTGCTCGGCCAGGAATCCCTCCGGGTCGAGACGGGGGTCCGGTGCCTTGGGTTGGGAGGCGAAAGCGTGGACCTCGATGAAGTCGATCTTGGCGATGGAGTCCACGATTCCCGCGTCTTGCAGCCATTTCTCCCAACTGCGAAAGACGAGTTCCACCTCAATCTTCGGCGTCATCGTCACCAACTCATCGAGATTGAGGACCCCCTTGGCGGAATGGCCCCCCGTCAGACCCGCGAAATAGATCTTCAGGTCGCCGCCGTCGAGTTTCTCGGTAACCAAGGCTGACAGCGTCGGTGCGTCACCTCCATAGTAGTAGGTGACACGTCCACGCTCTTTGACATTGAATGCCACGGGTTCTTCTTCTCCCGTTTCGGGTGTAGTGTCCTAACGGTCTGGGGCTGACGGCAAGGCGTCGGCCAGCACATTGGCCCAATGGCGAGCGGCATGGCCGGTGCCGTCGGCGATCTGGTGCCGGCAGGACGTACCGGCGGTGGCGACTTCCACACCGTCGCTGGCGGCGTCGATCGCGTCGAACAATCGCGGCTTGCCCACCTGCATCGAGATCTCATAGTGCTCCCGCTCGTAGCCGAAACTTCCCGCCATGCCACAGCAGCCGGAGGCGATCTCCGTCACTTCGTAGCCCTCGGGCTGCCGCAGGAGACGGAGGGTGTCGCCGGTGCCCAGCAGCGCCTTCTGGTGGCAGTGGCCATGGAACAGCACGCGCTTGGTCAGGTCGGTAAAGTCGATCCCGACGCCGCTGCCATCGTCGAGATGGCGGGCGAGGAACTCGTCCAGCATGAAGACGCCGGCGGCGACGCGGCGTGCCGCGGCGACATCGGGAGCCAGATCCAGATAATCGTCTCTATAGGTGAGCAGACAACTGGGCTCGACACCGACGACGGGCCAACCGCGTTCGATGTACCGCATCAGGCCCGTGATGTTTTCTGCTGCTCGTCGTCTGGCCCCGTCGAGAAAACCCTTCGAGATCATCGGGCGACCGCAGCACAGCAGGCGTTCCGGGATGACGACCTTGTATCCAGCTGCTTCGAGCAGGGCGACGGCGGCACGACCGATCTCCGGCTCGTTGTACTCGGTGAAGGTGTCGTTGTAGAACACGACGGTGCCTCTGGCGGGTCGGCTCGTGTCGACCTGGCGACGGCGGAACCAGATGGAGAACCTCTGCCGTGCCAGCGCCGGCATGCGCCGCCTCCGATCGATGCCGGCAACCCGCTCCAGCAGCCATCGATTCGGCGCGCTGCGCATGATGGCGTTGACCAGCGGCGCCAACGGCGCCAGCCAACGGTTCAGGACGTCGATGCGGGCGAACAGGTGGGAGCGCAGCGGATACCCACGCTTGCCGTGGTACTGGGCGAGGAACTCGTATTTCAGCTTCGCCATGTCGACACTCGAAGGACACTCGGCTTTGCACGCCTTGCACTCGAGACACAGGTCCATCACCTCGTAGAGTTCGTCACTGTCGAGGCCGTCTCCGGGCAGGTCACCGCTGAGGGCGGCACGCAACGCGTTGGCGCGCCCACGCGTGCTGTGCGCTTCTTCGAGGGTGGCCATGTAGGAGGGGCACATGGTGCCTACCAGTTTCTTGCGACACTCCCCGACACCGGAGCACATCTCCACGGCCTGCTGGAAGCCACCGGCCTCGTCGTAGCGGAAGAAGGTGGTTACCTGCGACTCGGGATAACCATCGCCGTAGCGCAGATTCTCGTCCATGGGAGGCGCATCGACGATCTTTCCCGGGTTCATGATACACACCGGATCGAAGGCCGCCTTGACTCGCCCGAAGGCCTCGACGAGTCGAGATCCGAACATCTTGCCGATCCACTCGCTACGCGCCAGGCCATCGCCGTGCTCGGCGGACATGGCGCCCCCCCATTCGAGGACCCAGTCGCTGATCCGTTCCTGGAGAGCCCGTAGAGTAACGACCCCTTTGCGTTCCTTGAGATTGAGAATGGGACGGATGTGGAGCACGCCGACGCTCGCATGTCCGTAGAAGGCGGTTACCTCGACGCCATGCTCCCGCATCAGTTCTCCAACCCTGGCCACGTACTCGGGCAGGTGTTCCACCGGGACACAGGTGTCCTCGATGCCGCTGGTCGGCTTGGCATCTCCCCGCATACCCATCAGCAGTCCCAACCCCGCCTTGCGCAGATCCCACATGTCACTCTGTTGGGAAGCCTCAAAACCGCGTACGTAGGCGTAACCCAGACCAGCCCCGCGCAGGCGTGACTCGAGATCGTCGCAGCGCTCGCGCAACTCGGCCTCGCTGTCGGCGTAATACTCGACGCAGAGCAGGGCCTCCGGGTCACCCTGCAGAAACCGTCGCCGCGGCTCGTACTCCAGCTGTCCGCACGTCTGGTCCATCAGCACCCGGTCCATCAGCTCCGACGCCGAGGGGCCGGAATCGATGGCGTGCAGGTTTGCCTCCATCGCCTCGATGAGATCGTGAAAGTGGCAGGCGACGACGACGGTATGCTGCGGGCAATCGACGAGCCGTACGCGGGCCTCGACAACCGCACACAGGGTGCCCTCCGAGCCGACGACGAGGCGACTCAGATCGAATGGCGACGGGGGACGCAGGGCGTCTAGATTATACCCCGAGACGCGGCGCATGACCTTCGGGAAGCGGGTGTCTATCTCGACGGCGTAGGCGTCGACGACGGCCTGCACCTCACGGTAGGCGCCACCCTCGATACCAGGGCGCGCGCAGCGGCGTGCCAGATCATCTTCGTCGGCCACCGGACCCAGCGTCGTGACCGTGCCGTCGACGAGCACGACGGTGAGGTCGAGGACATGATCGATCGTCTTGCCGTGTATGATGGAATGGGCGCCACACGAGTTGTTGCCGATCATGCCTCCCAGGTTGGCGCGGCTGCTCGTCGACACATCAGGACCGAACATCAGCCCCTTTCCAGCCAGACTGGCATTCAACTCGTCGAGGACGACGCCCGGTTCGACACGGGCCCAGCGGCCTGCAGCATCGACCTCGAGAATCCGGTTCATGTATCGGGAGAAATCGACCTGCAGGCTCTCCCCGACCGCCTGTCCTGCCAGGCTGGTACCGCCTCCACGGGGCAGCAGCGACAGTCCGCGCTCACCGGCGACACGCACCGCGTGCACGACGTCCGCCGTCGTCCGGGGAAGGATTACTCCCACCGGTTCTACTTCATAAATGCTGGCGTCCGTGGCGTAGAGGCGCCGGGACAGGGTGTCAAGACGGACATCACCTTCCATCCCCGTGGCGAGCGCATGTGCGAGATCATCGCTATCTTTCAAGAAAACAAAGCCTTGTCCGTGTTTTTGGCAGCAGCCAGGAGGCTCTTCTGCTCCTGATCTAAGATCCTGTATGGCTGGCTTTGGCGCAACGCGCCCGGCAGATTCCGGCTCTGAAGATCATGAAAAACTGGTAACTGTTTCTCTGCCAACAAATTACGGGTAACATGTCAACACAGATGGCGTCTGTGTCACGCCACCCCACTGGCGCACAATCGCTTGACACCGCCGCGATTCGGCATCCTCAGAAAAATTGAAAAAAACCCAATATGATGGTTGACTTCCAAATGAGGCTACTATATCTTGTGCTCTGCCACGTGGTTATGCGCGCAGTAGCGGGGGCTTCCGGGAGTAAGGGGAGATCGCGGAAGTCCCCCATTATCTTCTCTGTTCCCTGTATGATCGAGCCGACTGAGTGACTGAACAGTCCAGGACGGTCGTCAAGATCTTCGATCATCAGTACCCCATCGGCTCGGCTTCGGCTGACGCCGGGGCGATCCAGCAGGCCGCTGCGTTCCTCGACGAACGTATGCGCCGGATCGCGGGCAATGTGAAGAGGCGAGTCCCTCTGGAGGTCGCGATTCTGGCGGCTATGGAGATCGCCGACGAAGTCCTGCGGTTTAGGAACAGACGCGAACAACTCCTCAGCGAGGCGGATGAGCGCATCAGTCGCTTCACCCGCGAACTCGAGGATAAGACTGCGGGCTCTGACGACCCGCCTGCCCCGAGGTTTTAGAAGTTTCGCAAGAAAAGCCCCCCGGTCGCCGCTGGCGATCGGGGGGCTTTTTCTTGTTATCGTACGAACTCGCGCTCAGTTGGAGACGGGCCGCAGGAGCATAGACATCTCGCGGCCCTCCATCTGGGGCATCTGATCGACGACTGCCACATCCTCCATTTTCTTCGCCACCTGTTCCATAACTTCACGACCGCGGTCCTTGTAGGCCATCATGCGGCCGAAGAAGCGCATGCTGACCTTGACGCGGGCACCCTCGGCGAGAAACTCGCGGATGTGTCCCAGGCGGTATTCGAGGTCGTGGTCGGAGATGTTGGCGGTCTTGATACGCACGGTTTTCATCTGCACGTTGTGCGTCTTCTTACGCGCCTCCTTCTCCTTCTTCTCTTTGTCGTAGCGGTACTTGCCGTAATCCATGATCCGGCAGACCGGGGGCCGCGCTTCGGGCGCGACTTCCACTAGGTCCAGATCCGACTCTTCGGCCAGCTGCATAGCCTCAGTCGTGTCGATGACGCCGATCTGTTCGCCCTCGGCGTCGATCAGGCGCACCTGTGGCACGCGGATGGAATCGTTGATTCTTGTGAACGACTGTTGCTGTCTGGCGATAGCCTTGGCCTCCGAAGCATGTGTTGTGGATAGAATGTGGTAAAAAAATGAGATTACAGCAACCAGAGAATATACCCTTGTATCAGAGGTGGAGCAAGAGCGTGGCAGGCGCGGACAACGCGTGCGGTTGCCGCAAGATGGGCTCGTGTTATCTTGACCGGTCCCTCTTTTCCCCCGTCCCGGATGCAGTTTGGGACCCCAAGACAAAGGATCGACATCGCTTGAGCAGCTTTGACGTGTGCGGCATCGGCCACGCGCTGGTGGATATCCAGTACTCTGTCACCCCGGCGAAACTCGAGGAACTCGGAGTGGACAAGGGAGTGATGACTCTTGTCGACGGGGAGACTCAGCGCGCTATCGTTGCGGGACTGGGCGCCACACCCGTCAATCGGGCATCCGGAGGATCGGCTGCCAATACGATGATCACCGTCGCCAGCTTCGGAGGACGGGCGCACTACGCCTTTCAGGTGGGAAATGACGAGTGGGGAGCTTTCTACCGGAAGGATCTCGAAGCCGCCTCTGTGGGCAGCAGTCCCTCCGCGAGCCAGCCCGGTGACACCGGTCAGTGCCTGGTGCTGGTCACGCCCGACGCCGACCGCACGATGAACACCTTCCTGGGCGCCAGCGCTACCATGGGTCCGCACCAGGTCGACGACGCCGTCATCGCAGGCAGCCGTTATGTCTACCTCGAAGGATACCTGCTGACGACGCAGGACGGTCTGGCGGCTTGCCGAGCCGCCGCATTGGCGGCTCGTCGGGCACAGACACTGTTGTCCCTGACTCTGAGCGACCCCTTCGTCGTGGGTGCCTTCAAGGCCAACTTCGAGATCATCGTCGATGGCGGTATCGACCTGCTGTTCTGCAACGAAGACGAGGCCCGCGCCTTCACCGGCCTCGATGATCGCAGCGAGGCAGCAGCCGCCCTGGCGGACCGCGTGCCACGCGTCTGCGTCACTCTTGGCGCCGAAGGCACCCTCATCATCAACGGTGACGGCGCTCCCCAGATCGTCGAGGGGTTTGACGCGCAGGCGATAGATACCACGGGGGCGGGAGACACCTTCGCCGGCGGCGTTCTCTACGGTCTCACCCACGGCCTGACTCTGCCGCAGTCAGCCGTACTGGGCAACTACGGTGCCGCCATCGTCGTCTCCTCCTTTGGACCGCGGCTTGCGGCTCCACTGGGCGACCTGATCGACGACATTCTGGCGCGACGCGCACCCCCGGTGACCTCGTCGGAGGTGCGACGATGAAAATCCTCGTCTTCTTCCCCTTCTCGCCGGAGCAGATCGCCGACTTCACCGACCTGGCCGGCTCCCTCGGCGACCACGAAGTCCTGCACGCCGACAGCGAGGAGGAAGCCAGCCGCCTGGCCCCCGGGTGTGAGGTGATTCTCGGCCACTTCCCGAAGTCGGTGACCGACGCCGCCGGAAACCTGCGATGGATCCAGTCTTTCAGCGCCGGAATGGACAAGTTCCTCTACCCGGCGGTGATCGAACGCGACGAGGTGGTGGTGACGAACATGGCCGGGTTGTACGCACCGCAGGGCGGCGAACACGCCTGGGGCCTGCTGCTGGCCCTTGCCCGCGGCCTGCTGCCATCGATTCGGAACATGGGCGATCGTTCGTGGGGGGGCGACAGCCGGCCCGTCATCGAGTTGACGGGAAGTACACTGGGGCTCATCGGCCTCGGCGGTTTCGGGCTGGAAACCCTGCAACGTGCCGCCGGGTACGACATGCGCGTTCTCGCCCTCGACCCTGTGCGCCTGGAGCCTCCAGCCGGTGTCGAGGAAGTACGTTCGCCGACGTCGACCAACCTGCACTGGCTGCTGGCTGCTGCCGACGCCGTCATCGTAGGCTGTCCGTTGACGGCGGACACGCGCCACATGATCGGTGCCGACGAACTGGCAGCGATGAAAGAGACCGCCTACCTGATATGTGTCAGCCGCGGGGGCATCATCGTCGAGGACGCCCTCGCCGACGCCCTTGGTAGCGGCGGGATTGCCGGTGCCGGCCTCGATGTCGTCGAGGCGGAACCGCTGGGGGCCGACAGCCCTCTGTGGGACGCGCCGAACCTCATCCTCACGCCACACCGCGCCGGCGCCTCGCAGCATAGACCGCGCAAGACCTTCGAGTTTTTCCGCGACAACCTCGGCCGCTATCTGCGCGGCGAACCGCTCGTCAACGTCGTCGACAAACGACGCGGATTCTAACGATTCAGTATCCCAGAGAACGCATGTACCGGCGCATGCCGGCGCTGCGTTCGGCCTCGGCAACGGCGCCTTCGCCCTCGTACGCCGGAGCTCCCGGGCAGCAGGTGACAACACGATCGAAACCGATCTCCTCGACGGTTTCCATCACCGCGCCAAAGTCCATACACTCCGCCTCGCCGACGCTGACCCAAGTCGGCTCGTAGCGACCATCCTCGCCGCGCGTGCAGGATGAATAGTCCTGCAGGTGTACATAGTTGAGTTGCCCGCGAAAATCGCGCAGGGACTGTGCGGCATCGTAACCCCACAGCTGGGCATGGGACACATCGATGCAGAGGCCAGCCTTGTGCAGGCCGCTCATATAGAGCTTCCAGTGCTCGGTCGAGTCGACGAGCAGGTTCGTGTGGATGTGGTAGGTGATCTCCAGCCCCAGATCGGCGGCATACTCCGCCCACGCCTCGGCGCCATCGGCGGCGGCGCGCACGTCGTCGTCATCGACAGCCCGGCCTTCTGGTTTCGGGCCGTTCATGAACAGGAAACAGTCGGCATTCATCTCGGCGGCGAACTCCATGCGCCTGCGGTTGCGTTCCACGTGTTTCGGATCCCGATTGTCGGGGGAACCCGATGCCGAGTAGACGAGCATCGGCATCCCCGCATCATCGCAGACCCGGCGCACACGGCTGGGAGGCCCAAGCCAATCCAGGGGCAGACGCGACTCCCATCCATCCCAGCCAGCCTCCTGCAGCGATGCCAGCGCCGCCGGCAAGTCGGGGTTGCGCCAGCGCAGCGATGCGTAGCACATCTTCAGTCCCATTTCTCTCCTCCTGCCCTATCTTAGCTCTTTCGGTTTACTCAAAGGAACGATGGGAACATGACAGACGTCGCCGCTGTTGAGGGCGGCCGGGGCGGCCTCACCCGCGGCGAGGCCAACCGCGCCATGCGTGGCTTCATCTCTGCCAGCGGCGTCTGGTGCATGTGGGGCCAGACCGTCGGCATCGGTACCGCGGTGTTCGTCGGCTACGCGCTGCACCTTGGAGCCGACGCGTCATATATCGCCCTGTTCACCTCAATGGCGTACTTCCTCGCCGTCTGCCAACTCGTCGTGCCGCTTCTGGGCCGTCGGCTGCAGAGACGCAAACGCTACATCGTCAGTGTCGGCTGCGTCGAGATCCTGTTCCGCAGCTCCCCCGCCCTGATCCCCTTCCTCTTTGCCGAGCACCTGCGCCTCGACGCGCTGATGATCCTGGTGGGCATCGGCTTGTTGTGCGGGTATTCACTGTCACCGTTCTACAATACGTGGGTCGTCAATTCGGTACCGGAAAACATACGCGCGCGCTTCACGAGCCGACAGACCATCGTCAGCACTCTGGTAGCCATGTTCTCCGGCTTCGCCGTGGGCCGCTTCATCGACAGCTTCTCCCCAGACGAAAAACAGGTAGGCTTCAACCTCGTCTTCGGTGTCGGTGCTCTGTTCGGCTGGCTCGGCTACATCGTTCTGAGCCGTACACCCTTCGCGGCAGGTGCCGACATGAGACGGGGCGACGACGCTGTCGGCGGTCTCACACGGCTGCTGGAGCCCTTCCGCGACGGCAACTTCGTCCGCGCCGTCGTGTTCTTCGGGATGTGGACCTTTGCCCTGGGCATTGCCGGTCCCCTCTACGGAGTGTTCATGATCGAGCATCTGGGGATTTCCTACACCGAGATTTCCCTGTTCAACGCCGCCTTCATGATCACCAGCATCGCTGGCTATCGGCTATGGGCCAGTCTCGTCGCCCGTTTCGGCAGCAAGCCCGTTCTGCAGATCCTCATGATCCCCGCATCATTGGTGCCCTTTGTCTGGGTGTGGAACGCCCCCGGCGCATACTACATGGTACCGGTGGCTCTGTGCCTCAGTGGCGCCCTGTTCTCCGGCATCCTCGTCGCCGTCACTCCCCTCCTCTACGGTCTGGTACCCGCCGGCGAGCAGCGCCCGTACTACCTAGCATCGTGGTCGGCGACGGTCAACCTGATGGGCGCCATGGGGGCCCTCGTGGGCAGTATGCTGGCGCGAGTCCTGCAGGACGTGTCGTTCCAGGTCGAAGGTTTCGTCATCGGCCATCTGCAGATCATCTTCCTCCTCAGTGCCGCGGCGCGCATCCCTCCCATCCTGCTGCTCGGTTTTTTCTCCGACCGCAGTTCGATCTCGTCCAGGCACCTGCTGTCACACCTGTTTCGCGGCAATTTGCTCAGCTACACCTACAACACCGCCGTCTTCAACATCGCCAGTCGCGAAAAGCGCCGCGCCCGTGCGGCGCTGGCCCTGGGCCGCTCGGGGAGTCCCCTAGCAATCGAGCAGCTGATCCAGGCATTGGCCAACGCCAGCCCCGTCGTGCGCCGCAGCGCCGCCCGCGCCCTCGGCGAGACGGGGTCTCCGGAGGCGACGCCGTCCCTCGTCCGGGAGTTACTCGACGGCGAGTCAGACATCCGTTCGGAGGCGGCCGAGGCTCTGGGCCGCCTTGGGCATCAGGGCGGCATCGACCCGCTCATCGAGGCCCTCGACGATGCCGATCCGCGCGTGCGCATAAGCGCCATTCGTGGCCTCAGCGAGACCGGTAGTTCTGAGGCTCGCGAGCTCCTGTTCTGGTATTTTGGCGAACACCTGGAGGACTCCGTCACTTTTCCGACACTGGTCGATGTCCTCGGTCATATGGGTGACCACAGAGTCGTGAAGCCGACACTGCAACGTCTCGACCGCTTTCGCTCCGCCGCCGTACGTCTGCAGCTGCTCAACGGCACCTGCCACTCCCTCGGCACCGGCGTCGAATTCTGCCGCCTGCTGTCCTACGACGAGTCGCGCCGGGCGTCGACGCTGGCGCGTCTGCTGCGCCGCGCGTCGGCAGCACTGGCGCGCAGTGCTGCTCTCGACGTGGAGGTCCGGGAACAGACGCGTGACGGCCTTCAGCGCATGCGCCGGGCGCACGACGCTGAGAACCTGGATTGGATGGAGGAGGCCGCCCTGCAGGTGGCCGGTGTCGTGCGCGATGGCCTGTCGGCCACGGGACGGCGCCCGTACGAGGTGCTGTCGATCTACGTCGTCATCCTGGCGCTGGAGACCTTCCTCCAATGCCAGGCCCGGTTGGACCTGCCCGAGGCACGGGAGATCTTCGTCACCGTCTGTATCTCCCGTATCGGCGTCCTCGTCGCCGAACTGGAGACGTCGGAGCCAAGCCGCACCGGCGATGACGACTCCCTGGTAGAATGACCTCGGACCCGCTGGGCGGGTTTGGTACTATCCGTGAATGCGGCGGATGCGGGCCAGTTCACGCAGGTTTCGCAGACTCCCCGAGACCGGTTGGAAGCGGCTGTCCGGGTCATCCCGCCAGCGGACGGGAACCCGTATCACGCGGTGGCCGGCCTGCGTCGCCAGCAACAGCAACTCGACGTCGAACATGTAGCCGTCGATGCGCATCCGCTCGAACAGATCGCGCATCACCGGGGCGCGAAAAAACTTGAAACCGCACTGCGTGTCGGGAAAATCACCCAGGCGCATCCACCAGCGCAGCAGCCGACGGAACTGTTCTGAGCCCCACTGGCGGTAGGCGCGTCGTTCGACGGCGATGTCGGAGTCGGCGAGCGTGCGATCGCCGATGACGATATCCGCCCCGCCCTGCAGCTTCCCGAAAACCTCGTCGAGGGCGGCGATATCGGTCTTGTCGTCGGCGTCGATGAAGCCAACCACCTCCCCTGTCGCCTCCTGCAGGCCCAGACGGATCGCGCCCCCCTTGCCCCGGTTTCGGTCGCCGCGGACACAGCGCAGGCCCGGTCTTGTCGCCATCGCAGCCACGACAACATCCGCCGTACCATCGGCGCTACCGTCGTCGACGACGATGATCTCATGGGTCCAGGGGCGAGTCGCCAGGAAGCTGCGCACGGAGTCCACGGTGGACAGGATTCGGGCCTGCTCGTTGTAGGCGGGGATCAGGAGACTCAGATCCATAGGAGTCCGGCACCGGCAAGGGAGGAGTAGGCAACAGTTGAGCAGTAGACAACAATCGTCACAACAGTTACTCTGCGGCTATGACAGAAGACACAGTCTTTGACAAGATTCTACGTGGCGAGATCCCCGCTGACATCGTCTATGAAGACGAGCACTGCGTCGCTTTCCGCGACGTGGAGCCGAAGGCGCCCGTGCACGTACTCGTCATTCCGCGAAAGCGTCTTGCCGGCCTCCAGGACGCGGGCCACGAGCACATGGAGAGCCTCGGCCACCTGCTTCTTGCTGCCCGCAACGTGGCTGCCCTCGAGGGCATCGAGGCTTCGGGCTTTCGTTGCGTCGTCAACGCCGGGGACGACGCAGGACAGACGGTCCCGTACCTCCACGTCCATGTGCTTGGCGGGCGCCGACTGACCTGGCCACCTGGATAAAAAAAAGATGGTGACCGTGAAAGGTCACCATCCCGCTATTACCGTGCCAGACGCCATCGACCGGCCGTAGCTTTCAGACTTTCCGTGGCTGTCAGATCTTTCCGTGGTCAGATCTTTTTGTAGTCAAATCTTATTAATCAGGACGAGACCGTCGCCGGCTCCGGGAACCGCTCCCTTGAGGAACAGCAGGTTGCGCTCGCCGTCGATCCGCACTACCTCGATGCCGCGGGTCGTTACCATCTTATTGCCCATCTGCCCCGGCATCTTCTTGCCCTTCCACACCTTACCAGGCGTGGTACCCTGGCCGATGGAGCCGGGGGCGCGTTCGCGGTCGGGGGTGCCGTGGGTCGCGTTCTTGCCCTGAAAGTGATAGCGCTTGACGACACCGGCAAAGCCCTTGCCCTTGGAGCGGCCCGTGACCTTCACCGTATCGCCCGTCTCGAACTGGGAGACGTCGAGAACCTGGCCCACTTCGAAGGCTTCGTCCTGCTCGGTGCGAAACTCTTTCAGCGTGCGATGGGGTGCGACGCCCGCCTTGGCGAACTGACCGGCGCCCGGCTTGTTGACCTTGCGCGCCGGCACCTCGTCGAAGGCCAGCTGCACGGCGCCGTATCCGTCGGTCTCCGAGGTCTTGACCTGTACCACAGGGCAGGGCCCCGCGGCGACGATGGTCACCGGAATCAGTTCTTCCCTTTCGTTGTACACCTGGGTCATGCCCAGTTTTTTCCCGATCAGACCGACCATTTCAGACACTTTTTTGTCAAAGTGGATGCGTGGACCTTTGGCGGACACTGCCCAGATTACAGACATGACAGAACCGTCGTAAGCCTGTGAAAATACAGGAGACTGGCTTCCTTCGCAAGAGACCGATGGCTGACGCGGGGGGCTCCGTGGCCCTCGTGCGCGGCGGCGCCCTCGGAGACTTCATCCTGACACTCCCCCTGATCCGTGCTCTGCGCGACAACTTCCCCCGGAGCCGGCTCGTCCTCGTGGGCGATCCTTCGACCACACGACTGGGGGGCGCGGCTGACCGGGTCTCCACCGAGGCTGGCGACTGGGCCCGCATGTACACCCAGGACGGCCCGCCGCCGACGCTCGCCGACCAGTTTGCCGACTGTCGCCTGCTGGTGGCCCTGCTGCCCGGTGGTCCCGGCGCGGCCCCGGATGTCTATCTGGAGAACCTGCGCGCCCTGTGCACCCAGATGCGTGTCGGCGATTCTCAGCCGGAGCCCGGCCAGACGCGTCACATGACCCAGAGACTGCTGGACCCTCTGCGAGACGAGGGAATCGATCTACCCGACGCCCCTCAGCCCAGAATCGAATTGCCCTCTGCGCCTGCAAAAGGAGACGTCGTGATCCTGCACCCGGGTAGCGGTGGCCGTCACAAGTGCTGGCCGGCACAGCATTTCGTCACACTGCTGGCGTGGCTGCAGCGGCAGGGATGGCAGGTGGCTGTCCTGTGGGGGCCGGCTGAGGAGGCACGTCGTGGAGAATTTCCCCCGGCGCTGTCGGAGGCAGCCACCCAACTGTGTCCGGCCTCCGCATGGGAACTGGCCCTTTACCTGGCGGCGGCGAAATTCTACATCGGCAACGATACGGGGCCGGGGCATGTAGCAGCCGCCGTCGGCTGTCCGACACTCTCGCTTTTCGGACCGACGGACCCGAGGCTATGGCGCCCCCTGGGACCTGCGGCGCGTGTGGTGCAGGCCCCGGCTTGCGATCTGGAGAGACTCGGTGTGGGCACGGTGATCGATGCGACGGCCGAGGCTCTCGCCAATCTTGACTAATCCACAGGCTCGACGATTTCGATCATCACCTTCGCCGTCCCCTGCTGCACCATCTCGATTTCGAGGGCCGCCGCGAAGGACAGATCGAGGATGCGCCCCTCGATGAAAGGCCCACGGTCATTCACTTTGACCACCACCCAGCGGCCATTGCTGAGGTTCGTCACCTTCGCCACTGTGCCGAGAGGCAGCACACGGTGGGCGGCGGTGAGCTTGTACATGTTGAAGATCTCTCCGTTCGCCGTCTTGCGGCCGTGGAACTGCTTGCCGTAATAGGAAGAGACACCCACCTGATAGGCGTTGGCCGTCGAGATGTTCTGTGGATCGACAGGATGGACGTTCTGCGGCGACGCTACGACCGGTGGCGACTGGCGCGTCGTCGTCCCCGATCCGGAGGAGGCCTGTCCCGCAGCCGACCTGGCGGTGGGAACAGCGCCATTTCGATAGATGGGCGCCGGCACGCAGGCCATAGCGGCCAGGAGAGCGGCGATACCGGTGACGGCCCGCAGGCGTCTCATGGGCGCCGGCCTCACGCTCACACCCGGAGCGTGCCCACCAGTTCCTCTACCCGCGCGATACCGGCGTTGTCGCAGTGCGATTCGATGCCGGCAACGATGTTGGCAGCGGCCCCGGGCTCGACGAAAGTCGACGTCCCCACCTGCACCGCCGTAGCCCCGGCGACGAGGAACTCCAGGGCATCCTCGGCTGTGGCGATACCTCCCATCCCCATGATGGGCACATCCACGGCCTGGCGGACCTTCCACAGGAGGGCGAGAGCCACCGGCTTGATGGCGGGACCGGAGAGTCCGCCGGTGACGTTGCCGAGAACGGGCTTGCGCGACCGCCAGTCAACGGCCATTCCCAGCAGCGTGTTGATCATGGAGATGCCGTCGGCGCCGCCGTCGACGACGGCGTGGGCAATGGCGACGATGTCGGTCACGTTCGGTGTCAACTTGGCGATCACGGGCCGTCGCGTGGCGGACCGCACGGCGGCAATCACCTCGCGTGATGCCGTCGGACTGCATCCGAAGAGCATGCCACCATCCTTCATATTCGGTGACGAGATGTTCACCTCAATTGCAGCGATTCCCTCCACGTCCTCCAGTCGGGCCGACATGTCGCGGTGAAGATCCGCCGTCGGCGCCGCGATGTTGACGATAATCTCGGTCTGCAGACGGGCAAGGTAGGGCCACTTGTCCTGCACAAACCCGTCGAGGCCCGGGTTCTGCAGGCCGATCGAGTTGAGCATGCCGGCGGCGGTCTCGACGATGCGCGGGGGGGCGTTGCCGACACGCGGCTGTGGTGTGATCGTCTTCGTTACGATCCCTCCCAGGCGCGCCAGATCGAGGAAGGGCGCCAGCTCCTCGCCATAGCCGCAGGTTCCCGAGGCCAGCAGTACCGGATTGCGCAATTCGATGCCGGCAAAGTTCGTCGTCAGATCCGTCATGGCTTCTTGCCCGCCTACCAGGCGATCTGCCGTGCGTCGAAGATGGGACCGTCCACGCAGACTCGGGCGTAGTGACCGTATGGAGAGGGTTGCGACTCCTTGTCAGCACGTTCGACTACACAGCCGACACAGACGCCGAAGCCACAGGCCATGTACTCCTCGAGGGAAGCGAAGCATGGCACGTCGCGCCCGGCGCACAGTCGCGCCACGGCAGCCATCATGGCGTGGGGCCCGCAGGTGTAGACCACAGGCGCCGCCGAACCTGCCTCGAGGGCTTCCGTGAGCAGGTTGGTGACGAGCCCGGCCTGGCCGAGGCTGCCGTCATCGGTCGCTCGTCGCACATCCGCCGACGCTGGCTCGAGCAGCGTGTCCGGCAGGTGTTTTCCCGCGTTGCGCGCGCCGACGACGAGAATCGGATCCCACCTCTCCGCTGTCCTCAAAGTCGTGCCAAAGTAGATCAGGGGTGGTACACCGATTCCACCCCCCACCAGGATCGGCGTCGCATCCGAGGCTGGCTCCGGAAAGCGATTGCCCAGCGGCCCCAGGAAACCGACCTCGTCGCCCACACAGACGTGTCGTAAGGCGCTGGTCTTGGGGCCTACCACCTCGTATAGCACATCCACGAGGCCACGCTCCGTGTCTACGGCCGACACGCTCAGTGGGATGCGCAGATATGGATAGGTGCCCTCGAGGCAGCGCGGCCGCAACTGCACGAACTGCCCAGGCTCGACGGAAACGTCACGAACTTGCAGGCGGGTCTGAAAGAAGGCGTCGGCCACCTGGGTTGTCGACGACACCCGGGCCCCGACGTCGGCGACGACGGGCAGCGCCTGTCTCATTCGGCTGGGGCCTCCGTGGCGGGATCGGCAATCGGGGTGTCGTCCGCGGCAACTGCGGCTACGGTAACGGTGGGAGTCTCCGGGACTTCGGCCACGGCCGCCGGCGTCGGCAGCGGAAACGGGATTACGACCTCAACCCAGACATCGAGAGGCTCTTCCCGACGACTTTCGGCGGCGTAGAAACGGTACCCTTCAACGACCCGAACGGCCTCGGTGGCAAATGGCTCATCCCCACTGAAGGCGCGTACACTGTCCGGCCGCCCCTCCATCGTCACCAGGACGTCGACGATGACGCTCGACGAGTCGCTGCCGTCATCCGGATACCGAGCGACGACACTTGACCGTACCAGCGGTAGCTCGACGATGCCGAAGAAGGCGGCTGGCAGGCGCAGGTTTTCATCCGAGGGTTGCAGGTCAATCGTCTCCAGCAGATCGATCTCGATCTCCTCAGGCTCGGCAGAGGCCACCGTGGGAAAGCGATCGATCACGGAAAGCGCATCGGGGTTTTCGCGATCACGGCGCGTGATATAACGAAGATAGTGGTTGGCCGAGTCTACCTGCGACTGTTGCACGTGATATTCGAACAGTCGATACTGTGGCAGCAGGGAGGAGGCCTTCTCCTTTACCGCCCTGCGCAGGTGATCGACGGCGTCTTCGAAATAACCCTGGCGCCAAGCGGCGTCGCCGAGGCCGGCATGAGCATTGCCGTTGCGGCCTTGCTGCTCCTCCAGACTGGCCCGATAGAGCTCCTCGGCGGCCTCGAATTGCTGCCGTCGGTGGGCGCGCATGGCGAAGCCCAGGTATTTCCGTGACAGCGATGTCGAATCGAGCGAGTCCGGCTCGATGGCGATGAGGTACAGCCGCTCCTCGGGACGCACTTCCTGTCCCAGCGTTTTCAGTTCGCGCTCCATCTTCACCAGCAGTCCGTCCCTCTGTGACTTTCTGCGGCGTTCGACGAGGTCGGCAAAAACCGTGCGTGGAAACCGTCCGGCAACCGATTCGTAGCGCGCCTCGGCGGCGACGGAATCACCGATGACGTTCTCCGTCGCCCACGCCGCCAGGTAGGCGGCCCGCGCCGCCGTCGTCGTCGCCGGGTAATCCCGCGCCAGGGAGTCGAGCCGGGGGATCCAGCGCTCGGGTTGGTCGGGTTGCGCGGCCTGGAGCACCTCGATCTCGCCGAAGATCTGTGCCGCCTGCTCCTCGGCGGTACGCTCCAGGGGAAGCTCCAGCAGACGGCGGGCGGCGTTGGCATGAGCTGTGGCGCCATACTCGGCAACCAGCCGCTCCAGGTACGGTCGCGCCGCCTGCGGATCGCCGAGTTGCTCGAAGTGGATCCACGCCAGGCTGTAGAGAGCCCGCGAACGCTGATCCGTGTCGGGGAAGCGATCGACGATGGCTTCGTAGACCACGGCTGCCGAATCGGGCAGCAACAGGCGATCTCGGTAGAGTTCGGCGATCATGAACAGGTGCTCTTCCAGTGTCGAGGTGCCTGTAGGGCGCACGGGGCGGCGCTTCCTTCTGCCGTCAACCTGCTGCCCATCTGCATCCCGCCATGTGGGTCGGGGCACCAGAGGCTGCCACTGCCCGGCGCTGTCCACGTTGACGACGTAACCCCGAAGTGCGGGGGGCAACTCGACGTCGGCCTCCTCGGTGACGGAAACGGCCTCCACCGAGTCGATAGCGGTCACTGCCGCGTTGTCGATGGCCGTCGGGTCCGACCCGGTGGTGTCGGCTGCGGGAATCAGAATCGCTGCAGCGGTGGAATCGGCGATCCACACCTGGGCGATGAGGCCGTCGAGTTCGGCACATGTCTTGATCACCACGTTGGCAAGGGAATCGGCGCGCGAATCCCGTTTCTCCACCGAGACCTCGGCGAAGTACTCCTGGGCGCGCTCGCGCTGGCCGTGTTCCTGCAGGTAGAGCAGGCCCGTCTCGTAGAGGGCCATGGCCGACACGTCAGTCTGCGGAAAGTCGTCGCGCACGCGCTCGTACTGGGCAAGCGACTCGGTGAGCTGGGCGCGTTCCTGGTAGTGGCGCCCGATCAGGATGCGAGTCTCCCCCTCCCAGGCGCGGAAGCTGCCCTTGTTGAGCAGTGCCTGATACGTCTCCAGGGCGGCGTCGGGATGGCCCTGAAGATGCTGGACGCGCCCGCGGCTGAGGCTGGCGCGGTAGCGGACCGAGTCGGAGGGTGACGCCGACAGAGCCCGATCGAAGGCAGCCATGGCGCTGTCCAGTCGAGCCGGCGAGCCGATGGTCATATTCGCCTCGCCGATTCGTAGCCACAGCTGCGCCGCGAGTCGGGTGTCGGGGAAGTCGTCGAGTGTCTTGCGGTATTCGAGAATCGCGCCGCGACGGTCTCCCTCGCCCGCCGCCAATTCGCCCTGACGCATGCCGGCTCTGTCACCGACGTGACTCCCCTCGCGCATCAGGTCAGAAAACAGGGCGCGCGCGTCGGCGGCAAGGCCCAGGGCCACAAGCGTGCGGCCACGCCACAACCGTGCCCGGTCGGAGTACTCGCTCTCGGGGAAGTTCAGTTCGAGGTCACGAAAGGAGCGCATGGCGTACTGGTAATCACGCTGCCAGTACAACGCCCGCCCGGCGATGAACATGGCGTCGTCGATGAGATCGCTGTCGGGGTACTTTTCGAGGACGATCGACGCCTTGCGAACCGCCTTGTCATAGAGGATGACGTACTGCGAGCGACTGCGAGCGTCGCGGGCACCGGCCCCCTGAGCCTCAGCCTCGGCGCGTGCTTTCTCGGCCTGGCGGAAGTACTTCTCGGCGTTGTAGTAGGTATTGAAGTAGACGCAGGATGTGATCGAGCCGATGGTGGCGACGGCGAATAGCAGGCAAACCGCACGCGCCCATCGATGCCCGCGCCAGCCCCGGCGCCCTATCCGCCGGCGCGTCGGCGCCTCAGTCACTGTGATAGTCCTGCAGGGCCTTCACTGACAGCGGTGTGCTCAGCAGCGCTTCGATGCCCGCCGCCGCCGCCGCCGCGCCGGCAAGGGTCGTCGTGTACGGGACGCCGTTCATGATCGCCGCCCGTCGCACATGCAGATCGTCGTGCTGAGACTGCTCGTCCAGAGGAGAGTTGACGACGAGGACGACCTCGCGGCTCCGGATCGCATCCTCCACGTGCGGGCGGCCCTCATGGATCTTCAGAATCCTTTCGGCGGGAATGCCGTTTTTCTCCAGATGGGTCCGGGTACCGTCGGTGGCGACGAGGACGAAGCCGGACTTGTGCAGGCGGCGGGCAACATCGACGACGCCCGCCTTGTCGCAGTCGTTGACGCTGATGAAGACCTTGCCCGTGGACGGCAGCATCGACCCGGCGCCCATCTGCGCCTTCTGAAACGCCTCGCCGAACGTGGGGCCCACGCCCATCACTTCCCCTGTAGACTTCATTTCGGGTCCGAGGATCCCGTCCGCCCCCGGGAACTTGTTGAATGGCAGTACCGCCTCCTTTACGGAGATATGCCCTGGCGTCGCCATGTCGAGAAAACCCTGGTCGCGGAGGCTCTTCCCGACCATGACCCGGGCGGCGATCTTGGCCAGCGGCTGCCCCGTAGCCTTGCTGACGAACGGTACTGTCCTGGACGCACGCGGATTCACCTCGAGGACGTAGACGCTGTTCTCGTGAATGGCGTATTGCACGTTCATCAGACCCTTCACCTCGAGGGCCATCGCCATGACGCGAGTGTACTGCTGCAACAGGGACAGGTTCTCGTCGGAGATGTCGTGGGCAGGCAACACACACGCAGAGTCGCCGGAGTGCACGCCGGCATGTTCGATATGCTGCATGACGCCGCCGATGAGGACATCCTCGCCGTCGCAGACCGCATCGACATCGAACTCCTGGGCACCATCGAGGAAGCGGTCGATGAGTACCGGATGCTCTGGGGATGCGGAGATCGCCGTCTCCATGTAGGTATCGAGACGGGCCTCGTCGTAGACGGTGACCATGGCTCGTCCACCCAGCACATAGGAGGGCCGCACGAGGACGGGGTAGCCGATGCAGGCGGCCACCTCGCGTGCCTCGGAGACGGAGCGGACCATGCCGTTCTCGGGCTGCAGGATGCCCAGCTCCCGAAGCAGGTTGCCGAAGTGTTCCCGGTCCTCGGCGCGGTCGATGCTCGACGGTGATGTGCCGATGATGGGCACGCCGTTGGCCTCCAGTTCGAGAGCCAGGTTCAACGGTGTCTGTCCACCGAACTGGACGATCACCCCGTCGGGCTGCTCCTGGTCGACGATATGCAGGACGTCCTCGATGGAGAGGGGCTCGAAGTAGAGCTTGTCCGCCGTGTCATAGTCGGTCGATACCGTCTCGGGGTTCGAGTTGACCATGATCGTCTCGAAGCCGTCCTCGCGCAATGCGAAGCAGGCGTGGACGCAGCAGTAGTCGAATTCAATCCCCTGACCGATCCGGTTCGGGCCCCCGCCGAGGATCATGATCTTGCGTTTGCCCGTCGTTTTCACCGCCTCGTTCTCCCGTTCGTACGTCGAGTAGTGATACGGCGTGTGCGCTTCGAACTCCGCTGCACAGGTGTCGACGGTCTTGAACACGGGAACCACGCCCAACTCGGTGCGGCGCGTGCGTACCTCGGTCTCGGTACGGCCCGTCAGATGCGCCAGCTGGCGATCGCTGAAACCGTTCTCCTTTGCACGTCGCAGGGAGACTTCATCGGCGAGCGGGTCGGCGCCGTTTGCGGTGAGTCCAAGCTCCGTGTCGAACACCTCGACGAGACGATCGAGAAACCATGGGTCGATACGAGTCAACCGTTGGATTTCGTCGACGTCGAAGCCCTTCTGCAGCGCCGTGCGGATGTAGAACGGGCGCTGCGAGTTGGGACGCACCAGGTGCTCGCGCACCTCGGCATCGGATACCCTCACGGGGTCGAGATCCTTGCCGTCGGCTCCCCAACCGGCGCGACCGATCTCGAGGGAACGCATCCCCTTCTGGAAGGATTCGGCAAAGGTCCTGCCGATGGCCATCGTCTCGCCTACGGAGCGCATCTGTGTATCGAGGTGATCCGGCGTGGAGGGAAACTTCTCGAAGGCGAAGCGCGGAATCTTGGTGACCACGTAATCGATCGTGGGCTCGAAGGAGGCGGGCGTCTCCCGCGTGATGTCGTTGCGGATCTCATCGAGGCTGTAGCCGACAGCGAGTTTTGCGGCGATCTTGGCGATGGGAAAACCCGTCGCCTTCGACGCCAGCGCCGAACTCCGCGACACGCGCGGGTTCATCTCGATGACGGTCATGCGGCCCGTCTCCGGGTCTACGGCGAACTGGATGTTCGAGCCTCCGGTGTCGACGCCGATCCGGCGGATGATGCGGATCGCCGCGTCACGCATGACCTGGAATTGTTTGTCGGAGAGGGTCTGCGCCGGAGCCACGGTGATCGAGTCTCCCGTGTGCACACCCATTGCGTCGAAGTTCTCGATGGAGCAGATGATGACGACATTGTCGTTCGTGTCACGCATCACCTCGAGTTCGTACTCCTTCCACCCGAGGACCGATTCCTCCATCAGCAGTTCCGTGATCGGGCTCAAGTCGAGGCCGCGGCCGACGATGGTCTCGAATTCCTCGGCGTTGTAGGCGATGCCGCCGCCGGATCCGCCCATGGTGAAGGAGGGACGGATGATGATCGGATACCCCAGCTCGCTCCGGTGCGACTGCGCCTCTTCAAGAGAGTGGACGAAGTAACCCTTCGGCATCTCGAGACCCTCTTTGTCCATCGCCTGCTTGAACAGTTCGCGGTCTTCGGCAACCTTGATCGCTTCGAGACGGGCACCGATCAGCTGCACGCCGTACTTGTCGAGGACCCCCGACTCGGACAGTTCCACCGCGGTGTTGAGGGCCGTCTGCCCGCCGACGGTTGGCAGGAGTGCGTCGGGACGCTCCACCTCGATGATCTTGGCACAGACGTCGGCGGTGATCGGCTCGACGTAGGTGCGGTCGGCCATCTCGGGGTCGGTCATGATCGTCGCCGGATTGCTGTTGACGAGGACGATCTCGTACCCCTCCTCGCGCAACGCCTTGCATGCCTGGGTACCAGAATAGTCGAACTCGCAGGCCTGCCCGATGATGATGGGCCCGGAGCCGATGAGCATGATCTTATGAATGTCTTCGCGGCGCGGCATACTCCTCAGACATCACGCGGTCGCCAGACGGCGCCGCTGCGGGAAAAAAGTGGTCGGAATCGGGGAGGGTCGTCACAGACCGGCCCGGCGGTGGACCCTGTGGTCCAGATACGGCGCGAGCAGGAGTGCCTCGATGGAAGAGCGCCCCTGCTCGTACAGAACTGACTGATGGATTCAGAACGAGTTCTGCGTAAAACCCAGCCAGATCAGTGCGATGATCAGCACGATGGTCGTGGCATAACCCACCTTCAACAGCTGGAGTCGAACCTGAGACCAGTCCACCCGCCGCGTACGTGTGCGCCAGGATCGACGGGACGGACGGGTGAACGCCTGTCGGCTCGGTTCGTCTCCTTCTCCCTGGAAGCGATGGGCATCGATAAGGCGCACCAACTGGGGGTCGTATTTGGCGATCGTGCGCAGGATCTGGCGCTTGCGCCGCGCCACCTTCTCGGAGAATTCCTGCGTAGCGGCGCGATTCCTGTCGACCTCATCAGAGTCTTCGTCTACCGCGGACTCATCGAGATCACTCGCAGGGACGTCCGCACCCGAAGCCTCGGCGCGATCGGCGATGAGGATGACGGTCTGCTCGCGGGCCAGATTCTCGGCGAGACCGCTGACGATGGAGCGGTCCTTCACATTTTCCTGGATAACAGCGTAACAGGCGTCGATGAAGCGCTTAAAATCCTTGCGGATTTCCTGTTCGGAGAGACCGAGAAGGTAGGACTCCTCGATCATCTCTTCGATCGCTTCTTTGACTCTGGACGACATATCCTCTACCTGAGCCCTCCCGGACAACCGGGCGGCTGAACGCAGACGAGGGCTGCTGTCATGAGTGGGTGCACATGCTGTGCGCCGCACCGATTTACGTTACTCGATCCGCCGACAGGTGTCAAGGAAGCGGTCCCCCTCTCCCACCCTCGCCGACAGTCTCTACAAAAGCCCCGGCGACGCGCGCCGACAGGTCTCCGGCCAGCATCCCCCACTCCCCCAGCTCGTCGCGGGCCCGGTCTCCAGCCAGGCCGTGCAGGTAGACGCCGCTCAGAGCCGCCCACAGCGGCTCGCATCCCTGAGCGAGCAGTCCGGAGATGATTCCTGTCAGGACGTCGCCTGATCCGGCGGTAGCCATCCCCGCATTGCCCGTCGGGTTGACGAAGGCTCGTCCGTCCGGCGCCGCAATCACCGTCGGCCCCCCCTTCAGTACGACGATGACTCCGTGGTGGACGGCAAACTCGACCGCCCGCGGCACCGGCTCGGCGGCGATCACTTCGCGGCTGCAGCCTGTGAGCCGGCTGAACTCCCCCGCGTGGGGCGTGACGATGCGCCCGGCCCCCAGGAATCCCTCACCGTCCCCGATGGCGTAGAGAGCGTCGGCGTCGATGACGGTGGGTGGCAGGTCGTCGCGTGTGAGCAGTCGCCGAACCAGATCGACGGTCTCGCGGTACCGACCCAGTCCGGGGCCTATGGCCAGGGCGTTGGCTGCCGGCAACATGGCGAAGAGGTCGCCGAGAGCCCGCAGAGACAGACAGCGTCGCCGGCGTACTTCCGGCAGGGGTCTTGTCATCACCTCGGTGAGCTTGACCTCGAGGATGTCATTCAAACTCACCGGTGCGCCGAGGGTCACACGACCGGCGCCGGCATGCAGAGCCGCCTTCGCCGCCAGCGTCGCCGCCCCCGTCATCCCCACGGAGCCGGCGACGACGAGGACCGAACCACAGGTGCCCTTGTGGGCGTCCGTCTGCCGGCGTGGAATCCGGTCGGCGATGCCCGCCGCCGTCAGCAGAAAGGTCGTCCCGCCACAGGCCTCGATGGCGGTCTCGGGAAAGCCGATGTCTGCCAGCTCGAGCAACCCGCAGTACCCCCGCCCGGGAGGAAACAGATGCCCCACCTTGGCCAGGCCGAAGGTCACGGTGAGGCTAGCGCGCACGGCGATACCGTGTACGTCACCGGTGGTCGCATCGACGCCGGAGGGCAAGTCGACGGCCACCACCGGGCGGGCGCAGTCGTTGATGGCCTGGATGACCCGGCCTTGGGCTTCCCGCGGTGCTCCCCGTAGACCGGTACCCAGCAGAGCATCGACGACGATGTCACTGCGGCGCAGGGCCTCGACGGCGGCAGATCCCTCCGGCACGGGCGCCGCCCTTCCTCCCACCCTCTCGAGGCGCTCCAACAGGTGTGCCGCGGCGCCGTCAATGGCGGCGCGGTCCACCCCGAGGAAGGTGTCGACGGCAATGCCGGCGTTTGCCAGCAGCCGCGCTACGACGAGCCCGTCGCCACCGTTGTTCCCCTTGCCGCACACCACCGCCACCCGCATTCCCTCCAGTCCCCCCCAGCGCTCCTGCAGCGTCTCTACGACTCGAGTACCGGCCCTCTCCATCAGTTCGAGTGCACTGATGCCGCCGTCATCGATGGTGCGACGGTCGATGGCCGCCATCTCCGGTCCGGTGACGAGCCGGGGAAACATCCTCACGTCTGCCACGGGCGCAGCAGGTCACGCAGGCCACGGGGGTCGGGCTCGACGGGCGCGCCACCATACCGTCCCATCATCACCATCAGGCCCAGGTTTGTCGCCAGCATCGCGGCAGGCACCGCTCCGAGAGCCAGGCCCGCACCGCTGGCTGCACCAGCCAGGAGACAGACCGCGGAGGCAAGACCGAGGATAACACATCGGCGCAGGTTGTCGAGCACGAGGAGCGCACATGTACGCAGGGCGCGGTGCAACGTGAGTTCGGGATCGTCCACCAGCACCGGGAACAGCAGCAAAGCCGCCAGCGCGACGCCGAAGACGAGCCAGAGCATGATGCCGCTCAGGGCGATACCGACCCAGCCGGCCCAGGTCTGATAGAGCAGCGCATTGCCGAGCAGGAGGGAGAGGGCAATCGTCGCCAGCAGGCCGCCGGCCTGGGCTCGCCAGGCGAGCCGGCGCGTCAGCGCCCACGCGTCCCGCACCCCGCTGTCACCACCACGAATCCATGTGCGGGTGGCGACACACAGCAGCAGCGTCGGTGGCGAAAACGCCACCAGCCCGCCCGCACCGACGAGGCCGATGCCGACGAGGTAAGGCTGCCCGAGGGCGGCAGCGGAGACAGAGGCAACCCAGGTCACAGCGGAGCCTGCGGCGATCCACGGAATCGACGCAACCGCCCAGATCAGATTCAGCCATACCGCCTGCCCGAGGTGATCATACAGCGTGAGGAAGTAGTGTCTGACCATACGCTGCCAGCTTAGTCAGGCTCGATACCGCGGACGAGGAAGTCCGCATAGGTCCTGGCCGTCTGCACGAGGTCGCGGACGCTGACCCGCTCGTCGGCGCCGTGGGCTCGTTCCCCGCCGACACCGTAACCGATACCGGGCATTCCAAGCTTTTCGACGAAGTAGTGCAGGTCGGTGAAGCCGGTGGTCACACGGAATCCGGCCGCATGGCGACGGACGTTGCGTATGCTGCGAGCGAATGCCGCCGGCAGCTCCCCCTGGGGATCGACGGTGCAGGGCTCGATACCCAGCAAGGTGCGGACACGGTGACGTGCATCGACACGGTTCGCCGCCTCGGCGAGGGCTTCCAGAAGTTCTGCTTCCGCCTCCGCCAGGTGCTCGCCGGGGACCAACCGCCGGTCTATGGTGAACTGCGCCCGTGCCGGTACCGTGTTCACCTTCTGTCCCTGGCCACCCCCGAAGACGCCACCGACGTTGATCGTCGGCTGGCGCGCCCGCCCGTCGGGTTCGCGCCAACGACGCGAGGCGGAAGACAGGCGGCGCTGCATCGACTGCAGCTGGTGGACGATGAGGGCCATCTTCTCGAAAGCGTTGACGCCGCGGTCGGGACTCGAAGCGTGCGCCGACTTGCCCACGACATCGATTTCGAGCCAGAGGACGCCGTTGTGGCCGACGCCGACGCGGCTGCCGGAGGATCCCTCACATTCGACGGCATAGTCGGCACGCACGAGGCCCTGCTTGACGATCCACCCCGCGCCAAGTCTCCCTCCGGTCTCCTCGTCAGCAGTGAAGGAGACCTCGACGTTGACGGCAGGCGTCCTCCCCGTCGCCTGCAGCGCCTCAAGAGCACCCAGCAACGCGACGATGGATCCTTTCATGTCGCCAGCTCCACGGGCGTAGAGCCAGCCGCCTCTGACCTTGCCTTCGAAGGGCGCCACCTTCCAGTCCGTTGCGGCGACGGGGACCACGTCGTAGTGGGCGTTGAAATGGACGGTCTCCCCGGCTCCCACATCCCAACGAGCCACCACGTTGTACCGCGGAAAGGAGGGATCGACGCCGGCGTCGGCCACCTCGGCGTCGGGAACCCGGTGGACGGCGGTCCTCATGTTGAGCGCGCGCAACCGGTCACGCAGATGCTCGACCATCGAAAGGTAGTCGCGTCCCGGCGGGTTCACGGTGGCGATCTTCACCATGCGTCGCAGAGCCTGCGCCAGATGAGCCTCTCGTCCATCGAGGTAATTCCCCGGCATCTAGCCTCCCGTTCCTTCGCGTAGCGTTGTGGAATTGACGTCCTGGCGGAACTCGGATTCCGGGATCCCTGCGAACAGATCGGCGAAACCGGCAGGGATGTTAACCTGTTCAAGCCCCCGGTATTCCCCTTGCCATTGGCGGCCGGCGACGTAGAAGCGGCACCCGAGGTCCCGCAGTTGGGCGAGGGCCGCCTGCATCCCCTCCGTCGTGCCATCGTAATACTCAGGTGCCACGAGCCTGACGGCCGTGTCGTAGCCGATGGCGAACCA
>JAYZCA010000265.1:0-5449 GCA_036339235.1 Candidatus Latescibacterota bacterium | reverse complement strand
ATTCCGGAGATCGTCGCCAGCATGCGCGAACTGATGGTGAGCTGCTTCAGGTTTCAGCCCGAGCGGCGACGGCACCAGGACAATCCTCGCCTCGGCCTGACGGTGGTCAGTCTCGACAAGGTGGCGGGCAATGCCAACCTGAAGGATCTCTACGTGCGCGTTCACGAGGACGGCCAGCTGCTCTATGTGGAGGACTTCGAGGACGGCAAGTGGCTCGACCTGTTTCAGCTGCGTGAATACAAACCGGCCCGATTGGCGACGGCTGCCAAGAAGAAAGCGGATGAAGAGGACACGGAGATGCTGCAGACAGGGCGGAAGTACATGTGCACAGTGGGGCGTGCCAAGCAACTTTTTGGCGAGTCGGCGGCGGAAGTGATCAACGGCTGCTTCCGCGGTGACGACGGCGAGACAAAGATTTTCGACGTGTTCTCCACCAGCGCTGAGCGCCAGGACTAGAGGGGAACACATTCATAATGTCTGCTGAAACTGGATTCGCCGTCATTGGCCTGGGGATGGGCAAGCATCACTGCAGGGCCATTCACAGCGCTCCGCAGGCAACACTCGTCGCCGTCTGCGACATCGACGAGGAGCGACTGCAGGGGACGGCTGAAGAGTACGGTTGCGTCGCAACAACGAACCTGGCCGACGTGCTGACCAATGACGACGTTGACGTCGTTAACGTGGCGACACCCTCCGGTCTGCACACCGAGATCGGCCTGCAGGTCGTCGCCGCCGGCAAGCACCTGATCGTCGAGAAGCCGGCGGACATCATCGCCCCGCGCATCGCCGAACTTATCGCGGCCGTCGATGCCGCCGGGGTCAAGGCGGCCGGCATCTTCCAGTCGCGCCTCGATCCACTCAACATCGAGATCCGCAACGCCGTGCAGGGGGGCCGGTTGGGCCGGCTCATCGGCGTCCACGGCCACCTGCCCTGGTATCGCAAGCAGACCTACTATGAGGGTGCCCACGGTTCATGGAAGGGCACCTGGGCGATGGATGGTGGCGGCTCGCTGATGAACCAGGGCGTACACACCGTCGACCTTCTGCAGTGGGTTGCCGGTCGCGTCACCTCCGTGATGGGCATGTTCGGCGTCTTCAACCACGAGATCGAGGCCGAAGACCAGTCCGTTGCCCTGCTGCGTTTCGAGTCGGGTGCCCTCGGTACCCTCTACACGACGACGTGCGCATATCCGGGGCACAATCAGCGTATTACGATCTACGGCAGTGAGGGCTCCTTCGTGAAGACGGAGGGTGCACTGGAGAGCTGGAAGCTGCTCGCCGATGAGGAGGGCACCGAGGAGGCGGACATGCTCGGGCGGTTCGGTGCCAAGCAAGCCGAGAAGGGAAGCGGTGCCGCCGATCCGATGGCGGTCAGCTTCGATGGTCACACGCAGATTATCATCGACATGGTGGAGGCCGTGCAGCAGGACCGTGAGCCCATGATTTCTCTGCACAGCGCCATGCACGCCGTGGAGATCATCAACGCCGTCTACGAATCAGGTCGCAGCGGCCGCGAAGTCACGATTCCAGCAGTATAGAGCCTCGCGGCGCAAGTCCGGCGGCAGATGGGCGCCGATGCATCCCGGCTCGCGGCGTTGCGCTCCGTGCGGCGTATTCGCTAATATGTCTTGGTCGCGCGCCTTGAGAGCCAGGCGCCGGAGATCCTGCGAATCTCATACGCCCATCTTAAACCGCCCTACTCACGCCGCGAGGCTCTAGGACAACCATGGCGGTTCACGAATACATCCCGACACACTACCACAACACTCTGGGCTGGCACGACCCCGTGCTCGAGATCGACCCGGGGGACACGGTGGTGACGACGACGGTGGACGCTCGAGGTCAGGATCACACCGGAGCGCGCGTCACCCAGCGGGGCAATCCGCAGACAGGGCCGTTCTTCCTCAGGGGAGCCGAGCCAGGCGACGCGCTGGTCGTCAACCTCGATGAGCTGACGCCGAACCGGTCCTGGGGGTTTACCGGCTGTGCCGTCGCGCCGAATGTGCTGGACCCTGGTACCCGACCGACCTTCGCCGACGACCTCGGACAGAATCCCGCCTTTGACGGGGCGCCCTTTTTTCGCTGGGCCGTCGATGTCGCGGCGGGGACGACACATCTGGCCGAACCCGAGTCAGTGTTGTCGAAGCTCGAACTGCCCCTCGATCCCATGGTCGGCTGCTTCGGAGTGGCACCCCAGGGCGGACAGGCGATCTCGACAGCCACGTCGTCGACGCACGGGGGCAATATGGATTACCGCGGCTTCCGCCAGGGAGTGAAGGTGTATTTTCCCGTGTTCGCACCCGGCGCCCTGTTCCACATCGGCGACGGGCACGCTGTGCAGGGGGATGGTGAGATCGTCGGCACGGGCGTGGAAATCTCTTTTGACGTGCGTTTTACGGTCGATCTGGTGAAGGGTTCGTCCATCCGCTGGCCGCGCGCCGAGGACGATACCTGGCTGATGGCGGTGGGCAACGCCCGGCCGCTGGACCAGTGCGTGCAGCATGCCACGACGGAGATGCTGACCTGGCTGCAAAGCGACTACGGCCTCGACCCGCGCACGGCCCACCTGCTGTTGGGGCAGGCGGTAGCCTACGACGTGGGTAACATCTTCGACCCGGCGTACACGATGGTGTGCAAGGTCCGCAGAGACTACATCGAGGCGCTGCAGTAGCGCCAGCCTCTTACGAGGCGATGCCTCGTTCTTCGAGCAGCTGCAGGATGGTGTCTACGCAGCGGTCCACGGGCCACTCGTGCGTGGGCAGTACGAGGTCTGGTTCCACCGGTTCCTCGTAGGGGGAGGACACGCCGGGAAAGTTGGCGATCTCACCGCTGTCGGCGCGCTCGTACTGGCCCTCGGTGTCGCGTTGGCGACACACGTCGACCGGCGCCGCCAGGTGCACGACGAGAAAGCGTTCTTCCCCCACGACCTGAGCCGCCTTGCGGCGTACGTCTTCGCTGGGCGCTACGAACGCACTGATGCAGATCAATCCTGCGTCGTTGATCAGGCGCGCCACCTCGGCGCTGCGACGCAGGTTCTCCGAGCGGTCCTCAGCGGTGAACCCCAGATCTCTGCTGATACCCTGCCGCATGTTCTGCCCGTCCAGCACCGTTGCCGCCCGGCCCAGTTCGAACAGCCTTCGCTCGAGGGCGAGGGCCAGGGCCGTCTTACCCGAACCTGTCAGCCCCGTCAGCAGAATTGTCGCAGCCCGCTGACCGTAGCGGGCCTCGCGCTCTGCCGTTGTGACCTTGCTCGCCTCGCTGTGCAGCTTCGCTGCCTGGGGTTCGTCGTCCCAGTGATCGCGTCGCTCATCACCCGTCCGCCGGTCGACGATCATGCCGGCCGCCAGAGTGACGTTCGTGATCCGGTGGACGATAATAAAGGCGCCCGTGGTGCGGTTGCGCCGGTAGCTGTCAAAGCAAACCGGCGCACTGAGAGACACGCTGCAGCGGCCGATCTCGTTCAGATGGAGCGTCGGCGAGTCGACGCGATGCAGTGTGTTCACATCGACCTCATAGCGCAGGGTGTCAATCGTGCCGGTGACGCTCTTGGCGGCTTGTTTGAACAGGTAGGTATTGCCGGGGATCATCTGCTCGTCGTGCATCCAAACGACCATGGCGTCGAACTTCTGCTGCTGGTTCGGTACGTTGCCCGGGCGAACGATCATGTCGCTACGGCTGACGTCGATCTCGTCCTCGAGGGTGAGCGTGACGGATTGGTCCGTGAAGGCCTCCTCCATCTCGCCGTCGAAAGTGACGATCGATTTCACGCGGCTCTTGCGGCGAGAGGGCAGCGCCATGACCTCGTCGTTACGGCGCACGATGCCGGAGGCGATGGTACCGCAGAAGCCGCGGAAATCGAGATTGGGTCGGTTCACGTACTGTACCGGGAAACGGAAGTCCTCGAGATTGCGGTCGGAGCCGATGTAGACCGTGTCGAGAAATCTCATCAAGGTCGCCCCCCCATACCACGGCATGTTGTCGCTGGGGTCGACGATGTTGTCGCCGTGCAGGGCTGAGATCGGCATGAACTGCAGGTCCGGAAGATGGAGACGCGCGGCAAAGTCTACGTAGTCGGCGCGGATGTCATCGAAGACTTGCTCATCGAAATCGACCAGATCCATCTTGTTGACGGCGACGAGGACATGCTTGATGCCCAACAGGGAGACGATGAAGCTGTGGCGCCTTGTCTGCGTGACGACGCCGTGGCGCGCGTCGACGAGGATGATGGCCAGATCCGAGGTCGATGCCCCCGTCGCCATGTTGCGGGTGTACTGTTCGTGCCCCGGCGTGTCAGCGATGATAAATTTTCGTCGTGCCGTCGAGAAGAAACGGTAGGCGACATCGATGGTGATACCCTGTTCGCGCTCGGCCTTGAGGCCGTCGGTGAACAGCGCCGGGTCGAAGCTGCCGCCTGTGGTGCCAACGGTCGCCGAATCCCGCTCCAGGCTTTTGAGCGTGTCTTCGTAGATCAATTTGGCATCGTAGAACAGGCGCCCGATGAGGGTGCTCTTACCATCATCGACACTGCCGCAAGTAAGCAGACGCAGCAATTCCTTCTGTTCGTGCTGCGCCAGGTAGGCGTCGATATCGTCGGCGATGAGGTCCGACTGGTGAGACATATGATTCAGAAATACCCGCGTTTCTTCTTCTCTTCCATGCCGGCGCCGCCCTCATCCTGGTCGATGACCCGGCCCTGGCGCTCGGAGGTCGTCGACAGCAGCATCTCCTGGATAATCATCGGCAGCGTGGTGGCTGATGAGTCGACGGCTCCCGACAAGGGGTAGCAACCCAGCGTGCGGAAGCGCACACGGCGCATCTCCGGCTTCTCGCCGGGATCCAGCTGCAGACGATCGTCGTCGACGAGGATCATCTCGCCGTGACGACGGACGATGGGCCGCTCTTCGGCGAAGTAGAGGGGCACGATGGGGATCTTCTCGAGATGGATGTACTGCCACACGTCGAGCTCGGTCCAGTTGGACAGGGGAAAGACCCGAATGCTCTCGCCCTTGTTGACCCGAGTGTTGTAGATGTTCCAGAGTTCGGGACGCTGATTCTTGGGGTCCCAACGGTGATGCTGGTCGCGGAAGGAGAACACGCGCTCCTTGGCACGGGACTTCTCTTCGTCTCGCCGTGCCCCGCCAAAGGCGGCGTCGAAACCGTGCTCGTCCAGCGCTTGCTTGAGAGCGTCTGTCTTCATCAACTCGGTGTGCTTCTCGCTGTCGTCGAGAGGATGGATGTTGTGCTGGAGACCCTCCTTGTTGACGTAAACGATCACATCGAGGTCCAGCTCCCTGCGTGCATAGTGCTCGCGAAAGTCGATCATCTCGCTGAACTTCCACGTTGTGTCGATGTGCATCAGTGGAAAGGGCGGTTTGGCCGGGTAGAACGCCTTCTGCGCCAAGCGCACCATTACGGAGGAGTCCTTGCCGATGGAGTACAGCATGACGGG
>JAYZCA010000264.1:0-8498 GCA_036339235.1 Candidatus Latescibacterota bacterium | reverse complement strand
AACCTCAAGGACGACAAGAAATACCCGTTCATCCGGATCACCGCCGAACCCTATCCGCGCATGTTCTGGACGCGGGACGTCAAGCGCGATGGTTCCCGCTACCTCGGGCCGTACAGCAACGCCCGCCATATGCGAACCATGCTCGACGTCATGCACAAGGTCTTCCCCGTGCGCAGTTGTCGCTACCACCTTCCCGATTCCAAGGTGAAGCTGTGCATGGAATACCAGATCCGACGCTGCGAGGGACCGTGCGAGGATCTGGTGAGTCAGGAGCAGTACAGACGTACTGTGGACCATGCCATCCGCTTCCTCCGCGGCAACAAGTCCGGTGTCATCCGCGAACTGACGACGCGAATGCAGGAAGCGGCGGCTCGGCAGAACTTCGAGCAGGCCGCCCGCCATCGCGACCAGATTCAGGCCCTAGAGCATTATCAGTCGAGGCAGAAGATGGTCCTCGAGGAGAAGATCGACCGAGACGTCGTCGGGATGGCGCGCCACGACGACGAGGCCTGCTGCACTGTCCTCGAGATCCGCGAAGGGCGTGTACTCGGCGAAAAGCACCATTTCCTGGGTGGCGTCATGGAATCCACCGATACCGAGATCCTCTCGGCTTTCCTGCGCCAGTTTTACCTGCAGACCGACTTTATCCCGCGCCAGGTTCACGTCAGCCAAGAACTGTCGGACGCACAGGAGATCGCCGCCTGGCTCACGACCAAGGGCGAGGGTCCTCGTGTGGAGGTCGCCGCCTACCAGCGCGGTCCGAAGGCTCGCACCCAGGACATGGCCGACAGCAACGCTCAGTACCTGCTCGAGGAGCGGCGGCTGCAACGCGAAGCCCAGAAGGGCCGGGTACCGCAGTCGGTGACCGCCCTGCAGCGCGACCTTGTCCTCGACAACCTCCCCCATCGGATCGAGGGCGTGGATATCTCCACCTTCCAGGGCACTGATACCGTGGGGTCCCTGGTCGTGATGATCGACGGCAAACCCCGTCGCAGTGAATACCGCCATTTCCGCATAAAAGGCGGTGACTCCACCCCCGACGATTTCGCCAGCATCCATGAGGTCGTGTCGCGCCGGTTCATCGGTCTGCGCGAGCGCGGCGAGGATTATCCCGACCTGCTGATGATCGATGGTGGCAAGGGCCAGTTGTCCAGTGCTCTGGCTGCGCTCGACGAGCTCGGCATCGAGGATGTTCCCGTCGTCGGCCTGGCCAAACGCCTGGAAGAGATTTTCCGCCCGGGCGAGTCCCAGCCGCTGATCTTGCCCCGCGCCTCGGCCAGTCTGCGCGTGCTGCAGGTGCTGCGCGACGAGGCCCACCGCTTCGCCGTCAGCTACCACCGCAAGCTGCGCGGCAAACGCACTCTCTCGTCGGGGCTTGACAAGGTCCCGGGAATCGGGCCGAAGCGGCGTCAAGCGCTGCTTCAGGAGTTTGGCTCCATCCGCCGCCTGCGCCAGGCTCACGTCGACGAAATCGCAGGCGTCAAGGGATTCAGTCCCAAACTGGCCGAGCAGCTCAAGAGCCACCTCGAACCCGAGGGTGCCGAGGGAGGTGGAGCCTCGTGAGCGACGAGCGCAACTTTGGGGGCTTCACTCGTCCCAAGTTCTACGCGGAGGTCAACAACACCCTCACCGCGTCCACGGATGTGATCACCCAGTTCGGGACGGTGCGCAATCTGCTGGCACGAAGAGACGGTTATCAACATAGTGCAGGGGCCCTTCGACCCGGAAGAGCGCCGCGTCAGTGTTCGCCGCTTCCTGCCCCCACACCCGGGAGGCCAGGAGCTGATCGCCAAGCTCATGCGCTATTTCCTCGGCAAGCCGACTGAGTTTACCGTCGATCTGCCTCCCGACATCGGCACCGATTTTCAACGCACCGTTTGGGCATCATTGAACAAGATCCCTTACGGACAGTACGAGACGTACGGTGAACTCGCGCTGCGCCTCGGCTTACCCATAGGCCGGGCTCGGCACGTCGGCAATGCCGCGGCGCAGAACCCTCTGCCCATCATCTATCCCTGCCATCGGATCGTGGCCTCTACGGGAGCGCTCACGGGATACTCCGCCGGCCCGCACTGGAAGAAGGCGCTGCTCCTGCATGAAGGAGTGGCGGTGCATGACGACCGGGTCAAGGTCGCACCCCCGCCGACCTGACAGCCATCGAGTTGCGTCCTTCCTCCCTGCACAGGTTCCTCCAGGAGTTTCTCGACGCTCTCGACCGCGACGGCTCCCTGTCGACGAGCACTCTGTCGGCCTACCGTCGTGACCTGACGCGGTATCTGGAGTCCTGCGAAGCGCGGGGCGTGACTGGTCCCGGCGAGATCACCGCCGAAATCGCGGCGGCGCACGTGGATGGCCTGCGCGAGTCCGGGCGCAGCGCCGCCACCATCGCCCGCAGCCTGTCCTCCCTGCGTCGCTTTCACGACCACCTGCGGATCACGGGGGACTGTCCTTCTGATCCGACAATCGGCCTGACACCTCCACGCGTGACGCGCCGCGAGCCCGATCCGCTCACAGTGGACGAAGCCCGGCGCCTCGTCAGCGCCGTCTTCGGCGAGAATCCACTGGCCATGAGAGACCGTGCCATCCTCGAGATTCTCTATGCTGCGGGTCTTCGCGTCTCGGAATTAACCGCCTTGCGGGAGGCCGACCTGCTCCTCGCCCACGCCCTGATTCGCGTCCGTGGGCGGGGTGCCCGCGAGCGCGTTGTGCCCCTGGGGCAGGCCGCCGTCGACGGGTTGACCCGCTACGCCCGTTTCGGCCGACCGTCGTTGCTCGGGCCCGTTGATATTGACGGTGACGACGCGCCGTTTTTTGTCAACGCCCAGGGTCGTGCTCTGTCGCGCATGAGCGTGTGGAAAATCATCCGTACCGCCGCCCTTGCCGTCGGCATCGACCGTGCCGTCAATCCGCAGATCCTGCGGCACACCTTCGCCGCCCATTTGCTGGACGGTGGCTTCGATCTGCGCGACGTGCAACATCTTCTCGGGCACGCCGACATCTCGACGACCTCCATCTACTCCCGCGCCGACGACGAACGGCTGCAGGCGCTGCACCGCGCCTATCACCCTCGCGCCTGAACGGACAACGACCGTGTCTCCTGCCTTCCAGGAATTTCTGCTGTGGTTTCCCGCGGTCGTCATCGCCCTGACGGTGCACGAGTTCGCCCACGCTTTTGTCGCCGACCGCCTCGGCGACCCTACGGCACGCGCCCTGGGCCGGGTGACCCTCAACCCCCTGTCCCACCTCGACCCGATGGGCACGATCCTCCTCGTCGTCATGCACTTCGGCTGGGGGCGCCCGGTCCCGGTGGACACACGCTACCTCAACAATCCGAGACGCGACCTGCTGGTGATCTCAGCCGCCGGTCCCGCCGTCAACGTTGTGACTGCCGTCGTCGTCGGCCTCGGTCTGCGGTCGATTGGCGAGACGCTGCTCACATCGGAGACAGGGGTGTTTGTCTACCTGGGTCTGCAGGCGCTGGTGCTGCTCAGCCTCCTGCTGGCGTTCTTCAACCTGCTGCCAGTGCCGCCCCTCGATGGCTCCAAGGTACTGATGGGCCTGCTCCCTGCGCCTCTCGCCGACGCCTATGCGCGGCAGGCGAGCTTGCTCTCCTGGGGTCTGATGGGCCTGATCGTGGTGGGCGCTGTCACCGGCTGGCACCCATTGTCCCGCCTGATCTACCCCCCGGCCCGCTGGCTCTACGTCTTGCTTACGGGCACGGACATGCCCTGAGGCTGGACCCGACCCATGCCTATGCTCGGTGACATCGCCCTCGGCAAATACGTGCCAGGCACCTCCGTTTTGCACCGTCTCGATCCGCGCACGAAGCTGCTTGCCGTTCTCCTCTGGATGACGGCGGCCCTCGCCTCGCACGGTGTCCCCCCGGTGCTCGCGTTCTGCACCTTCATCGTCGCCACGGCGTATCTGTCGCGGTTGCCACCGGTGCTGCTGTTGAGGAATCTGCGCTCCTTCCTGTGGCTCCTCGTGATCACCGCTCTGCTGCACGCGCTCATGACACCGGGACGTCTGGTCTGGCATGTGCCCTGGCTCGAGCTCAATGTCACCGAAGAAGGCCTGCAGTCGGCGGCGATCTTCACCCTCCGCCTCGGTGCTGTTGTCACGGCGGCGTCGATGTTGACGTTGACTACTTCCCCCATGGAATTGACAGACGGTCTCGAGCGCCTGCTGCGCCCTTTTCGGCGCTTCGGGGTCCCCGCCCATGAGCTGGCGATGATGGTCTCCATCGCCCTGCGCTTCATCCCCGTCCTGGCGGAAGAGGCCGAGCGTCTGCAGAAAGCGCAGATGGCTCGGGGTGCCGAATTCAGCGGTCATCCCATCGCCCGCGCCCGCAAGCTCGTGCCCCTGCTCGTCCCACTTTTCCTGTCCGCCTTTGCCCGCGCCGACCGGCTCGCCATCGCCATGGAGGCGCGCGGTTACCGGGGTGGCGAAGGGCGCACTCAATATCGGCAGCTGCACTACGGTTCCGGCGACGCCCTGGCCACCCTTTTGTGCGTCGGCGGCTGTGGTGTCATGTGGTGGGCGTCGGGCCTTACGGTGAGCCTGTTGCCGTGACCGGACTTCTCGATATCGCCGTTCCTCGCACCCTCCGCCTCGACCTCCAGTACGACGGCTCCGGCTTTGTCGGCTGGCAGGTGCAGGCCCGGGGACGCACGGTTCAGGGGGAGCTGCAGCGCGCCCTGCGCACTCTGCTGCAGGAAGACGTCTCCCCCGTCGGCTCGGGGCGGACCGATGCCGGCACCCACGCCATCGGCCAGGTGGCGCACATCTCTACGAACAGCGCCCTGCCGGTAGAGCGCATCCTGGCGGGCGTCAACGCGCTGCTGCCCCCGGACATGGCCGCTTCCGCGGTGCTCGCCGTTCCCCACGACTTCCACGCCCGCTACAGCGCTCGAGGCAAGCGCTACCGCTACCGGATCACCACCGCGCCCAGCCCCCTCGACCGCCATCGCGTGTGGCGCGTGTTCCGGCCCCTCGACATGGAGGCCATGTCGGTGGCAGCGGAGCGGCTGACGGGAGTGCTCGACTTCCGGGCCTTTTGCAAGGCCCTACCCCCCCCGGACAATTTCGAGTGTCGAATCGATGATGCCCGCTGGCGCCGCGAGGGACGGGAGCTCGTATTCGAGGTCGAAGCCAACCGCTTCCTGCGGCACATGGTCCGCATTCTGGTGGGTTCATTTGTTGAGGTCGGTCTCGGAAAGATGTCCTGCGACGCCTTCGGCCGGCTGCTGTCGCCCACAGCGGCAAGGGCGCAAGGAGGGCAGACGGCCCCGTCTCGTGGTCTCTGCCTGCTCTACGTGAACTACGATGACGCCTGCGGCGGCCCTTCGGGGGATGGCTCCCCTTGAACTTGAATACGCCATACGCCTGGCACATATTGAAGTTACGATGAAATATCGAAGCTTCCGATGGTTCGAGGCCACAGTCCCTTTGCTGCTGGCGCTGTTGCTGTCAGGCCCCCCGGCGGCAGCCCACGACAGTATCGAGGACTCGCGGCGTAACGCCCTCGTGCGCGCCGTGGAGCGTGTTCAGCCTGCCGTCGTCAGTGTCCACGTCGTTCACCGGGAGCGCGTCCTCTACCGATACCGCGATTCGCTGATGGAGCAGCTCTTCCGTGGCTCCGGTTTCGGCCCACGGTACTACAGCGGCCTGCGCGACCGCGTTACCGGGGGTTCCGGGTTCCTCATCGACGGTTCCGGGACAGTGCTGACCAACGCCCACGTCATCGGCCAGGGCAACGTCGTCCGTGTCGAGGTATCGCTGCCTGACGGTCGCGTCTTCGAAGCCCATGCCGCCCACCGCGATGAGGCCCTGGACCTGGCCGTCGTGCAGATTGAGGCCCCTGATCTTCCGGTTGCGCCCCTCTCCAAATCGGGCGATATTCTGGTCGGTGAATGGGCCATAGCCATCGGCAATCCCTTCGATCTCGGACCGACCGTAAGTATTGGTGTTATCAGTGCCATAGACCGAGATTTCCCCGAGCGTCAGGGGGAGTATTTCTACCGGGATATGATCCAGACAGACGCCGCCATAAATCCCGGCAATAGCGGTGGCCCCCTGGTCAACACCCTCGGTGAGGTTGTCGGCATCAACAGTTTTATTTACACCGGTGGTGAGTATAGCCTCGGATCCATCGGGATCGGTTTTGCGATCCCCGTCGAGGCCGCCAGGCGGTTCCTCGACGAGATCCGTACCCATGGTCGCGTGCGCAAGCCCTGGCACGGAATCGCCGACTTGCAGGACCTCACTCCCCGACAGGCGGAGTACCTCGAGTTGGACAGCACAGATGGGGCGGTGGTGGGGGGTGTGACCATGGACAGTCCCGCCGATCGATCTGGACTCGGGCGCGGCGACCTGATTCTTTCCGTCAACGGCGAGGCCGTGACCTCCGCCAGCGAGGCTTGGAGTCTGCTGCAAGGCCTGAGAGTCGATCAGGAATGCGAGTTCGAAGTCGTCCGCCGGGGTAAGCGGCAGACGTTGAAGTTCCAGGTAGCGGAGCGGCCCGTTGGTCCGGGTTGGAACTGAAGGAGAGCGAGTCGATTGTGATCCACATAAATCGCGCCATCATCCCAAACCTGTTCACCATCGGTAATCTGCTGTGCGGATTCCTAGCGCTCCACTACGTCGCTGAGGGCAGGTACGTGCCCGCCGCTTGGCTGATCGTCCTCGGCGCGGCTCTCGACAACATGGACGGCCGCATCGCCCGCCTCATCGGCCGCGACTCGGCCTTCGGTATCGAGTTCGATTCCCTCGCCGACGTCTGTACCTTCGGCGTCGTGCCGGCCTTTATGCTCTACCACAGCCTGCTGGCCTCCGGATGGGGGGCCACTCTCGCTTTCGTGTTTCTCCTGGGCGGCGCCTTCCGCCTGGCCCGCTACAACGTCATGAGCCCCGAGAGCGGCAAGACCGATTTTTTCACCGGCCTGCCGATCCCCGCCGCCGCCATCGCCTTGAGCCAGTTTGTCGTCTTTACCGAGCACGCCTGGGAGACCGCCCACGCCGCCCAACTCGGCGTCATGGTGACCATGTTTCTGACGGTGCTGATGGTGAGCCGCGTCGAGTACGATACCGTGCCCAGCTTCCGATCCGGCGGCCTCTTGGACCGTTGCAAGCAGGTCTTCTTCATCGGCGCCGTCGCTCTTTCGGTGCATCCGGCGACGTCGAAGGATTTCTTCTTTCCCCTCGTACTGGCCTACCTCGTCACCGGCGTCGGACGCTCGGTGGCCGGGATGTTCAGCGACGAGGTGACCCAGCACGCTTGAGCATACGCGGGGGTCTGACGGATGATGTCGCGGGACAAGCCGATCAGCCATCTGATCCTCATCCTGTTCATCAGCGCCATCGGCGGCAGCGTCATCGGTGAATCCCTGCGGCTCATCCTGCGTTTTATCGCCGATGAGGGCAGCATCGTCGAGCGGGCCTTGCTCGATTACTTCTCGTACGAAATCGGCCCGCACATGCTGAACCTCATCATCCTGTCCTTTCAGTTCGCGTTGACATTGAACTTCAACGTCATCACCCTTCTCGGCATTTTTGTCGGCTGGTATTACTTCAAGTACTCGTATTGAAGGCGCGACAGGTAACCACGGAGAATCGCCATGTTTCCGAGTCACTGGGAAGTCCTCGTCATCTTCCTCGTCATCCTGCTCCTCTTCGGTGCCAAGCGCATACCGGAGATGGCCAAGGGACTGGGCAAGGGCATCCGCGAGTTCCGCAGCGCCGTGAAGGATGTTCGGGAAGAGGTCGACATCGCAGGGCGCCAGGACAGCCAACCTAACACGATCCCACCCGCAGCCCCGCCGGTAGCGCCTACCGGACAGGTAGCGCGCAACGAGCCAGTGGCTGAGCCGGCCGCGGCGCCCGCCTCGACGGAAAAACCAGCTGACCGGATTTGATGCTTTCCGAGCTCACCGCCCATGAGGCGCTCGACGGCCTCGTCGCCGGCGACCTCACTTCTGTCGAGCTGACACGCAGCGTTCTCGATCGCATCGACGCGACGGAACCACAGATCAACGCCTACATCTCCGTCGACGCCGACGGCGCCCTGGATGCCGCCGCCCGCGTTGACCGTCAACGCCAGGCCGGCGAGGATCCGGGACCGCTCGCCGGCATCCCACTGGCCATTAAGGACGTGCTCTGCGTCCGCGGTGGGCGCACAACCTGCGGCTCCGGAATTCTTGCCGATTACGTGGCGCCTTACGACGCCACCGCCGTGGCCCGCGTGCGCGATGCCGGCGCCGTCTTCCTGGGCAAGACGAACATGGACGAGTTCGCCATGGGCTCCTCCACCGAGAACTCCCACTTCGGCCCCACCCGCAACCCGATCGACCCTGAGCGAGTTCCCGGCGGGTCCAGCGGTGGCTCCGCCGCGGCCGTCGCCGCCCGCGAAGCGACCCTGGCCCTGGGTTCGGATACCGGCGGTTCGGTTCGCCAGCCCGCCGGTTACTGCGGCGTCGTCGGCCTCAAGCCCACCTACGGAC
>JAYZCA010000263.1:0-5246 GCA_036339235.1 Candidatus Latescibacterota bacterium | reverse complement strand
GACGACATCAACTGGAACACTGGAGAACTCACGGTGGCGTCTCGACGGGATCACCACACAAAGAACTATGAAAGCCGACGCATCCCCATGAACACTGCCTTAGTGGAGGCCTTCAAGCGTCACCCTCGTCAACTCGGGAGTCGGCTTGTTTTCAGTAGCAGGGAAGGGAAGCCCTATACAGACGTAAGGGATTCGCTAAATGCAGCTGCCGACCGCGCTGGCATCGAGGGCTGCGTGAAGCTTCATCAGTTGCGCCACGCCTTCTGCTCGCATGCCCTGATGCAGAACATCGACCCCCGCACGGTACAACGCTGGATGGGGCACAAAGACCTTACCACGACCATGCGGTATGCGCACGTTTCGCCAGACCACGAGAAGGCAGCAATTCAGCGGCTGTCGTACAAAACAAGGCACCAGGTTGGCACCGAGGCTGAAATCGGTTAGGCCATCGGCCCTGATCAGCGATGTTTTTTCGGTGAATCTCGATCCGACGACAATCCTGTAAATGACTGTAAAATAGTAGGTTGTCGCTGTGGCGGGAATGTGTGGGAATCGAACCCACCCAGCGTGGTCTTAGCACACCGCAACGGATTTGAAGTCCGCGAGGGCCACCAGAGCCCCATCCATTCCCTCGACCTTCATGCTCATCAATCTCCGGATGCTTTCCCTGCGGTGTCAACATCGAGCAAGCGGCGTACCGATCCGTCCCTGCGGGTGACACCACGGCCGTCGAAGTGGTTGAGCAGGGGCACGGCGTACTTGCGCGTCGTGTCCGCCAGTTCGCGGAAGGCGGAGACTTCGATCTCGCCGTGCTCCCGCAAGTAGCTGACGAGCCGTTCCTCCAGGCCCTGCAGTACGCTTAAATCAAAAAGCAGGTGATCGGCGAGGCGCACGAGTTCTCCCCGTCCCTGCATCACCTCGATCACCGACTGCACGTCGGCCGGCCCGGCCTTCAGTCGGTCGGGCAGTTCACCCTCGTCAGGTGGTGCGGCGCCGCCGTCGCGCAACAGCTGTCCAACACTCTGGCGCAACCTCTCCTGCTCTTCCGACAGTTCGACGTGATGATCGCTCCGGCTGATCTGCGACGCCTGTGTACGCACCCGTCCTTCGCCCACGAGGTGTTCCAGGGCGGCGTCGTAGACTGCCTGCGGGCAGCGTGGAGTGGCCTGCTGGCGCAGCGGTTCGCGACCGATGCCCGTCTTGAGGGGTTCGGCCTGATGAAAGGCGGCGAGGGTATCGAGGATGGCGCCTTTCAGCGCTGTCCACGCCTCATCGTGCAGAAAGCGGTCAGTACCCCGATCCTCGAAGCAGGCGACTCGTCCTGTTTCTAAGAGTTGCTGCAGACCGGCGCTGACCCCGTCGACACCGGCACCCAGCAGGTGGGTGAGTTCCATGGCTGTGCGACCTTCCGCTTCGGCGGTACGCAGGAAGGTCTCCATGGGAGCGTCGGCGTTTTCAGTGTCGAGTTCGCTCAGCGTAGCCAGTACTTCCGGGCGTCGGGGCCGATGCTTGTGGGGCTGCGGATCGAGGACAATGCCGCCTCCGAGGGTTCGCGCCGGCGAGTATCGGCGGATGACGAAGCGGTCGCCGTGCGCGGCCACGGCGGGGGACTCGAGGCGGAACTGCACGTAGCCCCGCTCGCCGGGGGCCAGGGCATCGGCGTCGAGCAGAACGACGCGGGCCAGTACCTCGCGCGGGCCCAGGTGTAGACGCACGCGATCGCGGTACTGCAGCGGCACCGGGGCGTCGGCAAGCATGTGCAGGCTGGCGTCGAGCATGTAGGTGGAGGAGAAGTACCCCGGGCAGGCGAGGGTGTCCCCACGCTCGACTTCGTGCACGTCCAGATCGGAGATATTGACGGCGGCGCGCTGGCCGACGCTGGCTTGCGGGTGATCCTGGCCGTGGACCTGCACGCCGCGCACGCGCACGCTGCGGCCGTGCGGCTGCAGGACGAGCTCGTCACGAGGGCGGACGCTGCCAGCCAGGACGGTACCTGTCACCACCGTGCCGAAGCCAGCCACGGAGAACACGCGGTCCACGGGAAGACGGAAGGCACCGGGGTCGGAGCGAGCTTTGACGGCAGCGATCTCGGTTTCCAGCGTCGATCGCAGCGTGTCGATGCCGTCGCCGGTAATGGAGGACACCGGCACGATAGGCGCCGTGGACAGAAAGGTGTGTTCGAACAGCTCGCGCAGCTCCTCCGTCACCAGGTCCACCCAGTCCGGCTCGACGAGGTCGGTCTTGGTCAGCGCCACGACACCACGCTGCAGGCCGAGGAGCTCGAGGATGGCCAGGTGCTCGCGGGTTTGCGGCATGACACCGTCGTCGGCGGCCACGACGAAGAGCGCGAGGTCGATGGAGCTGGCACCGGTGACGGCGTTCTTGACGAACTTCTCATGTCCCGGCACATCGATGAGGGTGAGGTTGTCCTTCCAGTAGGCGAAGCCCACGTCGATGGTCACGCCGCGTGCCTGCTCCTCGGGCTGCGTGTCGGTGTCGATGCCGGTGAGCGCCTTGACCAGTGCCGTCTTGCCGTGGTCGACGTGACCCGCCGTCCCGAGGATAACGTGCGGGGAGGACATCAACCGGTGGCGGCCGACTGCAGGGCGCCGACGAGGACGGGCACTTCGTCGTCGGTGACGGTGCGCATGTCCAGGTGCAGGCGATCGTCACGCACGTAACCCAGGATCGCCGGCTCGCAGCGTCGCAGCCGCGTCGCCAGATCACCGGCGGACAATCCCGCGGGCACGACGGTGATGGCGATGCTGGGAATTTCTTCCAGGGGCAGTGAGCCACTGCCAGCCTGCGCCACGGACTGGATGACTTCGATGCGCCAATCCTGACGCAGCAGATCGGCGAGGCCACCGAGCATCCGCTCCGCCCGCGCCTGCAAGGTCTGCGTCGTCGCCGTCATCATCCCCAACACCGGCAGGTTGGCTGGCAGTGACTCGCGATCGAGGTAGAGTCGCAGCGTGGCTTCGAGGGCGGCATAGGTCAGTTTGTCACAGCGCAGGGCCCGCATCCACGGGTTGGAGCGGATCTTCTCCACGGCTTCACGTCGACCGACGATCAGGCCCGCCTGCGGGCCGCCCAGCACCTTGTCGCCGCTGAAGGTCACCACGTCGACGCCTGCGGCGACGCTGTCGCTCACCATGGGCTCTTCGGGAAGGCCCCAGGGCTGCAGGTCGATCAAGGCGCCGGTACCCAGGTCCTGGACCACAGGGACGCCGTGCTGGCGGCCAAGAGCGACGAGATCGGCCAGCGGCACCTCGGCAGTGAAGCCGAGGACGCGGTAGTTGCTCGGGTGTACGATGAGGATCAGACCGGTGCGCTCGCAGAGGGCGTTCTCATAGTCGGCCAGATGGGTGCGGTTGGTGGTACCTACCTCGACCATCACGGCGCCGCTGCGCTGCATCATGTCTGGCAGCCGGAAGGAGCCGCCGATCTCGACGAGCTGGCCGCGGGAGACGACGGTTTCCCGGTCCAGACCCAGGGCGTTGAGGGTGAGCAGCACGGCGGCGGCGTTGTTGTTGACCACCGCAGCGGCCTCGGCGCCGGTGAGCTGGCAGAGCAGGTCCTCCACCAGCAGGTGCCGGTGTCCGCGCTGGCCGCTCTCCAAGTCGACTTCCACGTTGCTGTAGCCCGCCGCCGTGGCGGTGATGCGTTCCAGGGCGGCAGGCGCCAGCGGTGCGCGGCCCAGGTTCGTATGCAGGATGATGCCGGTGGCATTCACCACCGGTGCCAGGCGTGGCGCCATCGTGTGCTCCAGTCGCTGGCGAACATCGGCGACGATGACATCGAGAAGCTCTTCCCGGGGGAGGCGATCTCCCGCCAGCAGGGCGCGGCGGATCTCGCCGACTGCATCGCGCACCAGATCGGCGAGTACGGCGCGATCGCAGTGTGCGGTGAGCACGTCGACACGCTCGTCGCTCAGCACGCGGTCCACCGAGGGCAGGATGGACAGGTCGGGGGTGGACCCGGAGTCGGGCTGGGGGCTCGTGCTCATGATCCCACAGTACGAGCCGACATGGTGGCCGGCAAGGATCTAGGGCCTACCTTCAGACCAGAACCGAACCCGGGAGACCCACATGGCTTCACTCGCCCTTCCCGAAGGGCAGCTTCACGTCGTGCTGGACACCGATACATACAATGAAGTTGACGACCAGTTTGCCGTCGTTCATGCCCTGCTCTCGCCAGAGCGAATCTCCCTCGAAGCACTGTATGCCGCGCCCTTCCACAACAGCCGGAGCGAGGGACCCCGGGACGGCATGGAGAGGAGCTACGACGAGATCATCCGTCTGCTCGAACGTCTCGGCGTCAGCGAGACAGATCGAGTTTTCAAGGGATCGGACCGCTATCTGCCGTCGGCCTCCGAACATGTTGTGAGCGACGCTGCTGCTCACATGATCGAGCTTTCCAGATCCGGCGAAGGCCCCCTGTACGTGGCCGCGATCGGGGCGATCACGAATGTGGCATCGGCGATCCTGCTGGATCCGGGGATCACCGAGCGTATTGTCGTCGTCTGGTTGGGTGGACAGCCGACTCACTGGCCTACGGCAAAGGAGTTCAATCTCCGGCAGGATGTGCCCGCCACCCAGGTCGTGCTCGATTCTGGTGTGCCCTTCGTGCATATTCCGTGCGCCACTGTCGCCTCGCACCTGCTGACGACGATTTCGGAGCTGGCCGAGTATGTGAAACCGCAGGGCGACATCGGCCGGTATCTGTTCGACATCTGCCAGTCCTACCAGAAAAATCAATACGCCTGGTCGAAGGAGATCTGGGACATCGCCGTCACCGGCTGGCTGATCGATGCCAACTGGGTGCCATCCACGATCGTTCCCAGCCCCATTCTGACCGATCAGGTGACGTGGTCCGTCGACGCCTCGCGGCATCCGATCCGGATCGCCCATGGGGTCAGGCGCAATGCCATCTTCGGTGATCTGTTCAAGAAGATGGAGCGTTTCGCCAAGGGCGAGCTGGCGCCGTCCTGGAGGTGATGATTTGGCTGGCGAAGGCAAACAATCCCCGCGTGGCAAGGTGAAGAAGAAGAAGAAGAGATCGGCGAAGAGGCGCATGCAGGCGCTGCGCGCCATGGGCCTTGGAGCGCTGGGGTTACTGGCCGGCATCGGTCTGCTGTGGGGTGGCTTCGCGCTGTTTGCGGGGGAGGAGGGCGACCGTATGTCACCCTTCGACGAGGTGCCGGCGTCGGTGCACGATGACCTGCTGTATCTGACCTACATCGACAG
>JAYZCA010000262.1:0-2471 GCA_036339235.1 Candidatus Latescibacterota bacterium | reverse complement strand
GCTCGGCGTCGTGGTTGGCGTGGGTGCTGCCGGCGATCACCCTCTCGGCCTCACGCAGCAGCTCCTCGACCGCGTGGGCGTCGAGGAAGCCCGGACAGACGGTGAACCCGTCGCGATGGAATTGCTCGATCAGTTCCTCTGTCAGCATGGCGGTGTCTCCTGTTGTCGAAGCCGTGCTCGCGCGCTGCAACCAGCTGGGCGACGCGAGGACATACGCCCCCTCCGTGAAGGCTGGCCTCCGCGCGTTGCAACCGGAAAAGAGCATAATTGTACGTGCGAGGTAAAGGGACGCGCTAACCTATACCCCCTACGCCCCGGCGCCACAACTGGTCCTTATCTGATGGCCCTGTGACTGGCGAAGCGCGTCCGGGACACGTCCGTCTCCTCCACGGGAAAGTCGGCTGGTCCCCACAGCGAAACGAAAAGGTTGCCGCTGTACTCGGGGGGAAACACGGCGCCAAGGTAGAACCCAACGCCGTTGGCCGATGTGCGGGTACCTCCTGGCGACCACCGGCGTCGTCGGGTGCGCTCGGATCGGCAGCGAAGGCGAAGCCGTGGTCACCCGGTATCCAGCGATTGCCGTCGCCGTCCACAGGGATGTCGAGAAAGAGGGTCACCGCATCGCGCTGCCACCAACGCGACGACTCGCCCGGGTTGGCCACGTCGTGCACGTTGTCCCGCACCCGGGCGGCCATGTAGAACAGCGAGTTGAGCATCTTGGCTCAGGTACCTGCGCCGGGGCGCTACTGATCCCAGCAACCTTCCGAGTACGCCTCGCGCGTGAACAGCTTCCGGCGTTCCGGGCCGGCCCGCTCCATCCATGCGGCCGGGATCTCCTGGGTGAAGCGGTGCGGCGGTCCGACCTCTTTGAAGATGTCGATATTGAAGATGCGATAGGGCTGGGGGGAATCGGCGGGCTTTTCCTCCACCGCGTGGAAAATGCGGGCATTGATGTACACCATGCTGCCGGGTGGCAGAGCGAGGCGTGTCTCTTCTAGCTTGCGTCCTGCCTCGGCGTCCAACTCCCCCGCCAGCATCCTCTCGGAAGTGGCCTCTTGGGTCGGTGCAACCCGGTGGCTTCCTGCGATCACTTTGAGGTTGCGGTCGCCGAGCCTGAAGCCATTGAGATAGTAGAGCACCTGGATGTAGTAGCGGCCGCGCTCGGCAAGATTGACGGGATTGTCATGCTTCCAGTGATGATGGTCCTGGTGGTAGGGGATCTCCGCTGCGCCCCTTGGCGCGAGGTTGAGGGCGGAATGGCAGAAGTGGAAATCGTTGTCGATGGTGGTCTGCAGCAGGGATGAAATAAAAGGGTCGTCGATGAGTCGGTCGCCGCCAGGGCCGCGATCGTTCCAAGGCCGGGCAAAGTAGGCTGTCGCTCCGTCTGCCTGTCCATCCAAACCTCGGATGTACTCGCTTACAGGTTCGAGCCGAGCGATTTCTTCGATAATGCTTTCTCTGGCCTCATCGGTGAAGACATCGGAATAGACGATGTAGCCATCGCTGTGAAAGGAGTCGATGTCTGCCGACGATGGGCCCGAGAGGCGGAACAGAGATTCAGGCCTGATTTTCATTGAATCCAGGTGGATTGAAGGAAGGTTGGGCAGGTCGGAATGCGTCCGCTGCCGCTTGGTACTGGTGCATGGAATGGTGCGCGACTGGTTGCTCACAACCCTTGTCCAAGTTAACAAGAAGCAGAGCGCAATTCCAACAGAAAGGCAGTTAGTCGCTCAGTCTCTCGCCCTGCCATCTTCAATTCTGCCGTCTTCGCGGGCTCGAGAAGATCGAGGACAACGGACCTGAATACAGCTGGCCAGGCGAGGGCGGAACCTGCGCCCCATCCTGGACGCACAGGGGCAGCCCCTCCTGGCGGAGCTCGAGCAGCTGACCGACGACCGTCTGGTGCTGGTGCATCAGACCCGCTACACGGAGAGGCCCGACCGTCGCCGGCTACTTCCGGGCCGCTAACAGCTGTGCGCCCGGATCAGCCTCGACAACGGCCTCACCTGGCTTCCGGAGCGCTATCGACCGATCTTCGGCTTCGGGTATCCGGGTAGCCTGGTGCTGGAAGACGAAACCACCGTCACCATCACCGGCGCCTCGCTGGGTGACAACAGCGACCCGCGCCGGGCGGCCGCGATCCGCTGACGGCTGAGTGAAGCGCTTGGGGACCACGTGCAGGTGAATTCGTCGGCCTTCAGCCGGTCGAAGATCCGCCGGAGGGCCACGATCACACACAGAAAAGGAAACAGATGGCTATCGTCGAATCCCACGCCCACCTCTACTCCGAGGACGAGCAGCGCTACCCCACCGCCGACAACCCCAGCCGACCACCGGCGGGCACCGGTACGGTCGAGCACCTCGAGCGCATGCGGGAGGAAGTGGGCATCACCCATGTCGTAGCGGTGCAGACCTTCAGCTTCTACGGCCACGACAACGGCCTGGTCGCCGACTCCGTAGCCGCCCACCCC
>JAYZCA010000261.1:0-5123 GCA_036339235.1 Candidatus Latescibacterota bacterium | reverse complement strand
AGGACTGCGGCGAGGCTATTGAGGCTGGGGCCGTAGGGACTGCGCATCATGGATGGGTCACCGGCTTTCACCGCCGCGACAAACGCCTGTGCCTGCAAGGCAAAGGCGGCGCGTCCCTGCACCTGTTCCTCAAACACGGTCTCGCCGTTGTCGATGACTCTGTTCGCCGACCACTCGATCATGGAATCGTCACAGACGAGGATGACCTCGCGGCGACTGGCGCCACCGGCGTCGGTGAGCACGCGTGAGGTGATGGCTGACCCGACAACGCCGCAGGCGAAGCGGTAGTTCACGTCATACACGTGGGGCATGTTCATCATCTCCGGACCCTCGCCACGGGCTCGCCACTGGTAGAAGGCGGAGACGTCGGCAATGTCACCCAGAAAGTGACGGACCAGATCGACCATGTGGATCGTGTTTTCGACGAAGGAGCCGCCGCATTCCTCGTAGCGACTCGTCCACCAGCGCACGGGTTTGCCGCTGTAGAACATGGCGATCTGCACGTGCCGAGGGGTCCGCTCCGACAGCATCTGGACGACCTTGTCCGCCGTCGGGTAATATCGACTCATGAAACCCACCTGCGAGACGATGCCGGCCCGGTGGATCTGTTGTGAGAACTCGACGGCCTGGTCCATGTCGAGGCTGACTGGCTTCTCGACGAAGACGTCGATGCCCTTGTCGGCGGCGATCGTGATCTGGTCGGTGTGCAGCGTTGGCGGCAGGTTGATATAGACGGCGTCGAGTTCCTCCCGCTCGAACATCTCGTAGTGATCGGTGTAGGTAGCCCTGGCGCCGAAGGCGGCGCCCTGCGTGGCGAGAGCCTCCTCGCTGATGTCGCAGAAAGCGGTGAATTCGACGTCGCCGGCTTCGACGAGGGGCTGCAGTCCGGGGAGGTGGGCGTGGATGCTGATGTGGCCGAGGCCGATAAAGCCGATGCGCGTGGCGGGCATGAGTCCCTTCGGGTTGGTTGAGCGGTTCAGGCGGCTTCGATCTCGGCGATCAGTTCGGGACTGAGATGGCGGCCGTCGCAGACGGCGACACCCGACAGGATCATGCCCAACAGCGGATCTGACAGAAGACCAGGCCGATCTCGCTGACCTGCCAGTCGGTCTTGGCGAAGCGTCGGTACTGCAAGCGTCAGGCGCTCACTTCCTCACCCTCTGGTTCCTCGTTCTCCTCCGGGAGCTCCTCCTCGCGCAGGAGCAAGTGGAGGCTGCGCAGCTTGTCGTAGATATTTTCGATGGAGTCGTGGGCGCTCAGCTTGCGAGCGTCGATGCGCTGCAGCACTTCGCGCACCTGCGACCGGACGGACTGGTAGGTTTTCATCCGGTCTTCGAGAGTGCGCACCTGCGAGCGTAGCTGCATCAGCTCCGTGCGCAGCCGTCGCAGGCGCTGCTCCGTGGTCTCCCGCAGGATGAGACAGAGGATGAGGAGCGCCACGCAGGCGCCGCCGAAGCCGAAAAGGAGTTCCGTATCCATTGCCTCAGGTCGACCCGTTGGCCCCCTCCTTGCCCTTACCCTGGTTTGACAGCCATTGGAGGGATTGCTGCACGAGGGTGGCATCGGTTCGCAGGCCCTCGATGTATTCGTAGGTCTCCTCCAGGTCGCGCCGGATGGCGTGGACCACCTCGACAGGATTGCCGCGCCTGTCCTCGACGCGATAACCGATGTCTTTCCGACCACCCAGCAGCTCGTCGATATCGTCGTCGCCGCTCTCGGGACGCTCTGATTCCTCATCCTGTTCATCTTCGTCGAGCAGCAGTTCGTCGTCGTCCTGCTCCTTCGCGTCATCGTCCGTGCGTTCGGCGACCCAGGCTTGCGCCTCCGTGTCGAGTTCGGAGGTCAGATTGGCGGCCTTCCCGGAGCGCTGCTGGAACTTGTCAAGATCTTTCTCGAGCTGGACCAGACTCTCGTTGGCCATGGAACGAACACCATTGCCCAAGTCGGTGATCTTCTGTTTGTAGTCGTCGATCATCTTGCGCACCGGCGTGTACGCAATCTTTATGCGTGCGGCACGCTTCTGATAAGACAGAAGCAACTGCACAATGATGACGACGAGTCCGACGAGGACGGTGACGAGAATCCAGAGCACGGGAAGAGTCTGAGTCCGGTTAGGTGTTAGCGGTCGAAGTCGGCACCGGTCTGGGCGCTGACGACTAGGGGATCATACAACGGCGCATCCGCCTCCACGAGGCGGCCGTCGCCACGAAGCACCTGGTTGGGAGTCTTCGGATGGACGCGCACGGGAAAACGTGTGCGCAAGTCGGCGATCTGACGCAGGCGCAGGGCCTGCGTCGTGTCGAAATCGAATCCGTCGAGGGCAAGCCTGCACAGGCCATCGACGGTGACCTCCCGATCACTAGTATCGGCAGAGGACAACAGATTCTTCTGTTCCAGAGGGTCGATGGTCATGTCGAAGGCAAGGTCCGCACAACCACGAAATGCGACATACTTGTGCTGCCTCGTCCTCAGCATGCGAAACTCGGTGCCTTCCCCCCAGCGAGGCAAAAGCGCTTCGGTGTAGACTCCCGGGCGCTCGTTGAGGGCGGGGCAGTTGTCGCCGCGCGCGGCGGGGGACAGATCGATGCCGTCCAGGTCGTCGGCGGGATCGATACCGGCGAAACCACAGAAAGTGGGAAACAGGTCGGCGAGGCTTACCGGGTCGTCGATCTGCTGTACCGAGAGCTCTCCACGCCGGTGCTCGGGCGTGGAAATTATGAGGGGAACTCGCACCGACGCCTCATGCCAGGTGTTCTTCCACCAGAGGCCGTGTTCGCCGGCCAACTCCCCGTGGTCGGAGGCGTAGATGATGATCGTATTGTCGAGCAAGCCGTCGCGCTCCAGTAGGGCGAGATAGTCGCCGAGCAGTTCGTCGAGAAAGTCGACGCAGGCGAAGTAGGCGGCGCGTGCCTTCATGCCCTCCTCTGCCCCGATCTCGTCGGTACGAAAACCGGACACAGCGCCCTGCGTCATCGGATGCTCGGCGCTGTCCCCTGAGCGGCCGACGCGCGGACGCGAAACGCCATCGGGCCAGTAGCGGTCGAAGTGCCGCCGCGGCGCTGTGAGCGGAAAATGAGGCCGACTGAAGGAGGATAGCAGCAGCCATGGTTGATCGGGGCTGGCGTGGCGCTGCTCCCGCAACCAGGCGAGTGACTCACGGGCGACGGCGTTCTCCTGAAGGAGGGACTCGGGCACCTCGCTGAGGCCGGCGTCGGCGGTGCGCGAGCGCAGGTCCATTCCGGGCAGAGCTTGACCTGCCTTGAAGGTGCGCAACGGGTCGAACTGATGGGCGCAGGGGCCTCCAAAGTCTCCGTACGGTCGGTGCTCGAAGCCACCGAACTGCCGGGAACCGCCCAGGTGCATCTTGCCAACGGTGCAGGTGGCGTAGCCGGCGTCGCCGAGATGGCTGGCAAAGGTGGGCAGCTCGGGGGGCAGGATTGAGTTGTTGTTCCAGGCGCCGCTGCGATGAGCGTGGCGGCCACAGAGCATGGCGATGCGGCTTGGTGTACACAGCGGCATCTGGCAATAGGCGGTGGAAAAATGGGCGCCCCGGCCGATGAGGCCGTCGAGGGTAGGTGTACGGCACGGTTCGCCGCCATCGGCAGCACTGCGGGCCGACAGAAACCGGTGGGAGTGCTCGTCTGAGAGCAGGAAGAGGATGTTCGGGCGCGTGGGCATAGAGGAGGCCGCGGGTGAAGGGAGTCGGATCTACGCCAACGTCATAAGATACAACAACTTCCGGTGAAACAACAAAAGAGGATCTGGGAGGTGTCAGGCGTCCGGACGGATTTCGACGGTCGTCGAATCATGGACTCGCAGGCGCAACATGCGGACGAGTACGAACACAGCCGCTGCTGTCAGCAAGTGCTTCAGTGTGTGACCGCTGACCACTTGACCCAGTGCATACACCATGTGGTCGCACAACTCGGCGATCTTCGCCAGCACGTAGAGGCCCGCGGCGGCGTACCAGTCCGGCGCACGAGTGTAGGGTCCGGCCAAGAGGGCGCAGAGGAGGGGGACGATGAGGACGGCCACGGTCTGCAGCGCGATGTAGTACCGCAAGTCCCCGGGGCTGCTGAAGAACACGGACAGCATAGCGAACACGAGAAGGACGGGCAGCGTCAGCAGGCCCTCGCGCAGGCCGACGCGTTCGGTGAGGGCAGCGGCAATGTAGGCGGCCAGCGCCAGGCTGAGAGGAAGCCGGTCCCAGAAGATCGTGTCATCGGCGGGATCTGCGTGGTAGAATGCAGATCCCGCACCCGTGAGGGCGACGGCGCCGAAAAACAGCAGCCACACAAGGGTTTCGGCGCGAACCGGGAAGCCGGGCATTTCGGCGGTGATGCCGCCCCAACAGAGGCGTACACCCGACAACCCGACGAAGACGATGGCGAAGCTGGACAGGAGATCGGCGGCATTCAGCACGCCGGCAAGGGAGCGGGTGTCGGCGAACGTGTGTGGGTCAAGTGGCTCCCACGGCTCACCGGAGAACAGCAGCGCTGCGACGACGACGACGGCGCACGCGACGATGCGGATGCGGGTGTCGCGTCTCAATCGCAGCTCACCCGGAATCGTGATCTATGTCCGCCGGTGGGTCGGGAGAAACGTCTGCAGCGGAGGGGGGGGCGTCCTCGCGTTCAGCTTGCGACAGGGCTTCGAGTTCGGCGATTCGGGATTCGAGGCTGACATAACGGCGGCCTGGCTGAGCGAGAAAAGGCCGGCATCGGTTGGCGGGGCGTAACCCTTCTGGCGCTCGACTACGGTTACCTCATGCTCCAGCTCATCGAGCAGGTTGTCGGTGTAGAAGAGGCTGCTGTTGGACCCGCGCATGTTGCGCAAGTGGAGCCGGCGTGAGCGGTCTACGAGGGGCTCGACGCGGTCCAGCATGTCCGCAAGTTGGCGGCGCTTGCGGTCCAGATCGGTAATGAAGAGGCCGAGAAGGACCAAAACGGCAGCCATCCCGAGGAAAAGTAGCATGAGAAGTGGATCGCCAGTCCGGCCGGAGGAGTGGTGCCTTCGCGCGCCTGCATGCCAAGATAGGCAGGACGCACGCATCGGGAAAGCGACCTAGTTCAGTTCTTTCAGCAGTTCCTTGACCTGGGCTGTGACGGCGGGACCCACCGACT
>JAYZCA010000260.1:0-2902 GCA_036339235.1 Candidatus Latescibacterota bacterium | reverse complement strand
CCTCCGGGTACATTCGCACCGATGCTCCTCCGACTCCCATCTCCTCTTATCCCCAGGCTGCGACAAGACGATGTCCTTTCGTAGGTGCGCCGATTGGCGTGGTGAAAAGCCCGGTCTCGACCCGGAACAGATCCGCCGCATCATCGAGGAACAGCGGACACAACAGACCCAGGACGACTCCCAAGGTACAGAGAACGCGGGTGCAGAGACATCTGGCAGTGGCGCCGGCACGCCCACGGTCCCGGTGGGAGAACGTCTCGACTTCCATCTCAAGCCGCAGCAACTCATCGACCATCTGGACGGATTCGTCGTCGGGCAGCACCGGGCCAAGGTCATCCTGTCGACGAAGATCTGCACACATTTCAACCGCCTCAGCCTGCCCGACGAGGGCGAGGACGATGTGGGCCGCATCAAGAACAACGTGTTGATGATCGGCCCCACCGGCGTCGGCAAGACCTACCTGATCCGTCTCATCGCCCGCCATCTCGGCGTGCCCTTCGTCAAGGCCGATGCCACCAAATTCAGCGAAACCGGCTACGTCGGCGGCGACGTCGAAGACCTGGTCCGTGAACTGGTCCACGAGGCCGGTGGCGATATCGAACTGGCGCAGCACGGGATCATCTACCTCGACGAGATCGACAAGATTGCCGCCAGCGGACGCGGCGCCGGGCCCGATGTCTCCGGCTCAGGCGTGCAGCGGAATCTACTCAAGCTGATGGAGGAGACCGACGTCGACCTGAAGTCCCCCCATGACCTGTCCTCGCAGATGGAAACCGTCATCCAGATGCAGCGCACCGGCAAGGCGGATCGCAAGAAGGTGAACACCCGCGACATTCTCTTCGTCGTCAGCGGCGCCTTCTCCGGCCTCGAGGAGATCATCTCCCGACGCCTCAATCGGGGCAACATGGGTTTCCGTGCGTCCAGCGACGAAACCCTCACAGATGCAGGTGAAAGCCGCACCCTGTTGGGCCAGGTGCGATCCCAGGACCTGATCGAATTCGGGTTCGAGTCCGAGTTTATTGGCCGGCTGCCGGTGACGGCCGTCCTCGACGAGCTGACGCGCGACGATTTCCTCGCCATCCTGCGCTCCGAGAACAGCAGCGTCATCCTCTCCAAGGTACGGGATTTTCTGGCCTACGACATCGAACTGTCCTTCGGGGATGAGGCCCTCGAACGTCTCGCTGACCTGGCCATCGGTGAGTGTACCGGCGCGCGGGGCCTCGTCAGCGCTGTGGAAAAGGTGCTGCTGGACTACGAGTGCCGCCTGCCTTCTCTCGACGTCAAGCGCCTGACGGTTTCGGCTGAGGTCGTCGAGCATCCGGACCGGGCTCTCGAGGAGTTCGTCATCGACCACTCGTTGCGTGCCTGGTGCTCATCCTTCGAGAAAGACCATGGCATCCGCCTCACCTTCACAGTCGAAGCCGCTGCGCTTCTGCGCCAGATGGCGGCGGACGCCGGGCGACTGCCCGGAGACTTGTGTCCCGAGTTGTTCTCCGACTATGGACACGGCCTGAAACTGCTCGAGAAAACAGACTACGAAGTGACAGAAGAGATCCTCGGCAACCCGCAGGAATCGCTCAACGCGATGATTCGCCAGCTGTACGGGAATACGACCTAGAGCCTGTCCGAGTATTCGCTTGGCAGGCGAGGTCGCGTCATTGGCGGGGCCCCCGCCGCAGGCGGGTGAGGGCGCACGAGTAACTTGAATCGAGGGATTCAAGGAGCGAGTGCAACGCCGCGAGCGGCGCCAAGGGCGTGACCGCAGCCCAAATGGGATACTCGGACAGGCTCATAGGCTCGTTTACGGCCGCAGTCCGTACTCCTTCTCCTTGCGGTAGAGAGTGCTCAACCCGATCTCGAGTATGGCTGCCGCTTTGCGGCGGTCATAATCCACCGCCTGCAGGGTCTCGGTGATGGCCAGCTTCTCGATCTGCCTCATTGTCATCCCCACGCGCAGGCCACCCTCCTCGGCTGCCACGGGTGCTCGTCCACGGATGGGGGCGGGCACGTCGGGCTCGTCGAAGACCCGATCCGGGGGTGACATGACGACCATGCCCTCTATGCAGTTTTTCAGCTCGCGCACATTCCCGGGCCAGTCGTAACTCATCAGCAGGTCCATTGCCGACGGCATCATCGCGTGTAAGTTGCGCTCGTTTTCCTCCGAGAACTGGCGGAGAAATTCATTGACGAGGATCGGCACGTCCTCCCGGCACTCGCGTAGTGCCGGGATGCGGATGGTGACGACGTTGAGGCGGTAGAACAGGTCGGCACGGTAGCTGCCATCTTCGACCATCGCCTCCAGATCCCGATTCGTTGCGGCCAGGAGGCGCGCGTCCGTGCGCAGCGTTTCGGCGCCGCCGACGCGCTCGAACTCGCCACTCTGAATAACCCGCAGCAGTTTCACCTGTGTCGCCGGCGACAGGTCACCCACCTCGTCGAGAAACAGGGTGCCCATATCGGCCAGCTCGAAGCGGCCCTTGTGCGACGTGCTAGCGCCGGTGAAGGCGCCGCGCTCATGGCCGAAGAGCTCGCTTTCGACAATCCCATCCGGCAAGGCGCCGCAGTTCGTCTCCACGAAAGCGTGGTCGCGGCGCGTGCTGTTCTGGTGGATCGCCTTGGCAACTTCCCCCTTCCCGGTACCGGTTTCTCCTGTGAGCAGCACCGTCGCCCGTGAGGGGGCAACCTGCTCGATCTGTGCGTAGATCCGCTGCCAGGCAGACGAACGCCTGGCGATCCCCCCGTAACGGTAACGTTCCTGCAGTCGACGCTGCAGGTCGCTGACTTCCCCCACCAGCTTCTGATGGGACAGGCCTCGATCCAGCACAGCGCGCAGCTTACCGAGGTTGAGGGGGCGCACTTGAAAATCATAGGCACCCTGGCGCATGACTTCCGTTCCCTGCTC
>JAYZCA010000259.1:0-8251 GCA_036339235.1 Candidatus Latescibacterota bacterium | reverse complement strand
ACAACGGCGCCCGTCTCATCTGCGTACATCCCTTCACCAGCGATCTCGTGTTCCGCGGCGCCATGAATGTCTCCGAGCCGTTCTTTGCAGCTGCGCGGAGGTGTGGGTTTTAGATCCAGCTACCGATTGCCAGATTTCCGGGACGTCGCTATCTTGGCGCTCCCTCCGGAATGAGCGCTGCGGACCTCCCCGGTCCTTGCGCGACGCACCAGCCCCTTGCCAATCATCCATTGCTGCAACTTGCTGCCCTAGCTGTGCCTGGGCCTCAGACTTCGAGCGCGGTCTCCCTGACCGGAACGACCACAGGGATGTGATCGGCTCGCCACCCGGCGAGTGCACCAGAAAGAGGGCCCGACGCCCTGATCAGCGACGGGCCCTCTTCTTTGCTGCTTGCTCCTTTGAAGATCTACTGACCGACGAACTTCGGCTGGCCGCAGCCGTCATTGACGACCAGGCTGCGCGCAGGAATTTCAGCGTGGTCGGGAATGATCAGATCCGTTTCCAGTCGGTTCTCGATGATCGTGCCGTCGCCGACGGAGACACCCTCGCCCAGCACGATGCGCCCGGGGCGACTGTCGCCCGTCTTCACTGTGCCGATGACGACGGAAGCGTTCACTCTGCAGTGCGCCCCCGTCCGCACATATCCGTAGATCTCCACGCTCGGTCCGATGATCGAATTATCACCGATGTACACGGGGCCGAAGAGATCGGCGTCGGTACCGATGAACACGTGGTCGCCGATCTCGGGATGTCGCTGGTGCAGCCGCCGCGACAGCCCGCCCAGGGTGCACGGCAGCAGATGGCAGCCCGAACCGATGATACCCGTCTGTCCCGTCGTCATCCCACGATGGGGATGATCGAGAAAATTGGCATCCCCGATGCGCGTCTCCGGATGAATGTCCGCCTGATAATAACGTCCGCCCAGTTCGGAAATGGCCCTCGGCAGCAGTGGCACAGGCAGTCGCTCGAGCCAGGCTGGGGCCCCGTCGAAGACGCCGCTCCGTGTCAGGGCATGGGCCACGTCGTGATAGAACAGGACTCGCCAACCCGGGTACGTGCTCATCACCAGCTGCATCTGGTAGTCGAACACAAAGTCACAGTGGAAGCGAGTCAGAAATTCGCGGTACTGCGCCGTGTCCCGCTCAGCGATGGCGGTGTCGATGCACGCAGCAAAATTCAGGTCGCGCAGCGCCTCATCCTCGATGCCGCACGCCGACAGCAGATAGGCGTCCCACACGGCGGGATCTTTCAGCGACGCGAAGCGATTCCACAGAGCTCGCCCCTTCAGCGACGGCAGTTCCCAGAGAAGCGCATAGGCCGCCGCCAGGGCGCGATCTTCCACGTCTTCGTCGATGCCCGCTGCCAGGTAGGACTGTGCCACCATGGCGTAGACCTGGTCGGCCACCTCGCCGATGGCGCTGGTAAAGTCGTCGGTCTGCTCACCGGGATTGAGGGCGTTGTGCGACCCCGGGGCCACGCACTCGAGCAGATTGCCCAGGACCGTCTCGAGGATGTCGCGGTTGACGAAGCCGCGACCCGACCGTTGCGACAGGATCGCCGGGTTCACCCGGTCGATGCGCAGCGCCTCCACCTCCTCGTCGGAGTACTCGGGGCGCAGTCGTTCCACGGCCTGCCGCAGCAGGTCAAGCTTGCGTGACTCGTACTGGGAATCGAAGAGAGTGGCAGTCGACATACGGATGCTGAACGCCGAGGGCGGCGTCAGGCCATGTAGAAGGCTTCTTCGAGGGGCGTGACGATGGGCGAGTTGTCCGGGTTGCACTCCATGAGCGGCTCCATGTACGTCCACCACTTCTGCACGATCTCCTGCTTCGCCACGTCATCCATCTTCGCGACGTCGTCGATCTCCAGATAGCCGAACAGCGTCAGGCCGTCCCGAAAGATGCTGTAGTTGCTGATGCCGGTTTCGTGCAGCAAGGCCGCCAGTTCGGGCCAGATCTCGTCGTGGCGGCGTTTGTACTCGACCTCATTCCCCGGTTTCAACTGCATCTTGAAGCCCACTCGGGCCATCGGCACGACTCCTGCTGGTTTGCTGTATCGAAATCAGCTTGACTGATCGTTGTCAGCGTGGGATCTACCATACATCTTTGCCCCCTCTTCAGCAATCGCCACTCAGACACCGGAGCGCCACCGCATGCATCCCTTCGAAGACCTCGAAATCCCTGACGGCCACGTCGGCATCCACTGGTTCGGCCAGAGCACATTCGGCCTCAAGCACCCCGATGGCACCATCCTTCAGGTGGACCCTTACTATCCTCGGGAACGCCCTGCCGACAAATTCATCCGCACGCGCGCACCCCTGATGGAGGGGGCCCTGCGCACCGATTGGGTACTACTGACACATGATCACGGCGACCACACCTGCATGGAGTCCATCGACCGCATCCGCTCGACCTACAATGACGTAAAGTTCGTCGGACCGCCGGAGAGCTGCGCCCGCATGCGGGACGGTGGCATCGCGGATGCCAGTATCACACAGGTCACCGCCGGCGACACCGCCCGGATGGGTGCTTTCACCGCCCACACCGTACTCGCCAAACCCCACGACGGCGACGCCGCTGCCGACATCGCTCCGCCAGACGTGCAGCACCTCGGCTACGTCCTCGACACCGGCGACGTGCGCATCTACATCTCCGGCGACCCCATCAACAACTTCGCCGAGCACGAGGAGCTGCTGTCACCGATCCGTGACCTGAAGCCGCACATCGGCTTCTTGACCAACCACCCCGACGAGGGCGAGTTCCCCTTCTTCGACGGCTCCGGCAAGACCGCCGGTGCACTGGGCATCAAGACGGCGGTGCCCACCCACTACGGCTGCTTCGTCAAACGCGACTACGATCCGAGGGCCTGGGCGAAACACCTGCCCTCCGGTGTGTCGCCGCTGCTCATCCCGTACAACCAGTCGGTGGTCTACTGTCCTTTCGTCGCCTGAGCAATATTCGGCCTCTCGTCTCATATCCTAGGCTAAGCCGAATCGAGGAACGCTCTGGCTTGTTCGACCTCTGGCCTGGTCGATTTCTCGACTATCTCGATGAGTTTGCTGTGATATTCTCTGGCTGTATGGGTCCTACTGGACAATTCCGCCGAACGCGCGGACCATAGAGACTGTTAAAGCGGTTCGGGGCCTTGCTCAACAACTGCTCGTACTCGACAAGCGCCTCGGCCGGTCGATCTAACGCCCGCAACAGGTCGCCGAGCAGTTCCCGTGGGGGCAGGAGCGAACCGGCGGTTGTGGGGTGTTTGCCAGTCTCTAATCCGGAGTTGGACCAACCGATGCAGATCCACGAAGTACGTACACACGCCGAAGGTGAAGTGTTGCCGCGCGAGGAGCAACTCGCCTGGAAGATTGCCGCCGTCGCCACAGCCACAGCCCCTATCGACAACGAGGCCCTGCAGATGGTGGGTAATCGGATTATCGACAACGCCGCCGTCGCCCTGGCGTCCCTGAATCGAACCCCGGTGGTCAACGCCAGGCGCCTGGCCCTCGGTTACGTACACCCGGACAACGGTGGCGCCACCCTCTTGGGCCTGCCTGCGAATCGCACGTTCCATTGCGAGTGGGCGGCCCTGGCCAATGGCGTCGCCGTACGCGAGCTCGACTTTCACGACTGCTACCTGGCAGCCGACTACTCTCATCCCGGCGACACGATCCCCCCCCTCCTGGCCGCCGCCCAGCAATCAAGCAAGAGCGGGGCAGACCTGCTGCGCGGCGTCCTCGCGGCGTACGAGACGCAAATGGCCCTGGTATCCGGCATCTGCCTGCACGAACACAAAATCGACCACGTCGCTCACCTGACCCCCGCCGTCGCCGCCGGTACCGGTGCCATCCTCGGACTGAGCACCGAAACGACTTACCAGGCCATCAACCAGAGCCTGCACCTGGGCTGCTCGACGCGACAGTCACGCAAGGGTGAGATCACCAGCTGGAAGGCCTATGCACCGGGCCAATCGGGCAAGACGGCACTGGAGGCGGTGGGCCGCGCTCTGCTCGGTGAGCAGGCGCCGTCGCCGATCTACGAAGGCCGCGACGCCGTCATCGCCTGGATGTTGTCAGGAGTTGATGCCACCTACCATGTCCCCCTGCCGGCGCCGGGTGAAGCCCTGCGCGCCATCCTCGACTCGTACACGAAACAGCACTCCGCCGAATACCAGGCGCAGGCGCTGATCGACATCGGCTTCGCCCTGCACGCGCGACAGATCAGGTCTGATGACATCGACGACGTCGTCATCCGCACCAGTCACCACACGCACTTCGTCATCGGCACCGGTGCCCGGGACCCGCAGAAAATGGACCCCGACTCGTCGCGCGAAACCCTCGACCACAGCTCCATGTACATCCTCGCCGTCGCCTGGGAGGACGGAGCCTGGCATCACGTCGACAGCTACACCTCCGAACGTACGCACCGACCCTCAACCGTTTCCTTGTGGCATAAGATCCGTACGGAGGAGGTAGAAGAGTGGACACGGGCCTACCACGAGCGCGACTTCCACCGGAAGAAGTTTGGCGCCGAGGTCGTGGTGACGATGAAGGATGGATCGACTCTCAGCGAGCGGCTCGACAACCCCAACGCCCATTCCCTGGGGGCACACCCCTTCGGGCGTTCAGACTACGTGCGCAAACTGCGAACGCTGAGCGAAGGGATCGCTGAGACGGAAGAGGTCGACCGCTTCCTGGGGCTGGTGGATCGGCTGCCTGAGCTGCAACCGGAAGAGGTGGGGCAGTTGAACGTGGTCGTGCCGGCAGACCGAATCGACGCCGGCGACGAGCTTCGCGTCGGCATCTTGTAGGAGGCGTCAGTCGGTGGGGCGGAGGTAGAGTTCCTCGAAGGTGTCTGCAGCCTGCCAGCCGAGCAGGCGCTGTGCCTTGTCGACACGGTATTTGCGGTCCGGCGTGGCGGCGGCGATGAAAAATGCTTCGTACGGTGTGGGCATGTCGCCGGCGCGCAATCCGTAGAGAAAGGACTCGCCCGAGTCCTCCCAGCTGACGGTGAAAGCACTGCCGCCGCTGCCGCGCTGTCCGGGCTGGACCTGGCGCGGCCGAAAGCCACAGAACAGGAAGGTCATCACCTCGAGGCCACGCTCCTCGGCGAAGATGCGCGTAATGTGGCCGCCAAGATACTTGCTCAACGCGTAGAGATCGTCCCCCGGATGCAGGGGCACATCGTCGGGAATCTGGTGATCCTGCCAGTAGTCGGCAGGGTGTGACATACGGCTGTGAAACGGGCCGGTATGGATGAGACGCTTCAAGCCCGCGTCGGCTGCGGCCTTGGCCACGTTATACGCCCCCACGGTATTGACGGCAAAGGCCTTGTCGAGCACGCTGCGCAGCACCGTCAGGTTGATGGCCGCGTCCATACCCTCACAGGCGTCGCGCACCTGTTGGTAGTCGGTGACATCGACGACGGCACGCTCGTGCGGCGCTTCGAGCAGTTCGGGTAGTGGCGCCGTGTCACTCTGGCGGCGCTCCTCGGCGACGATCCGGTCGATGGACATCGCGTCGGTGCATCTCAGGGTGTAGTGGTCCTTTAGAGCCGTCGTCGTCACCGCACCCACGGGCCCGCCAGCTCCGAAGATCACCACCTTGCCGCTCTTCACCGTCGCCATTGTTCGATCCGAGTTAAGCCGAGTCGGCGAAGCGGCCGGCGCTGACGACGTGTTGCTGATACCAGCGATATCCGGCGGCGAGCACGTCAACGGTCAGCGCCTTCTCCACAGCCGCCACAGCGTCATCGGCGCTGGTTCCGTCGACACCGTCCACCCTGTCGAGATCGCCCATGCGCAGGTTCACCGCTTCGATCTTACCGACCCGGGCAATCTCGCGACAGACCAGTTCTGCCATATAGGGTGCCAGCGATTCAGCCTCGGGCTGCGGACGCGGTTGCCAACCGGCGTTCACCACGTACTCCTCAGGGACTGCATCGAACAGACCGATCTGGCTGATCAGGATGATACGGCTTATGTGGGCGGCGACGGCGGCCTGTACGAGGACGTAGGTGCCGCGACTGATCCGCTCCAGCAACAGACCTTCGGCGCCAGGGCCCTCGCCCATGGCCGGGTCGTGGGGCTGGGCGTGGATGATCACGTCGGCGCCGCGAACCGCCGGCGCCGCTGCGGACGGCAGATTCAGATCGGCGCTGTGGTAGTCTCGCGCCTCGCCCAGATCATGACCGGGTTCGTTGGAATCTCCCACGGGCAAGACCTCGTGCCCCCCCGCCAGGCGACGGCACAGCATTGCGCCCATGGGTCGATCGGCTCCGGTGATGGCGAGTCTCATACGGTCACCACGAGAGTTTCGACGTCAGGTTGTGGAAGAAGTAGCTCGGGTCGAAGTAGACGAGACGCGCCGTCTTGGGTGACGTGACGATCTCGAGGTCATCACCGGGGCTCAGGGTCGTAATACGACGGCCGTCGGCCGTAAGCATCACCTCCGGTTCGCGGGTTTCGCGGCTGATGCTGAGTCGGATCTTCGCCTCTGGCGTGAGGATCAGCGAACGCGAGCTGAAGTTGTACTCGTTGATCCCGTCCAGAATCAGGCAGCGCACCTCGGGCATGACGATGGGCGCGCCGGCGGACAACAGAAACCCGGTGCTGCCCGTGGGTGTACCCAGCACCACGCCGTCGCCGCTGATGGTGCGGATCTTCGTGTCGTCTACGAAGACGTCTACGAAGACGAGCCGGTTGCTGGAACGCACCATCACTTCGTTGACGGCACGCACAACACCGCCTCGGTGGTGGCACTCGAGACACAGTCGTTCGCTGAGCAGATAGTCGCCAGCCACGAGGCGCTGCAGAATGGCTGCCAGGTCGGCTCGGTCGCCGGCGGTCAGGAAACCCACCGTGCCATAATTGATCGCCAGCACGGGGGTGTCGAGACTCACGTCGAGGGCACGCAGCACGGTGCCGTCCCCGCCCATGGCCATCACCAGGTCGAGGTCCTTCGGAAGTACCGCGTCGTCTTCGATGACGGTCATGGCGATTCCATGGCTGTCGAAGAGACGCCTGATCTCATCCAGCGGAAGTGGCTGATCCTCGTCCCGCAGAAGGACGCCGATATGGTTTAGAGAAAGCACAGAAAATGAGGCCGCGGCGGCGCCTCAGGACGCGCGCGCCTCGGTTCCCGCCTGGGCCTCATAGGCCTTGATCAGCGCCTGGGTGCCTTCGTCTGCCCCGCCGAGGCGCTCGACGATGTTGAAATACTGGTGCGCGAGACTGGCACCTGGCAACGCCAGCTTGATGTCGTTGGCCGCCGCCAAGACAAGCTTCAGATCCTTCTGCTGTAGGCGTACCATGAACCCCGGGGCAAAGTCGCCCTTGAGAATCCGCGGCCCTAGGTTGGTCATTTGCCATGATCCGGCAGCGCCGCCACTGATGGCGTCGAGCACTTTGCCCACATCGAGGTCGGATGCCGCCGCTAGCATCAGCGCCTCAGCCATGGCCAGGTTGGCGACGGACACGGCGATCTGGTTACATGCCTTTGTCGTCTGCCCGGCGCCATTGGCACCGATGAGATTGATGTTCTTGCCCATCGCCTCGAACACCGGCAGACAGTCGTCGAACACCTGTTGCTCGCCGCCCACCATGATCGACAGCGTCGCGTTCTGCGCACCCACGTCGCCGCCGCTGACAGGCGCATCCAGCATATTGGCGCCCTTTTCCTTGAGCGTCGCCGCGATTTCGTGTGTCACCCGCGGCGAGATCGTGCTCATGTCGATGACGGTGGCACCCTTCTCGACGCTGTGGATCACACCATCTTCGCCGAGGATCACGTCCTCTACATCCGGTGTGTCGGTGACGATGGTGATGACCACGTCGCTGCCGACAGCTGCCGCCTTCGGTGTATCAACGCGCTCGCCGCCGGCATCGACGACTTCTTGTACGCGCGGCCGGTCCGTACGGTTGTAGACCTTGAGCGAGAACCCCGCCTTGATCAGGTGGAGGGCCATTGGCGCACCCATGATCCCCAGGCCGACGAAGCCGATCTGCGTGCTGCCGGGTTGAGCTGGCATCGGTTGCATTTCCCCTCTGTTAAAAAGAGTAGAACAGGTGACGATGATCCTGGATGTCGGCATTGTTGAAGATCTGTGCAAACCAAGTCTGCAGTCCCTCGGTTTGCCGCGCCTGCAGCAACTGGCTCTCCACGGTGGCACGAGCCTCGGCGAAGGCGGCCTCGTCGATGGGTGCGCGTTCCGTGAGACGCAGCAGGTAGGCGCCGTTGTTCTGCACCACCACGTCA
>JAYZCA010000258.1:0-12047 GCA_036339235.1 Candidatus Latescibacterota bacterium | reverse complement strand
GAAGCGAAGCAGAATGCTGTCGTCGGCGATCTGCTCGACATCATCATCCAACCGTCTGAGGAACTCACCGGGCCTCCGCAGGTGACGATAAACGGTGTCGCCGTCGAAGTCCGTGACCGCGGCGACGGCACCTACGAGGCGTCCTATGCGGTCCCCCCTGTGGACATGGAGCAGACCGTGGCCGTCGTCGTGACCGGTCGGGACCGCGCCGGCAACCTCGGAGAACGCAGCATCGACATCACGGCAAAGCGTCTTTCCGGCAGCGGTGGCAGCGTCGCCGTCGAGGACGGCCAGGCGACTGTCAACGTGCCGAGCGCCGTCGTCGGCCCTGGGCGACTCGCGGTGCTTTATCCACTGGGTGAGGAGGACCGCCCCGACGGTATTGGTGACGATCCCGGCACGCTGATCTTCCTCGCCGTGAACGGGGAGAATGATCTGATGTCCCCCGTGACCCTCAATCTCTTTGCCGGGGCGCAGGTTGGCGATCCGGACACCGGCGTCGAACACTGGAAGCCGATGACCCAGCTGTGGGAGGATGTCCCCACCGTCGTCGACGAAGACACGGGGTGGCTGTCGGCATCCGTGACCGAACCCGGAATCTACCGAATCGGTCAGGTCGAGCCCGGCAACCGCCGACCGGCGAGCCAGCTGAACAACTACCCGAATCCCTTCAACCTCGACACCAGCATTGAGTACGAAGTGACCCAAAGCGGCGGCGTAGTTCTGGAGGTTTACAACCTGCTGGGACAGCGCGTGCGGCTGCTCGTCGATGAAGGTTTCCAGGCCGCGGGTCTGTGGACGACAACATGGGACGGACGCGACGACGATGGTCTGATCCTGGCCTCCGGGATCTACATCTACAGATTGCGTGAACCCGGGGCAAAACGCGTGCGGCAGATGCTGCTGCTGAAGTAGGATGGTGGACGAGAGATGAACACACCCATGGAACGAGCCAACTTTTCGCGCCGCGCGGCAGTGTGGACTGCCCTGCTGCTGGGCTGGCCGGCCGCCGCCGCAGCTGGCGTCAACGAATGGACCTCCACAGGCCCCGGACAGACGATCAACATCGTCGTGCCCGGTGTGGCCGAAAACCGCCTCTACGCCGGCAGTGTCGACGGACTCTACCGCAGCGACAATGATGCCGGAACCTGGGAGCGTCTGACCGATTCATTGACGGGACACAACGTCCTCAGCGTCGCCACCGCCGCTTCCGAAAGCGTCGATGAGCGGCTCTATGCCGGCACTCATCTGGGTCTGTATCTGAGCGCCGACGGCGGTGCGACATGGACCCGGGCTGCCGATCCAGGCGGCGGTATCATGTCCCTGGCCACGAGCCCGTCTCCGACGATCGCCGAGGCCGTCGTCTACGCCGGCACCTTCGGACGCGGTGTCTACGTGAGCCGCAACGGCGGTGTCACCTGGAGTCGTTCCAACGATCTCGTCGACGCCCAGGTTTACACCCTCGAAGCTGCCGCCCTCGACGCGGCCACCGTCTACGCGGGCACTGCCGACGGCCTCTATGTCAGCCGCGACTCGGGGGAGAGCTGGTCGGCCGTGGGAACGGCCCTGCAAGGCCTGAGTGTGCGTGCCGTCTACCTGTCCAGCGTCGACCCGAATCATCTCGTGGTTGGAACCTATGGCGATGGCGTGCTGCGCTCCTTCGACGGCGGTTCGTCCTGGGCCACCGCCAGCATCGGCTTGAACCCGCCGCAGGTACGATCGCTCGCGGCAGACGAAGCCAACCCCGACGTCATGTTCGCAGCCACCTCCACAGGCGGCTTCTTCCGCACCAAGGACGGCGGCACGAACTGGCTGCCGATCAACTTCGGCCTGCCGTCGCTGACGAGCCGATTCGTCATGATCGATCCCGACGACCGCGACCGGCTGTTGGGGTCCGGCACGGGAGACGGCGTTTACGAGATTCACTTTGCCCCGGAGCCGCAGATCGTGACGTTGCCGACAACATTCGACTTCGGACCGGTGCCCGTGTCGTCACGCGTGACGCAGACACTACAGATCGGCAACACTGGAACCGCTGACCTCGTCATCGCCGATGTACGTCTGGGCGGGTCCTCCGGGTTCTCCCTCGACTTCACAGGCTCTTTCGTGGTGCCTGCGGGAGGTTCGCACTTCCTCACCGTCTCCTTCGAACCGAAGGTACGGGACATCATCCTGCGGGACGAGATCCGCATCTCCAGCAACGATCCTGACGAGTTCGAGTTGGCCGTGTCCGTCACCGGCCGTGGCACGCGCTCCGTCCTCAGCGCCTCGCCGAGCCGCGTCGACTTCGGTCGCGTCGCGATCCCGCCGGGCTTCCGTGACACGACGATCACATTGACCAATACCGGCTCGGCGGCGCTGCAGCTGTTCGGTGCCCATTTCGACAACAGCCGCTTCTCGATCCAATCCTTCGAGCCAGTCGTCCTGCAGCCGGGCCAATCGACGACGGTGCGCATCGCCTTCAACGCGCTGCTGCCGCGGCCGGAGTCGGGCAACCTGTTGCTGATCAGCGATTCCACACCAGACACCCTGAAGCTCACGGTCACCGGCATCGGTACGGCGCCGGATATCTTTGTGTCCAGCGTTCTACTCGACTACGGTCGGGTCAGCGTCGGCGACAGCCGCACGCTGCCGCTGGTGGTGAGGAACATCGGCACGGCGGATCTGACGATAACCCGACTGCTGGCGGGGACGGAGCAGTTCTTCGTCGACCGCACCCTCGGGGTGCCGCGCGACACATCCTTCGTCGTTCCCGGCATGGATACCATTCTCGTCGTCACCGGCAGCGACACGACGGTCACCGTCGGGACGGGGTCGAGGACGACGGTGCAGGTGGGGCGCGACACGACGCGCCTGATCTCGTTGGGAGATACCTCTGTCGTCGTCACTTCCGGGGACACGACGGTCGTCATCGTCGGCAGCGAACGCACGGTTTTCCTGGCTACCGAGGACTCGACGATCCTGGCTCCCGACAGCTCCTTCACCTTCCAGATCACTTATCGGCCGACCGCGACCGGGGCAGTGCGAGACACCCTCGAGATCAGCAGCGACGCGCCCATCGGCTTCGGACTACTTCATGTAGTGCTGCGCGGCGAGGGCAATGCCCTGTCGCTGGATCCCTCGGCGCCGATCCCGGTGGGCGAGCACCCGGTGGACATGGTGACGGCCACCCTCGACGGCATCTCCGGAGTTGACCTTGCCATCGTCGACAGCGTCGGCGGCAGGGTCCACGTGATGCTCAATGACGGCGCCGGAACTTTCCCTGACGCCGGACGGCGCGTCTACCCGAACGACGGCTCCACGTACGGCTCCTGGGCCCAGCCCATCGCCATCGCCGCGGCGCCCATCTTCGGCATGACGGCTATGGATCTCATCATCGGCGATCGCGTGGCGCGGTCTGTCTCGCTGCTTGCCAACGACGGGACCGGACGCTTCGACGGTCGCCGCGAGGACATCTTCATCGGCCATCAGTTGTCGGACGTTGTCGCCGTCGATCTCGATGCCGACGGCGATGTCGACATCGCTGTCGCCAACGGGCCGAACACGGACACGATCACACTGCTCTACAACGACGGTCAGGGAAGTATGAGTGCCCGCGCGGTATTACCCGTGCAGACGGGTCCCGTGGCACTGGCGGCGGGCCATTTAGACGCCGACGGGCACGTCGATCTCGTGGTGGCGAACCGCTTTTCGAACTCCTTGACGATCCTCATCAACGACCGCAACGGCTCCTTCTTCATCGGCGGCCATCACGCTGTCGGCGTCAGCCCTCTCGACGTAGCCGTCTTCGACATGGACGCCGATGGTGATCTCGATATCGCTGCCTCGACCGCCGGATCACGCAGCATCAGCCTGATGCGCAACGACGGTCTCGGTTCCTTCCAGGCTGCGGCAGCACCGCAGTCGACGAACCTGCGCCCGGTGGCAGTTGCCGCCGACGGCATGACGGCGGATATCCTCAACGATCTGGTCGTCGGCGGCCGGGGCGACTTCCTCGTGTTCTTCGAAAACGTCGATGGCACGCTGTTCGAGCGGCAGGACGTGGACACCGGGTTTCCGATCCGCGACGTGCATCTCGTCGACCTCGACGACAACCGCGTCTCCGATCTGATCGTGTTGAGTGCCGACAGCGCCCGTGTGCGCGTCTACCACAATCGTCTCGTTGGGCGTAAGGTGCCGCCCCGACCGCCGGCGCTGGTGACGGCTACCGACGTTCGGCGCGACCTGGGAGGCAGCATCGTCATCACCTGGGAGGATGGCGACTACGGAACTCGCCTCCCTGAGGAACAGGTGATCGCTACGACGGGGTACACCGTCGTGCGCGCCACTGACGTCGACTTCGAGAACGCCGACACACTGGGCTCGGTGCCTGGTGGTGTGCTGAGCTTCACCGATGAGTCGGCGACACCGTACGAGACGTTCTACTACCAGGTCACAGCGAGCCGCGGCGACCTGGTGTCGGCACCGAGTTCGCTGACCAGTGCCGTTTCCCTGCCGGCACCGCTGTTTGACCTGAAGCTGACGAACGCTCCGCGTGTGAGCCGGGGTGACACCCTGCGGGCGCAGATCTACCTGACGCCCGCCGGGTATCGTGTCGCTGGGGCCTCCGTCTTCCTCACCTACGAGCCGTCGGCGCTGCGTCTGCTGGCGATGCCGGCGGACTCGACAAAACCCTTCCGCGTCAGCGCCGATGTTCTGGGTGGTTTCACACCGGCGATCAACGCCTTCCACAACGGTGTAACGACGAGTGGAAAGCTGGACCTGTCCCTTATCAGTACCACCCCCGGGGGCGGCGCGTTGTCCTCCGGAGTGGAGCCGGTCCTCATCGCCGAGCTGTGGTTCCTGGCCAGCCAGCAGGTGACGACATTCCTGGCCATCGATGACGAGCCGGCGGCCAACCGCAGCACCGCCATCGTCGAAGACACCACGGGAACGTGGATCGAGCCGGTACTCGGTGACACGACGCGGCTCACCGTGCGCGACGTGTTCGTCAGCGGCCGTGTCGCCCCGCAGCGGCGCTCGCTGACGGCGCTGGTCACAGATCAGGCAACGCTGCTGTTCATCGACACCCTCGGCGACACGCTGGTGTCATCGCTGAACGATGCCGACCGGCTGGCTCCGGGAATTCAGGTGCCGTTGGACGCGACGGGGCGATTCTTCCTCGATCAGATTCCAACCGGCACGTACCGCGTGTTCGCCAAGGTCGCCACCCACCTGCAGGGTAGTGTTTTCGGAGACACGGTGAGCATCGACTCCACGCGACGACATCTCACTTTCCGCTGGGTGGCGCCGGATACGACGAGTCTGGACTCGCTGCCGGCGGGGGATGCCAACGACGACAATCTCATCAACCTCGCAGACTTCGGCGTCCTCGTGCGCCATTTCGGCGACACGCCGGCCAGCCCTGACTGGTCGGCGGGCCGCAAGGCCGACTTCGACGGGGACAGCCAGGTCGGTTTCGATGACTTCCTGCTGCTGGCGGACAACTTCGGCCGCATCGGTATGCAGGTGAGTGTTGCGGCGCGTCCCGCCGCGGCATCGCCGGGCGCCGTGTCGTTGGAGAGGCAGAACACTGCCCCCGACGCTCTGCGTGGGCGCGACCTGGGGGCCGTACGCGGACTGACCCTCGTGCTGCCCGACGGCGCCAGTGCCGATGCCGAGGCATCGGTGTTCACCGGCGCCGACTACGAGATGCTCTCCTGGCCGGATGCCGACGGGCGTCGCGTGGCCATCGCCATCACCGGGGACCACCCCGTCTCCGGTGACGGCGTGTTGCTGAGGCTGCAGGGGCTGATGGAGGACGACCTGAGTGCCGTGCTGGGAAGCGTCGAAATCCTCGACGTCGATGGGCGGTCCATTCGGCCCGGCGCCGACACAGCGATTCCCATGGCGTCGGTGCTGCATCCGAACTATCCCAATCCCTTCAACCCGTCGACGACGATACCCTTTGACGTAGCCGGTACGCTGCCGGTCAGTGTCCGTCTGGAGGTGTTCGACGTGCTCGGCCAGAGGATTCGCACGCTCCTCGACGATGGCCAGTTGCGTCCCGGCCGTTACCGGGCGACTTGGGACGCCCGCGACGAGGGGGGAGCGCCCGTGGCTTCGGGCATGTACCTGGCACGCTTGACGGCGGGGGCTACACAGCAGACACATCGTCTGTTGCTCGTTCGCTAGGAGCCTGCGCCGCACACCGGTCTCCGTTGACCCGGAGGCAGGGCATGACTACGTTGCCGGAGAGGCGATTTCCACTTCTGAGCAACATGATCTGAGTCATGAAAAACGGCTTCTTCAAGGGCCATGGTCTGGGCAACGATTACATCGCCCTCGATCCGGCCGATCTCGAATTCCGCCTCACCCCGAAGCGTATCCGCGCCATCTGCGATCGCCATTGGGGCGCCGGCAGTGACGGCATCCTGGCCCTGGCGCCTTCCACCAAGGCCGACTTCGGGGTGCGCATCTACAATCCCGACGGCTCCGAGGCAGAGAAGTCCGGCAATGGCCTGCGGATCTTCGCCCGCTATCTTTATTCGACACGGCGCACGCGCAAGAAACAGTTTACCGTAGAGACGAAGGGCGGCCTCGTCGCCGTCGACCTGCACACCGACGAACATGGTAACGCCAGTGCCGCTACCGTGGAGATGGGACAGGCTACCTTCCGTCCCGGGGCGCTGCCCTGCAGCCTGCCGGTGGATGAGCTGGTCCAGCAACCGATCAGGGTGGCGGGCAGGTCCCTGATCTTTACCGGCGTCAGCGTCGGCAACCCGCATTGCGTCATCTTTCGTACCAAAGGCCAGGCGTGGACGCGCGATGAACTGCTCAGCCTGGGTCCCGCGTTGGAGAATCACGAGATCTTCCCACGCCGGACGAATGTGCAGCTCGCCGTTCCCGTTGGGCCCAGATCACTCTACATCCTCATCTGGGAGCGCGGCGCCGGCGAGACGCAGGCATCCGGTTCGTCATCCTGCGCCGTCGCTGCCGCCGCCGTTCGCCTCGGGCTGGTGCGCAGCCCCGTCACGGTCAAGGCACCGGGAGGGATGCTGCGAATCGATGTGCGCGGCGATGCTTATGATCTCACCATGAAGGGCCCCGTCGCCGAGGTCTTCAGCGGCCGGCTGACGCCCGCCTTCGTGCGCGAGCTCAGGTAGTTCCCATGGGGTCCGCCGACCCTCACGGTCCTGCAGACCTGGAGCGAGCCTGGGGTCGAGCTCTCTACCGCTGGTGGGAGTTTTACAACAGCCAGTACCTGCGCGACGCCCTGCAGCGTCCCCTCTTGCAGCTCGGCGAGGGCCGCCAGCGCCTCGGAGAGTGGGATCCCAACCTGCGTCGCATCACCATTTCCCGACAGCATATTCGCATCGATCCGTGGAGCGAGGTGCTCGACACCTTACGACACGAAATGGCGCACCAGTACGTGTGGGAGATCCTGCGTGCCGGCGACGAAGAGCCTCATGGCCCCGCCTTCCGCGAGGGGTGCAGGAAGCTGCGCTGTGACCCGCGGGCGACGGCGCGGCCCACCTCACTCGAAGGGGAGAGTACGGACGCGCGTGTCGCGCGGCTGGTGAAGAAGCTCCTCTTTCTTGGCGACAGCCCCAACGAGAACGAGGCGCAGGCGGCGGTTGACAAGGCGCAGCGCCTGCTGCTGGAGTACAACATCGATCTGGTCGAGAGCGACGCCGAACGAGACTTCGAACATCGCCAGCTCGGACCGGTAAAGGGTCGGCACCCGGCATGGGAACTGTGGCTGGCCATGATCCTCAACGAGTCCTTCTTCGTCGAGGTGTTGTGGACCCGCAGCTACGACGCGGGGCGCGATCTGGAGGGGACCGTTCTGGAGGTGTACGGGACGCCGACGAATCTAGACATGGCCGACTACGTTCATGACTATCTGTCGCGGTTGCTCGAGCGCCTCTGGTCGGAGTATCGGCGCCAGCGCCGTCTGCGCAGCAACCGCGAACGCATGCGCTACTTCGCCGGCGTGCTCCAGGGGTTTCATGGCAAACTCTCAAAGCAGCGCGTCGACCCCGGCAATTCAGCAGAGTCGGAGGCTCTCGTGTGGCAGGGCGATGACCGTCTGCAGTCCTACTACCGCTACCACAACCCGCGCATCCAGACGCGGCAGACCGGGGGTGTGGCGGCGAGCGAGGCCTTTCATCATGGCGTCGAAGCGGGTGGTCGCGTGAACCTGCGCCAGCCGGTAGAGGCTGCCTCGGGTTTTGGCGGACTGTTGTCCGTGAGGGGCGAATGAAACCCCGGCGTGGCCGTGGCGGCCTTGGCAGCAGCCTCTGGTTCGCCCTGTTCTTCACATTCTCTGCCACTGGTGCCCCAGCGCAGCTCTACCACTTCGGCAAGAACAAAGTCCAGTTCGACGAGTTCGACTGGCAGCGGCTGGAGACCGAGCACTTCGACGTCTACTTCTACCCTGAGGAGGCGGAGCTGGCTTCCTTCGCTGGACAGATGGCGGAAGAAGGGTTCCGTCACCTCGAGGAACGTCTCGGACACACGGTGCGGCGGCGGGTGCCGCTGATCCTCTATGCGTCCCACGTACACTTCGAGCAGACGAATGTGATGCCCGGGCTGTTGCCGGAGGGAGTGGCGGGTTTCACCGAATTCAGGAAGGGACGCGTGGCGCTGCCTTTGAGCGGTTCCTATCCCGAATTCGAACGAGTCCTCCACCATGAGCTGGTCCACGTCTTCATGTTCGACCGCATCCGCAGGGTTCTGACGGATCGCGGCGTTCCCGATGTCTGGTTCGGGCCCCTCTGGTTTTCCGAGGGGATGGCCGAGTATCTGTCCGGAACATGGGACAGCTACGGCGATATGGTCGTCCGCGACGCGTTGTTCAGCGGTCGTCTGGCGACGATTGCCCAGATGTTGCGCATCCACGGCACTTTCCAGATGTACAAGGAGGGCCAGTCGATCTGTGAGTTCATGGCCGCCCGCTACGGCGAAGATGTCTTTGCCCGGATTCTCGACAACTGGTGGCGGGGGGAGACCTTTCCCGAGGTGTTCGCCCTGACCACCGGGGAGGCGCTCAGCGATCTGGACGACGCCTGGACCTACGACGTGCAGAAGCGTTATCTGCCGACGATCGAGCATGCCGATCCGCCGAGCCACATGGCGACGGCACTGACGCACACCGGGTTCAACCTGAAGCCCACTCTCCTGCCGGCGGCGACGCCGACTCCCACAGACTCGCTCGAGTTCATCTTCTTCCGCAACGAGCAGGGCTACACGCAGATCGCCCTGGACCGTGTCGGTGGCGGCAGCGCGCGTATCCTGGTGGCCGGCGAGCGCGAGTCTGAGTACGAGTCTCTGCATCCCATCGAAACGAGCCTGGCGGTTTCGCCCGACGGATCCACCCTCGCTTTCGTCGGCAAGCGCAACGGCCGCGATCGCCTCATTCTCTGGGACGTGGAGGGCGGCCGTCGCCGTCGCCGCTTCACATTCGACGACCTCGTCGCCCTGTCGTCGCCCACGTGGTCCCCGGATGGTACGCAACTGGCTCTGGCGGGGGCGCGCCGCTCCGGCCGCACGGATCTGTTCCTCGTCGACACCGAAAGCGGCGCCCTCACCGAGCTCACCGACGATCTCTACCACGACCGGGACCCGCACTGGCATCCGACGCTCGACGTGCTCGTCTTCAGTTCGGACCGGGCGCCGGGCCACGGACGACAGGGGCAGTACAACCTGTTCACGATCGGCCTCGACGGTACCGATGGGCCCGTCGTCCGACAACTGACAGACGGAGACTTCGACGACCTGCAGCCCGCCTGGTCGCCCTCCGGGGACCGCGTCGCCTTCACCTCCGATCGGGATCGTTTCTACGATCTCTACTCCGTCACCGTCGACGGTCAGAGTGCGGGGCCCGTCGTACGGTTGACGCACACCCTCACCGGGGCTTTCGATGCGGCCTGGATGCCAGCGGGGGACGAACTGCTGTTCACCGGCTACGAGGCGTCTCGCTTCCACATTTTTCGACTCACCCTCGACGCGGCCGACGCCGGTCCGGACAGTGTCACGATATCCGGCACGGCCATGGCCACTGTCGACAGTTCCTGGGATCTGGCGGGCCTGCCAGACGCCGGGCAGGTCACGCGACGAACCTATCGCCGGCGGCTGAGCCTCGATATCGCGCAGAGTCAGATCTCTCAGGATCCCGTGTTCGGCACTTCCGGCGGAATCCAGCTGGGACTGTCCGACGTACTCGGCAACGACCAGTATTACTTCGTCCTGTCCCACATCTCCGGCTCTGACAGCGGTTTCTTCGATGGCCTGAATCTCGTTTTTGGACGGCTGCACCTGGCGCGGCAGCTGAATGTGGGTTGGGGTGTGTTTCGTCTCAACGATCGACTGTCGAGCACCTTTGGCCGGTTCGTGAGCGAGAAACGAACCGGCGGGTGGGTGGAGATGAGTTATCCTTTCAACCGGCAGAATCGTATCGAGACCCGGTTCACGGCGCGCCACTCCGACATCGACGGTCAGTTCGAAGGGCGGCGGCTCACGGGCTGGCTGATGTCGAATCATATCAGCTTTACCCACGACACGAGCCTGTGGATCTCCACCGGGCCGCTGGAGGGGACGCGTTACAGCGTCGGCCTCGGCCACACCTTCGACGTGAAGACTTCGCGGCCGTACCACACCACTTATTTCGCCGACGTGCGCCACTACCACCGCCTCGGCAAGCGTTCCAGCTTTGCCGTCCGCTACATGGGACTGCACAGCCGCGGTGACGTGCCCGAGTTCTTTCCTCTTGGGGGCAGCTGGACGCTACGTGGCTACGACTTCCGCTCCCTCTGGGGTCGCAATCTCGTACTGGCCAACCACGAACTTCGCTACCCGCTGCTCGACCGTTTCGTCCTGGCCTTTCCCTTCGGTCACATCGACCTGAGCGCCCTGCGCGGGGCTCTTTTCGTCGATGCTGGAAATGCCTGGAATGACGACTTCAGAGACTGGAGGGGGAGCATCGGCGGCGGCGTCCGTCTCGGGTTGGGTGGCATCTTCGTCGTTCGTCTCGACATGTCGCGCCGCACCGACTTCAAAGCGATCGAAAACCATAACCACTGGGATTTCTTCTTTGGCTGGGACTACTGACCTGCAGCGTCGCCGCGCCCCGGTGACGGGTGCGCTGATTCTGGCATTGACCGCCTGTGGCCATGGTGTGCTCTACGCGCCATGGTCGCCATCGACGCAGCCTGGGTGGACACAGGAGGCGGGCGACGCCAGTGGTGGAAAATCAGTGGTCGAAGGCCCGGAGCCGCCCCTCAGGTTGCGCTGGCAGCAGGACATCGGCAAGCCGCCAATCGGCAGCCCGTTGCTGGCGGGCCCACTGCTGCTGCAGTGGTCGAAGGCACCGGACCTGTACGTTTTCGACGTGGCCACGGGGACGCGGATCGGCAAGAATGGTTCCGATGACCCTGTGTGCGGCCCGCCCGCCCTGGCCGGTGATGGTGGCAGTCTCATGCTGATTTCGATCCTGGAAGATCCATCACAATTGCGCGCCATCGACCTTGAGTCGGGAGACGTCGTCTGGCGCCAGGACGGAGCCGTGTGTGCCGCCGTCGTGGTGCGAGGTGACACTGTTTACGCGGCGATGGAATCGGGACAGGTACGGGCCCTGGCAGTCGATGACGGTCACGTGTTGTGGAGGCTTGACCTCGAGGCGCCGCTCACGGGAGCGCCCAGCCTGGCCGACAGCCTGTTCTATGTCGCCGACGGTAGCGGCGTCCTGGTGGCGGCGCGTATCGACAGCGGTCAGGAGCTGTGGCGCCGCGATCTGGGTACGCGCATACATTCCCGCCCTGCAGTCGACGCTGTCGGGGGACGCGTGTTCGCCGCCGTCGATGGCGGCCTCCATGCCCTGGCCGCTGATACGGGAGAACCGCTGTGGCAGGCCGACTTCGAGGGCCTGCCTTCGCAAGGCCTGTTCGTGTCGGCCACGCGCGTCGCCGTGGGTTCCACCGATCGCAGTCTTTACGGCTTCGACACGGCGACGGGTGAGCGCTCGTGGCGCAGCGAAACCGGTGGCATCCTGCGTGCTGCTCCCGTGG
>JAYZCA010000257.1:0-9414 GCA_036339235.1 Candidatus Latescibacterota bacterium | reverse complement strand
AGGCCAAAGGAGACCCGGAGCAGGTCATCGTCGGTGACGACGAGAACGTCGATACCTCGCTCTCGCGCCTGCTCAGCGATGTCGCGCAGGGATTCGTCCCCCGTGCTGTACGTCGTGTGAATGTGGATCGCGGCGCGTAGCCGCAAATAATTTGGTGACGAATGGGGGTCGGTCTGGCCGTCCACCACCGCCGTCGAGGTTACCCACAGCACGAAGGGGAACAGCACCCTAAGCAACAACTGCCTTGCTCCGGGGCCCAGAAGTTCCCGCCAACCGCGTGTAGAGAGCGCTCAGCTTCTGCACCATGGGTTTGCTGCTGTAAGCTCGGGCCCGCTGGGCGGCCTGCTCTCCCAGGCGCCACCGCAGGTCGACGTTGGCGGCGACGCCGCAGGGTAGCGGCCAGTCGCGGCGGGACGCGAGGCGGCACGAGCAGGCCTTCCACATCGTCGGAAATCAACTCCGGAATGCCGCCAACGTTTGTGGCCACCACGGGCAGCGAAGGTACATCGCCTCCACCAGAGCTTTGCCCATGCCTTCGTTGTGCGAAGCAGGGCGCCCCCCAGCAGGTATGGCGCGACGGTGAGTAGGAATGACAGCGCCAGGCAGATGACGGCGATCGCCGCAAACAGGGTCCACGGCTCGCCGGAGACTCCGTGTCTGCCCAGGCCTTGGGTCGATGAGAAGGAGGACAGCAGGTTCATCTCTTGCGTCTTCGGTCAGCATGGGGCGGCCGACATCGGAACCGGGAGGCCGGGTGGGACAAAGACGAGGGGGATTGTATGTATGTCAGGGCCGTGTCGACGGGGATCGACACGATCTACACCCAGGTACAACGCTACACAAAGGTATCGTCGGTGGCGCCGGCTCAAGTGATCTGAGCCAATCGATATTCAGGCGCCACTGCGATCGCTTCGCGATGGGCGGCGCCAATCGGGTGTCCACTGATGTCCGGGAGATCTGGCGCCTCACCACGCCAATCGCAAGCGATTGGCTCCCGGACTACACGAAGGTATCGTCGGCTTCGCCGCGTACGATCGTCACCTGGCCCTGCTCTTCGAGCTGACGCACCTGCTGCACGATACGCAGCTGGACTTCCTCGACCTCGCTGAGGCGCATGGGGCCGAGGAACTCCATCTCTTCCGAGATGAAGGTGCGCACGCGCTCGGACATGTTGCCGAGGATCTTGTCCTTCAGCTCGTCTTCCGCCGCCTTCAGGGCGATGACCAGATCCTTTTGATCGACCTCGCGCAGCAGGATCTGTAACTCGCGGTCGGTGAGCTTGTTGATGTCAGCGAAGGTGAACATCAGGTTGCGCACCGACTCGGCCACTTCCGGATCCTGAGCGTCCATCTGGTCGAGGACGTTTTTCTCCACCGAGGAGCCGGTGAGGTTGAGGATGTCGGCTACGACCCCCGGTCCACCGACATCCTGGTTGCCGCCGAGGATGTCGCGCAGGCTGGTTTCCAGGGCCTCCTCGATCTCCTTCAGGACTGCCGGAGTGATGTTCTCCATGGTGGCGATGCGGTAGGCCACGTCGACCTGCTGGCGCTCAGGCAGCTGCGCCATGATGCCCGCACCCTGCACGGCATCGAGCTGCGACAGGATCAGAGCGATGGTCTGCGGGTGCTCGTGGCTGATAAAGGGCGCCACCTGCTCCGGAGCGACATTCTTGAGCATGTAGAAACCGGAGGACACGGTGCTTTGCACTCGGTCGAGGATCTCCTGCGCCTTGCGCGGCCCCACGGCGCGCTCCAGCGCACCGCGGGCGAAGTCCAACCCTCCCTGACTGACCCACTCGCCGGCCAGCAGGAGTTGCTCAAACTCATCGAGCACCTTGTCCTGCGTCTCGACGCTGACGCTCTTGAGGTTGGCCACGGCCTGCGTGATCTCTTCGATCTCGAAGTCGGAGAGGAACTTCATCACCTCCCCGCAGGTCTCCTGGCCGAGGGCGATGAAGAGGATGGCCACCTTCTGCATGACGGGGATTTCACCTTCTTCTTCGTCCGCATCGGCGGTATCGTTGCGTTCATCAGCCATTTATGCGCTCTTCAACGGTTGCGGGTGAAGCCTTCCCTTCAGTCAGATACCGCCGGCAGAGCCGGAGACTTACCCAAGGTCGTTAATATACGAAAGTCCTTGCCCTACAAAAATCGTTGGCGCGACCCGGAGACGTGTTGTCGTGGCATCCTCGTTGTCCCGCCCCCTGTCTCTCCGTAGATTCCTTGGTTTGTCCCCGGCTCTTTCCATAGCAATCTTTCGGAGGTAGTTAATCATGACGAGCGGCCAACGCCTTCGTCTTAGGGTGGTTGCCGTCGCGGCCATGGCCTGTTCCTGTGGTAGTAATTCGGGCGTCGCCGTGACCGGCGCGCTGGTCGAGATCGGTGACTGGGGTGTCGACACCGCCGAATTGATCTCCTACCGCGGCAAGCTGCCCGCCAGTCTGCAACCGGCCGGTACCGACGAAGAGATCATTCGCAGCCTGCTGTCCTCTCTCGTGGACCGTCGCATCATGATCCTGGAGGGTGAAGCCCTCGGCTACCACCGCGAGCCCGAGTTCCTCGACCGCCAGCACCGGCTGCTGAGCACGCGCCTCAACGAGATGCTCTCACAGCGGGTCCTGGGACCCAACGTCCAGGTGACCGACGCCGAAGTCGAGGAAATGTACCGTACCTACCACTGGGACCGGAAGGTCCTTCCCGCCCATATTCTGAGCGCTACCGAGCAGGACGCCTTCGAGGTGATCCGCTTGCTCGACCAGGGCGCTGACTTCACGGAGGTAGCGCGCGAGCATTCGATCGCCGTGGACGCTGACCGGGGAGGATTCCTCGGCCAGTATTTCGGCCCCAACGATGCTGCTGGCGAGTTCGTCGAGGCCGCTCATGGCCTGCCCATCGGCGAGTTTACCCGTACGCCGGTGCGCACGCGGGACGGCTACGAGGTGGTCAAGATCCTCGACGCCAGCCCCGTGTCCCTGCAGGAGGTACAGGCGCAGCTGCACCGCGGGATCTACATGGGCAAGTTCGTCAAGGAACGCCGGGACTTTGTCGCTTCCCTGCTGGAGAAGTTTGGTGTGGTCTTCCACTCCGATGGCACCGACGCCCTCGTGCGCGCTGCCAAAGATGGGGAAGAAGTCGGGGGCGAAGCCGCCTCGCTCCCCGTGATCACTTTCGGCGATGACCATGTCCTGACCGTCGCCGACGTGCAGCTCTTCGTCGTCAGGAACAAGCGTCTCGGCAGCAGCCCCGACAGCGCCCTTGTCATCGACGCGCTGCGGACCCGCGTGCTCTCAGACAGCCTCCTCGTCCTTGAAGCAGAGGTCACCGGCCTCGACACGACTGCGGAGTTCATCGAATACCGAACCAGACTTTACCGGCGCATGATCGTCACCTTCGTACGCAAGCGGAAGGTCCTTGAGACGATCAACATCTCCGAGGAAGATGTGCGGCAGGAGTACGAGAAGGGGAAGGACGGCTTCAAGAAGACCGATCAGCTCAACGCTCGCGAGATTCTCCTGGAAACCCGCGCCGAGGCCGATGCTGTGGTCCAACGCCTGCGCCAGGGCGAGGATGCCGTTGTTCTGGCGCGCTCCCTCAGTCTGCGCCCTGGGGCGGTGCGCAGTGAGGGGCATGTCCATGTCGGGGCCAGCGACGGCGAGCTTTGGGGCGAGCACTTCGACGCCGTCTGGAACGCTGCCGAAGGAGATGTCGTCGGCCCTCTGCAGATGCAGGATGGCTACTTGGTACTGAAGATCGAGGCTGTCGAGAAAGACCGGCTCCGCACCTACGACGAAATGCGACTGGGGCTCACCCACCGTCTCAAGCTGGGGCGCCAGTACCGGGCCTTCGAGGTATACATCGAGGGATTGCGTGAGCGATTCACCGACCGCGTCGTCTGGCACGACGACAGCATAGAAGCCCTCGCCGAGAGGCCGCCCTGGAGCGAAGCGGCGCAGTGACGAGTCAGGGCGCCGTCCCGGACGAGTAAGGTTCGGCCGGTGTTTCGTCGTCCGCATAGGGTGCGCTCACGGCGACACGCTGATCCAGAGTGGCCTTCTTCACCCGATCAGGCGATATGATCGCCTGCGCCAGCGCCCGCTGGCTGACCTCGACGCGGCCGTTGACGAGGACCGGCACGTTGACGGTCTGAATGAAGCCGTCGTAAAACGACGGATCCTCCTGGGGTAGCATGACGGGCCGGTGGAAGTGGCCCGCCTCGTCCACGTAGGTGAAATACGGCCGCGCAAACAGGCCGTCGCGCCGCTTGCTGCTGAACACGAGCCAGCGACTGTTGCTCGACCACGAGTGCCAGGACTCGGTCTCGTCGCTGTTGATCTCGAGCCGTCGGTATCCCCCCTCCTGCAGGTCCACCACGTACAGGTCACTGCTGGCCAGGAAGATGGGAAAGTTCCCGTGATCGGCCATCGTGCACACCAGATAACGACCGTCGGGGGACACCTTCGGCTGCAGGATGCTCATCCCTGTCTCGGCCGCTGACACGACCGTTTCCAGTTCCCCCCACTCACCGCTGTCCACGTCGTAGCCGATCCGCATCAGGTCATAGCGCACACTCGCGTAGTCCTCGATGGGCGTCACCCTCGTGCTGCTGAAGTACAGGTGCCGGCCGTCGGCGGACCATTCGGGCCACGTCTCGGCAAATTCCTCACTCGAGATCTCCGGCGTCGTCGTCACCATGTTGTCGTCGAAGGAGTAGATCACCAGTTCCGAGGTGGCGTCGAAGACCTCTCGGGTCTCCTTACTCGGGTCCGTATGGAAGAACAGGGTGGCGTTGTTCAGCGAGAAGCACACATGTCGTCCCCCCGGGTGCCACGTGGCGTAGGTGGCCGGGGAGCGGTGGAATTCCGTGCGCGTGTCGATCGTCTCGACATCGCCGCCGCGCGCGACGAGGATCGGCGAGCCCCGATCGTTGCGCGTCTCCAGCAGCATCGGATCCGGGCGATTCTGATGGAATGTGTGGCAATTGAGACAGGCGTTTCCGGCGTGGCGGTTGTCGAGGATCGGCGACTCGTCGAAGCTCCTCAGTTCGCGCTGATAGATCCCCATGTGCACGTACTTGTTGTAGACAGGCTTCAGCAACCGATAGACGAGGTGGCTGTCGATGCTGTCGCGGGCCACGCGGTTCGTGATCGGCTGGAAACGCTCCCAGGCACCGTCCTCGCCGCGGGTCTGGACGTTGACTTCGATCTCCTCACCGGCGTGTTCGGCCAGCAGCCGCCGCCATGCCGATGGCGGGATGCGGATGTCCGGAGTTTCCGAGACGATCTCGATCCACTCGTCGCTGCCTGCGGAACCGATATCGACGCGGAACGCGGTGCCGGGTTCGCGCACGCTGAAATTCAGCGGCGCCAGGTTCGGCGGGATGACGACGTCCGTGTAGTCGGGGTCGATGCGCGGCGGACGGGGCTGCGTCGGCTGGGCCGGCCTGTCGGCGCCGATGGCGACTGCGAGCAGAGTCAACAGGGACAGCAGGGCGGCGGATCGGAGAACTGTCATTGCGCCAGTTGTGTCGCTCGGCTGATGATGGGGACGCCGGTCTCGGCGCCACGGTAGATATAGTAATACCAGAACGTATCCCGATGGGCCTTGCCCAGTTCGCGCCTAGCCCCCGAGGGGTCCCCCTTGTGCGCCGCCAGCAGCTGGTTGAATTCCCCGAAGCGCTTTTGCGTGGCCAGGCTCACCTGGCGACCGTGGAGGGGGAGTGCGGGCATCTTCCCGGTCTGCAGCCACACCTGAGTGGCCCACAACATCACCGCCTCTTCGTAGAGGCGCGGCAGCGTCGTCCCCGGGAAGGCCTGCGGGAACGCGGCGAGCCGGCGGATGTTCAGCACGATCTTGTCGGGCTGTGCCGTCTGCAGATAGTGGCCCATGAGCTGATCGAAGGCCAGCAGGTTGGCCGGGTTGTGGTCCAGCAGCTGTCGAAGGATGTCCTCGGGCGAGAAGAACCCGGGGTAGTCGATCTGGACCATCACCTGGCGCAGTTTGTTCACGGCGGCGTCATCGCTCCGCCGCGGGTCGACCTCGAGGTCCGCCAGGTAATCCTCGGCCCAGGCTCGATCCAATGGCGAGCGGGCCAGCAGTCTGAGGTACACACTCGCAGCTGCGGGACGGTCCTTGAGGACGTTGACCGTCACCAGACGGCGCAGGATCGACGGCCGGTCCCCATGGATCTCCAGCGCCTCCTGCAGCATGTGCTCCGCTTTGTTGACGTAGCCCAGTTCCAGCAGGTTGTCGCCGAGCACGAGGAACCGCGACGGCGCCTCGGGAGAGGGCAGGAAGATCGGCGCGTTCTGCAGATGCGGGTAGGCGAACAGGTCTCTACCGAGACGGCCAAGGTAACACAAGGCACGTTGCACGTTGTAGGCGGTGAGCACGTCGTAGGCAGTCAGGTTGGACACCTCTGAGAGCACGGCATTCCAGTTCTGACGACGCGCCTGGTAGTCGATCTTCAACATGGTTCGATGGTTGACGTCGAAGGTACCGTAGATCAACAGCCCGCCCAGCAGGGCCAGCCCCAGGCGCCCCATGTCCCAGGCCCGGCGGCTGGTGCGTCCCATCGCCGGCTCGCCACACACAGCCACGAGAGCCGCCACCGGCGGAAACAGGTAGAGTGCCGCCGCGGCGGCTCCGAGGCGCGGATCGCCGAGCAGGTAGGCGCCTGACAGGGGTAGTAGGTTCAGATAGGAGTCGTGGAGAGTTCCTGGGTAGACGGTCAGTGTCGCCAGCCAGGGTAGCGCGGCGCCCAGGGTGATCCGCATCAGGACGGCCACGGGTCGACGATCGACGAACTCGTGGATGGCGCCCAGCAGGGCGAACAGAAGGAAGGCACCGCCTGCGCTCCAGTAGACGACGGGGGCAGCGATAACGAAGAACGCCGCGCGGCCGCCTCTGCCCAGACGTGTTGATACCGCCGCCGCCGCCAACGCCGTCAACAGGGACAGATCGAAGACCAGGTCGTAGCGGTAGCGGTTGTGCAGAACGAGAAGCAGGACCACCGGCGTCAGCGCCACGATGTCCAGTCGCCGACTCGTGACACCGCGTACGTAATCACGGGCGCACAGGCCGGTCCCCACCGCCACAGAGGTAATGAGGAGGGCGCCCAGCCACCCGAACGCGTACGCTTGTCCTGCCAGAGCGGCAGCGTAGGCCGCTATCCCTCCGGGGACCTGCACAAACCCGTGGAAAAACGCCCAGCCACGGAAAAACACCGGCTCCTGAACATGAAAGATCAGATGCGGCTCGATCCGCAGCCAGACGTACAGACAGCAGAGTCCGAAAAACGCGGCGGCTCGGAGGGGACCAAATCCCCCGAGCCCAGGCCAGAGCCGCATCTCGCTCGCTTTCTCGCGTGTGGCGAAGAGATCCCACGCCCTCGCGAGATCTCATGTTGTTTTTGCAAGCTTACGGGTGCCCACGATTGCGTGCAACCCGCACCGGCACAGGCAGGCAGGAGCGTATTGCATGCCCTGTTGTCCGGCACCGTGCCGTGGATGGCCGCCGGGGCCGTGCTGGCGCAACCACAGTTCGAGGACGTATCGACTCTGGCGCCCCCCCTTCGCCGGTGCCCGGGGAATCACCGTCGGGGATGTCGACAACGACGGCTGGCCGGACCTGTTCGTCACGGGCGACGGTGGCCATGCTTCCCTGCTTCTCGATGAGGCGGGAACGCGCTGGTCGGACCCCGCAGCCGCCGGCGATCGCAGTGCCCGCAGCGGCGTCGGCGCCCGTGTTGATCTACACACCGTCGGCGCTGTATCCACGAGGCAGATCACCGCCGCCAGTACCGGCAGGCAGGGGGAATCCCTGGCCCACTCCGGTCTGGGTACGGATGGCTCTCCCGAGCGCCTGGTGGTCCACTGGCCCTCAGGACAGACCGACGCCATCGCTTCCCCGCCGATCGACGCGACGATCTACGTCTACGAGGGCCGCACGATCTACAATTACTTCCCGAGGGCGCCTTCCAGCTGACAGCTGGACCTGCCCGATACCTTGATGGCAGGGCGCCTTGCCGAACTGCGGCTGACGGTGAGCCCATCTCTGGAGGATCCCAAGTCCGGAATCGACCGGGTCGTCGCCGATCTTTCCGCTCTTGGTGGCGTTCCCGACCCGCCCCTTCGTGCCATCGGCAGCGGAGCCTACGCCGCCGACCTGTCGCTGCGTGTCGACCGCCCGGGTCTACACGAGATCCGAGTCGCCATCGACCAGTCGACGGTGATGGGGCATCCCTGGATCGAGTTGAGCCGCCTGGTTGCGGTGCGTCCGCAGACGGCAGCGCAGGACCTGGTCATCCTCGGCGACGGGGCGCACGCCGACTGGCACGCGCGGGTCAGCGACGGCGCGCGCTCCCGGTGCATACGCCGGAAGTTACGACCATCGACGTCGGGCCTGTCGCCGCGGCCGGGGCAGCCGGCTGGAGAGTGGGTTGGCAGACCGACGTCCCGGTGGATCCACTGTCCTACCGCTCTGTTCTCCTCGTCCTGCGCGGCGACGACATCGCTGCTGACGCCACCCTTCGCCTCTGGGTCGACAACCGCGCCGTCGACCTGGTGAGTGGACCGTACGCTCTGGTTCGAGAACGATCGGACCGGCAGACAGTCCAGCGTATCACTGTCGGTGCTGCGCCTGGCCGCCCCCATCCACGGTCTCGGTCTGACCGGCACCCTGCAGGGTACTCTCCACATCGAGGAATTGCGTCTCGTCACCGATGGTCCGACGACGGCGATGGCCCTGACGCCAGCGGCGACACCGGATGGCGTCCTGCTGCACGCGGCCTACCCCAACCCGGCGAACGCCGCCTTCGTCATCCCTTTCGAGCTGCACGAGCAGGGTCCTGTCGACTTGTCCCTCTATGACCTTGACGGGCAGCGCGTGGCCACGCTGCTTTCCGGGATGCGGCCTGCCGGTGCCTACGCCGTCACCTAGAACAGTACCGACGAGATCGGCCGTTTGGCGGCTACCGGAGTCTACCTGGTGCGACTGCACGCCGGCGGAATCGACCGCACCCGCAAACTCACTCTGATCCGCTGACCGAAGGACGGTGGTCACAATGACCGATTCGTACGAAGAAACCACACGGCAATTCGAGCGAGACGGGTTTGTTATCCTTGAGGATCGAATCGACGCCGCGGACATTGAACAGATTCTGCGTATCTGGCGGGCCGACCCGCAGCTGACAGCGGCCCTGAAAGAGAACGCGAACTTCGACGGCGACGACGGCATCCGCACCCGGCTCGCTTACCGGCAGGACCTAGGAGATGATGCTTACGGCGCCCTGGCTGGTAGCGCTCGCGTCGTGGAGCCGATGGAGCACATCTACCAGTCGACGATCCAGCACTACTACACACTGAACATGCAGAAGGATTCCGGCACCGGCGGGTGGGAATATCACCAGGACTACGGC
>JAYZCA010000256.1:0-26414 GCA_036339235.1 Candidatus Latescibacterota bacterium | reverse complement strand
AGGTCGGGATCGGCGACGACTTCGAGATCGTCGTCGCGCCAGCCATCGTCCAGCAGGGTCTCGATGACGCACAACGAGTCATCGGTGACACGGACGAAACCGAAGATCTTGTTGTCGCGGTCGGTTCCCGTCCAGGCCGTGTAAGCAGCGAGGTCGAGGTCGGCCTTCGTCGGCATCTCACCGGCGAGGATCTCGGTCATGTCGTCCGGACCGTAGATGAAGTTGGGGTCGAACCAGCCCCAATCGCTCATGTCACCATCGGCGGTGATCGTTATGTCCACGGGGACTTCAAGGGCGAAATACCCAATGCCATTGGCATTGGAGCCAGCGATGCTGGCGCTTGCCATGGCAAGGGTCAGCCCGGCTGCTGTGGCGAAACGTCTCATGCTTCTCTCCTGTGGGGAGTGATCAGTAAACTGAAGTTGTTGGGTAGGAAATTCTTCTCCTTGACCCATCGCTGGGTGGAGTAAAACCCCTTGTGCAGCAGTTGGTTACATCCTCCTTTCATGCAGGTCTCGCATCGGATAGATGGCCACGAATGTCCGAAGGCTAGCGGTATTGCCCCACCGTTGTCAACACGTTGTCATAGACTACCACGGACGTTGCATACTGTTGTCGCAGATCCTCCAGGTAGCTGTAGAAGGATCCGGTGATCTCTTTCCTGTGCTCGTCCCTTGTCTGGCGTCGGACCGTGTCCTGGACGAGGGGATCATCATAGTCGAGAAGGCGCGCCGGCAGCACCGCCAGCGCCTGAACGATCAGATATCCCATCGTGTCGTCTTCGAAGGGGAGTTCCAACGGACCGCCGATCTCGCCGGGCTGCAATTTGCGCACCAGCTCGACGGCTTTCGCCCAGCGTGCCCCATGGGAGGCGTCCGAACGCGAGGTGGTAAAGTGGAACACGTCATAGGTGCGCCATTGCTCGGAGAACGCCGGGTAGGCCTTCATGATACCCGGCAGCCTCTCTCCCTGACGCAGGCGTTCCAGGACCTGCTCTGCCTCGCGCGTCGACTCGACGAGGCCCCCTTCGAAGAAGACACGCTCCGGCTCCAGAAAATCCGGCTGATGGTTCTCGTAGTAGACGTGGCGGACGTCTTCGGTCAGGTGCGGATCTTCGGCGATGGTCCGTCGCAGCATCTCGACCATCGCCTGGTTGCGCTTCTCGTCCAGATACGCGGCCACGTCTTCGTCCTGATGCCAGCCCTTCCGTTCGGCCACGATCGGCAGAATCACACGCTGCATGGTCTCCTGTTCGATGTACTGAGCCACGGCTGTGCTGTCGACTGCTCTGGGCCGATCCTTCATGCTCGTGTCCCGTAGCATCTCCAGGTAGTCGCCGAGGCTGATCTCGCCCTCCCGGTGACGGGCCAGGATCCTTGGTTGGTCCGCCGTCTCGATCGGGGGCACGCGATACACGGCGAGTCGACCTTCGTCGAGGAGAAACGCCAGGGACTCGGGATCGACGGTCAACTCGAAGCGATCGCGCTCTTCGGCGAGATACTCGGCCCAGCCGGCTCTTTTTTTCTGTCTCTGCAGAACCCGTCGCATCTGGTTTACCTGCCGCTCAAATCCCAGCAGTCGGTGCTCGGTGACCTTGACCAGATGGAACATTCCTTGGGGGTTCTTGTAAGGCACCGCGAGTTTGCCCACTTCCACGCCGATGAACCGCTGCACAAAGGCGCTCTTGCGAGCGTCCTCCTCCTGCCAGAATCCGAGGTCGCCGCCCTTGGCCGCCGTCGGCGCATCCAGCGACAACTCGCGGGACAGATCAGCGAACGCCTCACCAGCATCCAGGCGATGCATGATCGCCTTGAGATCCTCCGGCCTGTCGACGAGGATGTGACTGGCGCGCACCTCCCGTTTCTGGTCGAGGCCGTTGTCGACGAAGTGCTGACGGATCTCTGCGTCGGTAACCGAAACCGTGTGCGTGACTTCGCGGTGGACCTTTTCGGCCAGTTGTCGACGACGAATCCTGTCCAGCGTCTGCTGCACTGTCGCCGCCGTGTCTAGGTTTGCCTTGCGGGCCTCCAGCAGCAGCAGCTCCCGATCGATGAAGGGCTGCAGCAACTCCCTGTCACTCTGGTCCTGCTGGAAACGACGCAGTCGGCGCTCCGCGCCGAGCAGATCGTGCATGGTGATCTGCTGTTCCCCGACCGTGGCGACGATGGCCGTTGAATCCAACCCATCGTCCTGCGCCTGAATCGATGACACCGGCACCAGGGCGCACAAGCACAGGAGTGCAACCCAGACTCGTGTTTTGGTCAACAGAAGTCTCAACAGGACGGGATCGCCATCGAGCGTCAACTCAGGTGCCAATGGTCGTTGAATCGAAATCATTCAGCCCTTGGTGGTCACGGTGGCGGACGCGGTGGTGGCACTCCTTGCTGCGAACCCACAAACCCTTATTATACGCCCCTGTTTCTAAACTGACAAACAAATACATCCACATTCGCCGCGCATACTGCATCATTACAGTTGATTCACAGTCAATAACATTTCTCTACACGAAACATCATCCGGGCCGTGCTGAACGACGCTGAATCTGCTCGGCCTGGCTCCCGCAGAGGGGTTTCCCTCCGGGCGGTTGCGCTTGGGGTGATCTGCTGTCTCGCCATCGCCGCCGGTGAGCCGTACGGCGTGCTGATGATGCAGAGCTCGCCCATGGCAGCCGATTATTCCACCGGCGCCGCCCTCTTCCTGTTCTTCCTGCTCACCCTGCTGATCAATCCCCTGGCGCGTGGCATCACCGGTTCCAGTCTGAGACCCGGTGAACTGGCCACTGTCTACATCATGATGATCATCGGCGCCGCCATCCCGTCCTGGGGGCTGTCGATGAATCTGATCCCTCTGCTGGGCGGGTTTCTGTACTACGCGACACCGGAGAACGACTGGGCGGCCCTCATCCTGCCCTACCTGGAACCGGCACTCGTGCTCAGCGATGGGGACGCGGTGCAGAAACTGTTCGAGGGTCGGGCCAAAGGCGAGCCGATCCCCTGGGGTGACTGGATCGGCCCCCTGTTCTACTGGAGCCTGTTCATCCTTACGACCTACTTCGTCACCCTCTGCCTGCTGGTCGTGCTCCGTCGGCAATGGGTCGATCGCGAGCGCCTGACGTTTCCCTTGGCCACACTGCCATTGCAGATGAGCGCCGAAACCGAAGGCAGGTTGCTGCCCCCGTTTCTGCGCAACCACCTGACTTGGGTCGGCTTCTCCATCCCGGCTGTGATCGGATCGATCAACGCCCTGCATCGATACTACAACTACATCCCCTGGATCGATCTGAACGTGGTTGTGCCGATCCTGCGCCGATCGGTGTGGCTCAACCTGAAACCTCACTTCGAGGTCATCGGACTCTCCTACCTGCTCAATCTCGATGTCTCGCTAGGAATCTGGCTCTTCGCCATGCTCAACGTCATTGCCATCGGCGTCTTGCGCATGGTGGGTTTGACCATCGGTCCCGAACAGCCCTACTCGTCTCCATCCCCTCCCAGCCTCGCTCATATCGCCTTGGGGGCGCTGTTCTTTCTCGTGTTTTCGAACTTCTGGTCCAGCCGTCAACACCTGCGGGACGTGGTGCTCAAAGCCTTTGGCCGGGCGCCGGACCTGGACGACAGCGACGAACTGCTGTCCTACCGGGTTGCCGTGTTCGGGTTCCTGATCGGCTTCGTCGCCGGCATCGTCTGGCTGGTCTTCGCCGGCATGAACCTGGCTACCGCACTCCTCTTCCAGCTCTCGGCTTTGGTCATTTTCGTCGGCCTGTCCCGGATCATATCGCAGGCCGGACTGGCCTACTGTCGGGCCCCCGTGGCCCCAGCGGTCTTCACCGTCAACACCCTCGGATCTTCCTTCGTCGGACCCTCCGGCATCGCGACGCTGGCCCTCAACTTCCCCTGGTCGGCCGACATCCGCACCTTCGTCATGGCCTCGGCGGCGACGGGGTTGAAGCTGGCGGAGGTGACACGACTCGAATACCGCCGTCTCTTCTGGGCCATCGTCATCGCCATCGTCGTCACCATGGTCGGTTCAGCGTGGACCGTCATCTACCTCGGATACACCCATGGCGGCATCAACTTGTCCAGTTGGCAGTTCGGCCACATGACGACATACACCGGAAACTGGATCACCCACAATGTCAACAATCCGGCTCCGGTGGAGCTGTGGCACCTGTCCTTCGCCGGCGTCGGCGCCGGCCTGATGGCGCTGCTGACGTTTGTGAAGAACCGTTTCGTTGGTTTCCCAATTCATCCCATCGGTCTCGCCGTCGGCTTGCCCCACCCGGTCCAACTGATCTGGCCGTCAATCTTCGTCGCTTGGCTCTTGAAGGCGATCATTCTCAAGTACGGGGGGCCACTGCTCTATACCAGGCTGCGCCCCTTCTTCCTGGGGTTGGTCCTCGGCGCCTTCGGCACCGCCGGCATCTGGCTCATCATCGACCTCTGCACCGGCATGACGGGCAACCGGCTGATCAGCATCGGCTGATCAGGGGCCGGTCAGCCTTTGACGGCGCCCAGCTGGATGCCCCGCACCAGGTGACGCTGCAGCAGCACGAAGATGACGATCATCGGCACCACCGACATGGTGATGGCCGCCATCAATAGATTCGTCTGCTGGCCCTGGGTGGAGTCGAAGAACATGAGTCCAACAGGCAGCGTGTAGCGATGCACGCTCTTCATCATGACCAGAGGCCAGAAGAAGCTCTGGTAGTTGCCTACGAAGGTGAAGATCGCCAGCGTGATCATGCCCGGGCGGGCAAGCGGCAGGATCACGTCCCAGCAGAGTTGCCACTTGCTGGCGCCGTCGATCTCGGCCGCCTCGTCGAGTGACGCGGGAATCCCGAGCATGAACTGGCGCAGCAGAAACGTACCGAAGGCGCTGAACGACGCCGGAAGGATCAACCCCCAGTAGGTGTCGACGATCCCGAGCTTGATCATCAACTGGTAGTTGGGCACCATCATCACGAGGAAAGGCAGCATCATCGTGCCCAGGTAGAGAAGGAACACCTTGTCCCTGCCCGGCCATTTCAGTCTGGAGAAACTGAAAGCGGCCAGCGAGCTGGTCAGGACCTGTAGAAAGGTGACAGCGGCGGCGATATAGAGGCTGTTCCAATACCAGCGACCGAACTGGATGCCCTTCGTCTCGAAGACATCCGAGAAGTTCGACCACATGAACTGCTCCGGCAGCCAGGTGTCCATGCCCGCTTCCTCGATCGTCTTGAGGCCGGTGAGGGCCATCCAGACGAAGGGCAGGGCCAAGCTCAGGCTGAACAGCGTGAGGACCACATGCAGGATCGCGGTAGAGGCCAGTTTCCGGCGCAGGAAGTCGTGCGTGCGGTTCTCGATCATTTCAGTCATTGATCTGCCGGCTGCCGAATTTCCAGTTGAACAGCGTCACGGCGAACACCAGGGCGAACATGGCCCAGGCGACGCCGGCGGCATACCCCAGTCGGCCTGTGGTGAACCCCTCCGTATAGACGTAGTAGCTCAGCGTCGTCGTTGACCCGGCTGGTCCCCCCTCCGTCATGACGCGGGCCATCTCGAAGCCCCCCTGCAGCCCGCCGATCGTGCTCATGACGACGATGAAGAAGGTCACCGGTGCCAGTTGCGGCCAGGTGACGTGCCAGAACCTCTGGAAGGCGCTCGTGCCGTCGATCTCCGCCGCCTCATAGAGCTCGCCGGGTACGTTGGACAGGCCCGCCAGGTAGAGGAGCATATTGTTGGAGCCGATCCCCGCCCACAGACCCATGAACATCAATGACGGCTTGGCCCAGTTGTACTGGGTCAGCCACTCCGGCGTCTCCAGACCCGCGGCGGCCTTCACCGGCAGATCGTACAGCACATTGCCGAGCCCCAGCAAGCCGAAGCCGACGACCATCAGGGTGGCGCTGAACACGATGCCGTCGCCCAAACCCTCGTCCGCCCGGCATGGATAGCCCCTTCCTTTGACCGCCCGCCCGCCGAAGAGGAGCAGACTCACGGCAGCGCCGGCGAGAACGAGCCCGGAGGCGGACTGCGGGTTGGCCCAGGCCGTCGAGCAGGCCGCCGGCAACGTCATGAAGACGAGTCCCAGCAGCACGGTGAAGCCTCCCATCTCCCCATCCCGCCAATACAGGAACAACCGACGGACACCCAGGTAGAATCCGCCTACCATCAATAGAATGCAGAGCCACGAGCAACTCCGTACCAGTTGGGCAGGCACATAGGTCACCACGCCCCCCGTGAGGTCGAGCAGGGGCTGCAGCGCGGTCGTTATCGGCCCCGTGCTCGGATTGTAAAGCTTCTTCCACAGGATGAACGTGGCCACCCCGGAGGTAAAGTGGGGCAGGAAGAAGAGCGTTCGGTAGACGGTGGTTCCGCCGGTGGTTCCGCCCAGAAGAATCGCCCCGGCCAGGCCGACGATGAGGATCGTCACAGCTGAGACGCCCGCTCCGGCCAGAACCAGACAGCTGACGCCGAAAACGAGGCCGGCGCTGGCGATCAGTCGGCGGCGCACCCAGCCACTGCCCCCATCGGTGTCCTGACTGAGCAGGATGGCAGCCACCAGACTGCCGGCGATGGCGAAGGGGATGGACATCATCAAGAACAGCGTGTTGCCCAGATACTGCCAGAAGTCGGGATCGTCGAGCATCCGCGAGAAATTCTCCAGTTGCACGAAGCGGAGCGGCTCCTCCTTGAACATGTTGTGCAGCCGCAGGTCCCAGTTGGTGAACGCCAGGTACATGCTGAACAGCAGCGGTCCAAGGGTGAACACGAGGAACCCCAGTATGTTCGGCGCCAGAAAGCTCAGCCCGACGCTGACGTCGCGTACGTTGCGCCGATTCATGCGCCCCTCCCGTCTGGATCGTTTTTGATCCATCCTTTCGACCCGTAGTAGACGCGGTGAAAGGGGTTCTTGATCCACTCCATGGGAATGGGCCGACCCATCTGCCGGTAGCTGTCGATCTTCTCCTGCAGAGCCACTGCCCCCGCATAGCGGCGGCGCAAGGTGGGGCTGTCCACCAGGGTGAGTTGGATCTCGGCGTCGATGCGACTCGCCGCCTCCGCCGCGACCTGCTCAGGCGTGGCCAGCCCGGCCATGACTTGCTCCAGGGCCCTCTTCTTGTACCGGTCTACCGTCGCCGACGGTACGAAGGGACTGGTAGACAGTGTGATGGCGATCGACCCGGCCCCCTGTGCAGGTACTTCGTGGGCGCCCCATTCGTTGGGGTATTCCGCTGGCCTCAGGTACCCCTCGGTGCGCGTGAACTTTGGAATCGGCGGCATGGCGTCGGCGGATTCCACGATACCGATGTTGTACACCTCACTGGCCAGGTATGCCAGGAACAGCTTGGCCTCGACCAGGTGCGGAGAACCGGCGTAGACGGCGGCCGTGCGGGCGGCGATCAGCGTGTTGGGAAACCCGCCGTGGGGGAAATGACTGGCCGACACTCTGGGAGGGTCTTCGAATTGCCGCAGTCGAATCAGCACCCAGCGCCCGATCGTGTAGGTGCCGTAGTTGCCCTTGTTCAGCAAGGTCAGTCCGGCGCCGCTGTAGCCGGATTCAGCCGAGAAGGCCGTCTCCTCTGCCTTGCTGGCTGCGATGTGATCTTCGAAAGTCCACTTGCGGATGCGGGCCAGTGTTTCGGCGAATCCGGCATGGTCCAGTCCGGATGCGGTCATCGTCTCGTTGAAGTCCGAGACTCCGAGACTGCGATGCATGGCGCGAACGAAGAAGGCGTGCTCGATGCGGTTGACGAAGAACACCGTCTGCCGTTGCCCGGCGGGATTGGCCCGTTGGACGAACTCCTTGCCGATGCGCTCGAAGGTGTCCCAATCCCAGTGCGTCGGAGGCGGCTCCATGCCCAGCTTCGTGAAGGTGTCGACGTTCACCCACAGCCCCATGACGTAGACGTTGCAGGGGAACCCGTATTGTCGCCCGTCCACGGTGAGCAGCGGCTCCAGCGCGTCGTAGGTGGAATCCGTGCCGAAGCCGTCGCGCTCGGCTGCTTCGGTCACGTCGGCGAGAATGCCGATCGACTGGTACCAGGGGATGTTGCAGTCCATGATGTCGGCCGCCACACCCGATACGCCCTGGATGATACCCTTGCGATCGGCGGCCACCGTCTCCAGGCGTAACTCGACATTCGGCCTGCCGTCCATCGTGGTGTGGCCGTTCTCTACCAGCCACTCGTGGAATTGATCGACCTGCTTGATTCGTGCCGGGTTGGGATCGGTGGACCAGTAGATGACGGGAACATCGCTGGCCATGTCCGGTTCGGTCAGCAGCGTGGCCGCGCCGGCGCCTGCGAGGACGAGAAAACTGACGAGTGTGAGTTTCCTCATCGGTTCACGCGCCTTTTCCCGCACCCGTGGTATCGGCCCATCCCATGGCTTGATAGTAGACGCGATGGAAGGGATTCTTGATCCACTCCAGAGGCACCGGCCGTCCCACGCTGCGATACCGGTCGATCTTCTCCTGCACCTCCACGGCGGCAGCGTAACGTCGACGCAGTGTAGGGCTCTCCTTCAACGTCAGATCGATCTCCGCGTCGATCCGGCGCGCCGCCTTGGCTGCAGCCTGTTCCGGAGTGGCCAGATCGGCCAGCACTTCGTCCAGAGCCTTCTTCTTGTAGCGATCGATTGTGGCCATCGGCACGTAAGGACTGATCGCGCTGGCGATGGCGATCGTCTCGGCACCCTCCGCCGGAAGCTCATGGGCACCCCACTCATTGGGATGCTCCGCCGGCCGCGTGTATTGCTCCAACTGCGTATACGCCGGACTGGGCGGCAGTGCGTCGGCGGAGTTGACGATGCCCATGTTGTATTTTTCGCTGGCCAGGTAGGCGAGAAACAGCGTCGACTCCTCAGGATATTTCGTCGCCGCGTAGACGCCTGCGACGCGTGTGCCGATGACGGCATTGGGAAACTCTGCGTAGGGATAGTGGCTGACGGAGACTCTCGGAGGCTGCTTGAACTCCCGCAGCCGGATCAGAATCCAGCGACCGATGTTGTAGAGCCCGTAATGTCCCTGCTGAAACAGGGTCAGCCCGGCCCCGCTGTAGCCAGACTCCGTGGAGAAAGCCGATTCCTCCGCCTTGCTGGCGGCGATGTGGTCCTCGAAGGTCCACTTGTAGATCCGTGCCAGCGACCTCGCGTAGCCCTCGTGGTTCAGCCCGGAAGCCGTCATGGTCTCGTTGAACTCGGAGGCGCCGAGACTGCGGTGCATGGTGCGCACGAAGTAAGCGTGCTCGAAGCGGTTGACGAAGAACACCGACTGACGCTCGCCGGGCGGGTTCGCTCGTTGGACGAACTCCTTGCCGAAGCGCTCGAAGGTGTCCCAGTCCCAGGTCGGCGGCGGCGGCTCCATGCCGACCTTGTCGAAGGTGTCCAGGTTAATCCACAGGGCCATGACGTTGACGTTGCAGGGAAATCCGTACTGACGTCCGTCGACCCGCAACAGGGGCTCGAGAGCCGGATACGTCTGATCCATGCCGAAGCCTTGTTTCTCCGCCTCCGCGCTTACGTCCTTGAGCAGGCCGATGGACTGATACCAGGGTACGCTGCACTGGATGATGTCTGCCGAGACGCCGGACACGCCCTGGATGATGCCATTGAGTTCGGCGGCCACCGTCTCCAGGCGCAGTTCGACGCTCGGCCTCCCGTCCGGAGTCGTGTGCCCGTTCTCCACCAGCCAGTCGTGGAAGTCGACCACCTGCTGCACGCGGGCGGGGTTCGGATCGGTCGCCCAGTAGATGACGGGCACATCGCTGCTCATGTCCGGCTCGGTCAGCAGGGTGGCCGCTCCGGCGCCAACGAGTACGAGAAAGCAGAGCAGCGTCAGCTTTCGCACGGCTACCGCGCCTGCTGATCGACGACGGCAGCCACGGCTTCGAGATCGATGTCTGCCCCGCCGGCAGGATAGTCGTAGGGCAGCAGCCACCAGTCTTCGGTGAAGGAGGAGGACTCCCGGGGTGCGAGCACCTCGCGAGGACCGATCGGCTCCAACTCCGTCATTTCTTCTCTGTTGTACCAGATTGAAATCGTCAGGCCAGCCATTTCGTTGTAGACCCGCTCGGGATACACGGGGAAACGCTTGACCCACATCAGATCGTTCTTTGACAGGTAGGAGAACCAGCCGGCACAGGAGTCGAACCCCAGCTTGGCGCGCGCCGGTGGACCGAGAATCTCCAGGAAGCCGTCGCGCACCCGAATGTTGGGATCCTCTGGACGGTAGTCTATCACCGGACCCGGGCCGTACATCACGTAATCATTGGGAAACCGACTCTGGCAAGCCAAGGGGATGACGACGATGCCACCGCCCAGTCCGAAGGTCCGGCTCCAGTGGCACCACTGGGTGGTCTCGTCGGAGATGTTGATGATGGTCTGGGTGACACTGAGGTGTGAGGTCGTCTCGTCGAGGACGAAGTCGCGCACCAACTGCACGCCCGTAGCGGCATGCTCGACACTCGTCAGACGCGCGGCACGTGGCCCGGTGATCTCCACCTGCCATTGGCCGAGCCAGAGTTCAGGCCTGCGGGGTATGATCGCCTCTGGGCCGATATCCAACCGCCCTCCGGTGGGATCGGGGCTAGCCTCCCCCGGCGTGTAGATCCAGCCCTTCTGCGCCGGGTCCAGATGAATGGCGTTCGCGCCGTCCCGCGAATACTCCAGGATGCGCCCGCCGTGGGTGGTCAGAACTACGCGGATGCTGTCGTTGTGCAGCGCTACACAACCGGAGTATCCGAAATAGTCGATGAACTCGGCACCCTCGATGTCCGCCGCGGTGACGCCCTGACTCGTCAGTGAGATCGTGACGAGCAGCAGTCCGAATCGACTCATGTATCCCCCTCATTGTTTGACTCTGGTCGGGGAAGTATAGTCACATCGGTCCGGGGGGTGCCCGGAGCTGGAATCACCTTCGACAAATCGCCGAGGAGCTGCGTCGATGAAGTGCACATTACGGGGCCTGCTGCTGTGTCTGACGCTGGTATCGTGCGGCGACTCCGGGGATGGATCACCGACATCACTGAAGCAGGTACCCCGGAACAGAACACTGATTCTCGGGATCCTGCTGTTGACGGATTACGACTCCTTCAATCCGTTCATCCTCGGCACGTCCTCTCCGGGGTTCGACTATCAGTACGAGCCGCTCTACTTCTACAACGCCTACGTCGGACAAGACAACGTCATACCGTGGATCGCCACGGGCCACGAATTCAACGACGACTACACGCAGGTGACCATCCACATCCGCGAGGGTGTCACCTGGAGCGACGGTCATGCCTGGACTGCACACGACCTGAAGTACACAGTGGACATGCTCAAGGCTCACGCACCTGAGCTTGCCTTCTCGACGGACATGGACACGTGGGTCGAGAGAGTCGAAGTACCTGACGATCTGACCGCCGTCATCACCCTGACCTCACCCAACCCACGGTTCGTGTTCTCGTATTTCACGTACAATTTCGGCAACGGCATCCATATCGTACCCAAGCACATTTGGGAACAGCAGGACCCGACGACCTTTAAGAACCTCGACCTAGAGTCGGGGCTTCCCGTGGTCAGTGGACCCTACCGGCTGGCCCTGTCGGTACCGCTGCAGCGGATCTGGGACGTGAGGCCTGACTGGTGGGCGGCGACGATCGGTTTTCAACGCCTCCCCAAAGTGGAGCGTATCATCTACCTTCCACAGGGAGACGAGAACAAATGGGTCCAGCTGTTCATCAACGATGAAATGGATATGTGCATCGACCTGCGCCCGGCCAATATCAAGGCCCTGCTCGATGCCAATCCGAATGTCACCACCTGGTCGGGACGGGAAACGCCCTACGGCTACCGCGACTGGTGGCCGCCGGTGCTGGGCTTCAACAACCTCGAAGCGCCCTTCGACGACCCGGAAGTGCGCTGGGCGGTAAACTACGCCATCGATCGAGAGCAGCTGGTAGAGGTCGGCTGGCAGGGCGCTGGCGAATACAGCCTGCTGCCCTTTCCCGATTTCCCGCCGATGAGAAAACACACCTCCCAGATCCAGGACCTGCTGGAAAAGCACGGCGTCGACGAGCACAATCCAGGCAAGACAGCCGAGATCATGCGGAGTAAGGGTTGGGCTCTCGACGTGGAAGGCCTCTGGGTCAGGGACGGACAGCGTGTGAAATTGCCGATCGTCGTCTACCCCGGTCTCTTTCAGGATTTCACCCCGGTGCTCATCCAGCAACTGCGCAAGGCCGGTTTCGATGCCTCCTTCCGCATGTACTCCGATGCGTACACGAATATCTCCCTGGGAACAGCCCGGGCCTTCATCATGGGCGTCGGGGGTTCGGTACGCGATCCCTATTTCACCCTCAGGCTGTTCCACAGTCGATTCGTGGAGCCCACAGGCACGCCCACCCCCTATTATTACCGTTGGTCGAACGCGGAATTCGACCGTCTGGTAGACCGGATGGGGCAGGTGTCGCCGGACGATCCGGCTCTGATCCCGCTGTTCCGCCAGGCCATGGATATCTGGCTTACCGAGCTGCCGGCGATCCCGCTGCTGCAGTGGTTTCACCGGATCCCACACAACCAGACGTACTGGTCGAACTGGCCTTCGGCGAAGAACCCCTATATGAACAGCGCCTTCTGGGTGCGCTCTGTGTTGATTGTGTTGCTGGGCCTGGAACCAACGCAGAAATAGCACGAGCAAGAGGCCTCCCATCCCCCAGCGACTCTCGCACATCCTGTCTGTTGCCGCCGCTCTGCTGCTCGTGAGCGATTCCCTGTGCCTGGCGGACGTGTTCCGCTTTGATCGCAGGGCGGACTGGGACAGCTGGACCTTCCCACGCGGCGCCGTGGTACAGAACGACGACGGTAGTATCGGCCTGGGTCGGATCGATAGAGCGATCAACTCCGTCGCCGGTGCCCACGAGTTCCGCCACCTGACCAGGAGCAGCAGGGAGCCCATACCCGGCGGCATCCGTGTGGTGGGTTCCGATGCCGAATCGGCAGACAACATCATCGACGGACGGAAAGACACCTGGTGGCAACCCTCCCAGGATCACGTGATCGAGGACTGGTTCGTAGAGGTCGATCTCGGGCGGATGGTCCTGGCCACCAAGGTCCGTCTGATCTTTCCCGACACGCTGGGAGCGCGACCCTTCCGCAGTTTCAGCGTGTACACCAACGATGGCGTGCGGGCATCGGCGGCCAGAGATGTGTTCCAGTTTACCCGTGTGGGCCGTGCCAGCGAGCCGAACGAGGAACGCGTCGTCGAATACGAGCTGCGCACGATCTGGCCCGGCGGGGCGACGGGCGAACATCTGGTCGCCGGGGACACGCTGCACCACGCCATGGTGCAATACGTGCGCTTCGTCGCCGAGGAACGGAACGTCGGGGCCGCTCTGGCCCAGATCGAAGTAGTGGGGTTGGGCGACAACGCAGTTCTGGGAAGCGTGGAACGTGGTGGTGGCGTGCGGGGCGGCACTGACCTGACGAATCTGTCGACCCTTATCGACGGAGACAAGAACACCACCTGGTCCCTGTCAGGTCCCAACGACTGGGTCTCCGAGGGGCACTGGTTCGAGATCGACCTGGGCGCCAGCTACTGGATCGACCAGGCCTTCATGCACATCAGGTCGACGCGAAATTTCTTCGGCAGCTTCGAAATTGCCACCTCGGACGGGACGCAGGCCGCGGGGGTGACGACGGATCGGGTGCGTGGCAACTTCGATTTCCAGCTACTGACCCAGGTTGACAACACCTTTAGTCCCCTGCGTCGGGTGTTCGACTTTCAGTTCCCTATGCGCAAGGCTCGCTACGCCTTCTACCACCGACTCAACTTCACTCGCATCGCCGGAGCCCAGGGGGGCACCCACAACCCCTTCTATTCGATCACCGAGTTCATGCTCTTCGGCGATGGCTATGTGGCGGGCGCCGAGATGGAATCGGGCTTCATCGACCTGGGTGGCACCAAGAGCATCCGCAGATTGAGCTGGGACGCCGAGCTGCCCCCGGAAACCTTTGTAGAGATCCGCTCGCAGACGGGGGACACCTTCCTGTTCGAAGAGAAGTACTACAACAAGAACGGCATCGAGATTTCACAGGCTCAGTGGAACAAGCTCCCCAAGTCGCAGAAGCAGGACGTTGTAGAAATCCAACGCAAGGGCCCCGACTGGTCCGGCTGGAGTCAGGTGTACGACTTCCCCGAAGAAGTGTTTCTGTCACCGACACCCAGACGTTTCGTGCAGCTGCAGGTGAGGCTTGGCAACGACAATCCCGACGTGGCGCCGCTGCTGCGCAGCATTTCTCTCCATTTCGACAATGCCCTGGTCAGTGGTGGCGTCACCAGCAGGATCCTGCCGCGTCAGGTGGGATTCGACTCGCTGCAGACATTCAGTTATGTGATCAAGCCGACCTTCCGAGTCGGTGATCAGGGGTTTGACCGCGTGCACATCCGGACCTCCTCCCCCGTCGAGGATGTTTCGTTGAAGGTGGGCGGCACCATGGTGACACCGATGGCCGTCGCCATGGCGGGAGACTCGTTGCGCATAGACCTTCCCGAGCGAGTGCAGCGCGAATCGGTGGAGGTCTTGTTCAAAACCCGGGTTCGGGCCAACGCCACCACCTTCGACGCCTGGGTGAGTCTGGTCGGTACCGGTGCCCGGCAGGGAGTACGGCCGGCAGAGCAGCACTCGGCAACGGTATTCGTACCAGCGGTGGCCAGCGGGGGCGCGCTGATCCGCTCGGTGGAAGTGACTTCCCTGGTGACCCCCAACGGCGATGGCGTCAACGACGTGGCCGCGATCCGTTTCGCGCTGGCGAAGGTCGAGTCGGCCGTGCCCGAGGTGACAATTCACGATTTGTCAGGTCGGCTGGTACGGGCGGTGTCTGCCGGAGCGGACGGCTATGGATGGGACGGACGTGACAGCACCGGAAAGATGCTGCCGCCGGGGGTCTATATCTGCCGGATCGCGGTGGCCGCCGATGTGGGCGAGCGCTCCGTGCGGCGGATCATCAACCTGGCTTATTAGAGCCGCGGTCAGCCAGTGGCCACATCCACCGGCACGCGGTGCCACCCGGTGCGGCCGTCGTAGCGGTCGTCGCCTTCATAGGTGCGGGATTGGCGTTGGCCGGCCGAATCGGTGGCCCGCGCCAGGATCCTGTAGGTGCCCCTCGTCGGCAGGTTCCAGGTGAACGCCCATGTGACCCACACATTTGGCTCCGAACGGGTTGTGAAAAGCGCTTGCGACCAGCTGCCGCCGTCGTCGGTGCTCACCTCGTCGAATTCAAACCTGATCGCACCGCTTGCCGTGTCCTTGAAGTCGTCCCACACCGACAGGGGTGCGTCGATGCGGGAGTTCACCGTGGCCAAGGCATCGTCTGACCATTTGACCTCGCGTCCCGAGGGCAGGCTCTCCCAGCACCCGAGGTATACATCGTCGATCAGTTTGATCCGTGTGATCCACTTGGGCATTTTCTGCCCGTAGTGTCCCGGGTTGCGGTGTCCCTCGTCGGTACTTCATCGGCGGCTCAATGAGACTGCGTCGGTCAACAGCTCTCTGGCTGCATCACAGTCGGCTGCGAGTATCAGGCTGGCGGCTCGATCCAACAGCTGCGTCGCTGCCGGATCGCCTGAGGTCTGCTTCCGGAGATCATACAGCTTTAGGGGAAGGCGCAGGTCCTGTGCGCCGAAGGCGAACATCTCGTGGTTCTGCATTCTCCTTCGCTGGACCGCTTCCAGATAACGATAGCCGTCTGCAGCGGTAGGCTCGATGGCCGTGCCCTCGCCATGGTCGTTCCAGGTGATGATCTGGATCATCCGCGAAGGGCTCTCCCAGGCCCGGTCGAGGGTCTCCCCAAAAGTCTCACCCTCCCGATCGTCGAGGGTTCCGTAACTGTCGTGTAACCCGGCCTCCTCGTAGATGTCATGGAACTTCGGGAACACGGGCGCGATGACGGACTCCCCCTGCCGGCCTCGGGCGTATAGAGCGCTCAGATAGTACCGCCACGCGGCTGGCGTGACCTCACCCCCACCATTCACGGGAGGCCAGCCGAAGGTGCCGTCGGCTCCGGCCTCCCGGGACAGATGTGGCAACGCGTAGAGGCGCGGGGGCGGCCTCAGGCCTGCCGTAATCTCTTCCCACTGTGCCTTTGCGAAGTGCTGTGGACCAAACACGAGCAGTACCGGTCCGCCATCGACCTTCAGATACACATCCTCGGCAAACCAGTTCTGCTGCAGCCACTCGAACACTTCGGTCCCGTGAGCGACGTCCTGCCCCGCTAGCAGGACGCCGCCCTCCACCATGTGCCGGACGGTCTGGTCCTCGTAACAGACGGCGAACTTGAGTCCGGCCATCCTGAGGTACGTGATCAGGTGTTCGGTATTGCGGTGAATCACAGCGTAGTCCTCGAAGTCCCGAATTCCATACCAGTCGACGATGGCCCCGTCGATGCCGGCCAGCTTCATCAGCAATACATGGTATTCCAGCACGTCGGGATCGCTGGAGTCATACGGCCCGATCAGCGGGTAGTCGTGGGCCGCCACCTCCCGGTTGCCGTCATCCGTCAACCTGCCGGGATCAAAGTGACCCATCGTCCAGTGCCATCCCCAGTCTCCGCTGACAGGTTCCGAGGAAAACCAGGGCATGTAGTGCACGAGCGTCATCTTCGCACCATCCTGGGCCTGTAGTGGCCCCGCACAGAGCGCCGTCAACACCAAGCACCACAGACTGACAGTATAGCGGCAGTCCGGGATCACGCGTCGAAGTAACTCAACAGATCTCCCTCCGCCGTCCACAACTCCTCGAACATCTCACGAATCTGCGGCAGAGGCACGACGGCGGCCGTCAGCGGATCCAGGGCGCAGGCGTGGAATGCCGCCTCCCGGTCCCGGTTCAGCACGGCCTCCACGGCCAGTTCTTGCACGCTTACATTCGTCCGGTTCAGGGCAGCGCACTGCGTCGGCAGACCGCCGACGAAGGTGGTGTGTACGCCATCGGCATCGGCCAAACAGGGCACCTCGACGCAGCAGTCCTGCGGCAGGTTGGTGATGGAGCCGTTGTTCATCACGTTGCCGTTGAAGGCGAAGGGTGTGTTCTCCATACGTGCCTCGATGATGAGCGACGCGTATTCGTGCGAGGCTGTCAACGCCGGCACCTCGGCATCGCCGTCATCTTCAACGCCTGAATCTTTCATCCAGCTCCGCTGCCGGGTGTTCTCCATCGACACCGGTGCGCGCTCCGGCAGGCCGTAGAGCTCGCAGAGGTCCTTCGTCCGTCGGAAATAGGGCAGGTACTCCGCATTGTGGCGGGTGCTCTCCGTGACGAAGTAGCCGAACTGCCGCATCATCTCCACCCGTACCTTGTCCTGCTCGAAGGACTCGTGTGTGTCGATCGCCTTCCACAGTTCGGGATAGAGATCCTCGCCTTGGTGCCGCAGGCTCAGCACCCATGCCTGGTGGTTGATCCCCGCCACGGTGTAGCTGACCTCGTCGTACGGCGCGCCGACAGCGGCGGCGAGCTTCTTCGTCGTGCCCTGCACGCTGTGACACAGACCGACATTCTCGATCGTCGTGGCCACCGAGTGCAGCCAGGTTAGCATACACATGGGGTTGGTGTAGTTCAGCAGCAGCGCGTCGGGACACAACCGCTCCATGTCGAGGGCGAACTGCAGGTGCTCGTGGGCGGTGCGCAGGAAGCGGAAGATACCGCCCACACCGATCGTGTCGGCCACCGTCTGCTGCACTCCGTACTTCAACGGGATCTCGATTTCAGACCGGTACGGCTCGCCCCAGTAGGCGGCGCCGCCGATGGACACGGCCGTCACCACACAGTCGGCACCCGGTAGCATCTGCTCCCGATCGGTACCGGCGATCACCTTGCCCGGCAGATTGTGGCCGTCGATGGCCCGCTGCACGTAACTGTGCACCTGCTCCAGTCTCTCCTCGTCGATGTCACACAGGGCGATGGTGGAGTCCTTCAGTGACTCTCGCGACAGAATGTCGATGGACAGCCGGCTACCGAAGCCGCTGCCGGCGCCGATGATGACGATGTTGGCCAAGTCCTCTCCTCTCTGTTGAATTCGTTTTCAGTACATGCGAATCCGGTTTCCCGTCATGCCGGTAAAGCCGTCGACCACCGTCCAGACGCCACCGGCGACGAACTGTCCCAGGATCATGCCTAGGAAGAACCATCGCGTGGTGCGGTAGCCGTTGGCTCCCAGGTAGTGGAGTACGAGCACCTTGACCAGCCACGCGAGAAAAATGCTGAACCAGATGCTGTTGAGAATCCAGGTGCCCCCGGCGACGAAGCCGATGGGGTGCAGCGGCCACCACAGCAGGTTGTGACGCGCCCAGATCAGACCGGCCATGACCACCGCCCCGACACCGTTCCACAGCCAGCCGTCCCAGTTAGGACCCGTCGGGTTGTGCGCCAGGTTCGCGGCGAAACGGAAGGGCTCCCTGGCAAACCAGGCCCACGAGCCGTGGTAGTTGTTGGCGCCGTACTCATAGCTCAACACGATGATCGTACCCACGCCGCCCACCAGCCCGATGCCCATGGCCAGCGTCATCATCACCAGGATCCGGCGTCGGTAACGGCCCAGACCGTGCAGCATGCGGATGCCGTTGGCACAGGGGGCCATCATGAACACGAGCAGGTCCCCGGCCCACGCCAGGGTCATCCCCAGGGCCACCAGTCCCTTGATGCCCAGCGCGGTGGAGCCCACGCTCGAGACCAGGGCTCCGCAACCGGACATGCCCTGCACTGCCGCAGCCAGGCCCGCTTCGACAATCACCCGTGTCAGGGCAAAGAAAATGACAAACGCGCCCAGTAGAAACAGACAGACCGCCCACGGGGACAGCCCGGAGCCCCATAACCAGCCGCACATGACAGCAACGCCTGACAGTACCCCGATGACCGCCATGCGGTAGGAAATCAGCTCGTCCCCGTCGGATCTGGGCTCGCTGCGCCAGACGTGCCGCACCACGTCCCACAGGTGCCACCTGGCCGTCCACAACCCCAGCACGACCATGACCACCATGCCTCCCATCACCTGGTGGCTCAAAATGCCCGTGTGGGACGTGTGACTGAAGATGTCGAGGCCTTCGGTGTTGAACACGCCGATGCGGACAAAGACGGCCTCCTCGAGCTTGGCCAGCAGGAAGAAGAACCACAGGCTGAAGGTGACGCTGGTGTTGACCAGGTAGGCGAGGCCGGTCCACATGCAATCGAAGCGCAGGTGCAGCGTCACCAGGTTCGGGATCAGTGTGAACCAGTGGGAGGGCTCCAGCTTGCCGATGAACTCGTAGTAGTGACTCAGACCGTTGATCCCGTGCAGGATGCAGGGCACGGCGGCCCCTACCCACATCCCGGGTTGTCTGAGGAACGGCCGGGTTGGCGACCCGCCGTCCTGCACCATGCTCAGCGGCAACTGCGTCAACGGGTACAGCAAGCGCTCGTGATCCATCCACTGCCGACGCATCACGACCATGAGGCAGACCACGACCGTGTAGAAGGCGATCATGAACACGAACCACCAGGCCAGTGGTTCGATCCACGGGCCCCACGGAATGGGTTCACCCTCGGAGAGACCTTCGTAGAACCCATTTATGGCACTCGGAGATTGGGGCGTCATCCACGTGGGCACGTGGGGAACTAGAAAGTCCGCCCAGTCGTTCTCCGGAGTCGCGAAGTAGTGCACCCCGCTGATGATGGGGATGGCGATGCTTACGAAGCCCCTGCCGGCGATAGCTGTGGTGATCATCATCATCACCGACATGCTCAGCAGTTCGGCGGGCGTGAATGACCAGCCGGGCTGGGTCGCGCCGAGTATGGGTTGCACCAGCGCGACCAGCAGAAAGAGTAGAAAAAAAGCCGCCGGGGTTGACGAATTCAGCCCCATCTGCGTTCCGTTGAGGACAAATTCCCCGAATGGCAGGCCCACGGCGATCACGCCGGAGAGGAGAACTCCCACGACCACGGCGCGCACCCTGATGCCGGTATGCGTGGACTGCGCGATCATCGGTGCAGCTTTACTTCTTAGTACGCGACGGCGACGGTGCGCGTGTCCTCGAACGTGCCCAGATCCGTGCCCACAGCGATGCGCAGCAGATACAGCCCCGGCACGACCCGCCCACGGCCATCGGTGCCGTCCCACGTCTCCGTGTAGCGCCCCTCACCACGCGTCGTGTCGACCAGTCGACGCACGAGACGGCCGCTGAGGTCGTACAATCCCACCGCCAGTTTGCCGCCGACGATCCCCTGCAGCGTGAAAGAGATCTGCAGATCGTCATTCACCCCATCGGCGTTCGGCGTCAGAATCCGGGAGCCCAGTTCCAGTCCGGACAACACCTGCAGCTGCTCCAGCGGCGCCACAACCCGCAGGTCGTTCGTCGACACGAGTGGCGAGGCGTCGCCGCCGTCGATCGACTGTGGCAGATTCTCGCCGCCGGGGTCGAACACCTCGCCCTCCATCATTGTAGTGAAATTGAACACGCGGGTGGCGAAGGTCAGACGCATGGGCGGATGCGACCCGGGCGTGATCCGGTTCGACGGGAAGTAGACGAGCAGCTCGCGAGCGTTGATGATCAGGCTGTCTGGCTCGATATCTTGGAGGGGATCTCCCATCTGGAAACGCTGAAAGTCCACCGCTTCGGGCGTCCGCAGACGGATCGCGCTGAAACCGGTCTGCGACGGCGCGGTAAAACCCGCGCGCACATCGTAGGTCAGGGTCACCGGATCTCCCAGCGGGACTTCGACGATCCCGTCCTCAGGCTGAGGATCCGACATCAGCGCCACCTCGCCCAGCACGGGGTCAGCCAGCAAGGCAGAGTACTCGACGGACAGTGAGTTTAACCGGCCGAAGGCGAACACCTCGTCGCTGGTGATGAAGGCGCGAAGCTGGATGAACCGTCGCCCGTCCGGGACCTGAAGCTGGGCCCCCGTGATCTGCTGGCGCGCCGACCAGAAACTCCAGTTGGCCACGTCGTCAAGGACCGGGCCTTGGTGACCGGGGATCACCGCCGCGTTGACGTTAAACGTACCCGATGGTGCCCGGTTGAATACCTCCTCACTGACCTCCTTGTCGGCGCCGATATCGGTGACGACGTGGTAGATGAGCGGTGTGTCGTCGAGTCCACTCCGTGCTTCCACGGCCAGATGCACAGGAGCGTCCGATGCCGCTACGGGCTCGTCACCGAATCCCTGACTGCGAAACCTGTCGAAGTCGAACTGAAGCCGGCCGAAGTTGACCGCCTCGCCCATGTCGAACAGCTGCGACACGTAGCGGGTCTGCGGCAGAAACCCTTCACCGTAGAATTCGACCTCGGCGATAAACCCCCGAGCCGGAAAACGCAGGCGCAGGAAGCGCAGGACCTGTGTCGGAAACCGCACGTCGGCGACGCGCGTGGTATGATTGAAGCTGCTGCCCAGGTCGACATCGAAGTCGTTGGCGAAGTTCTGAAACAGAAACTCCCGCTCGTTGAGCGAACCCGAGAGCGAGTATTGCCGGGGAAACTGGTCCTTGATCAACAGCCCGGAGGACCCCCGGCCCCCGGGAAGATCGCCGGACGAAGTCGTCCTCCCCTTCTCTGGCGGAAAGAACACGACGCGGTTGATGGGGACGGGAAGACCCAGGTCGAAGCTGTAATGGGAAACGGGCGCACTGTTCGTGGGTTGGTCCAGGTCGCCGTCGATCGTGAACGCCGGGCCCCTCCCGTACACAAAGGGCGACTTGTCCTCAACGGAGGCGGGCGGGTTCGAGTTCACTTCCCAGACGTGGCCGAAGATGTTGGTGAACTGGCCACTTTCGGTCGGCGGTCCCACCGCGATGTTGACCTTCGGATCCAACTCGAAAGGCTGCAGGCTCCCGACGAATGCCGCGTCGACCAGACCCAGCAGGTCGTCGCTGGATTGGCGCCAGTCCAGACCGCCCCGACCGATCACCAGGTGCCGCACCTCAGCCGATGATCCCCAAGGCAGGACCAGCATACCAGCCAGCAGCAGCCGAACAACATGGTTACGCATGATCGCTTTCAGTCGGCACGTGGAACCAGGACAAAGCTTTTTTTCAATATAGACGACACCTGCCGCAGGCAGAAACCGGTGCGCCGACCCCGCGTAGTGACTCACACCTTTTGGGCATTTTCGTACCGACAGGAACCCCGCCTCCACCGAGATTACCGATGTGCACCTTTGGAGGTAGTGAAGAAGGTGTGGGAAGGTTCATTCAAGGACGGATGCCGTCCTACCTTTTGCGAGTGGCCAGCACACCGTGATAGCGTACCAGATTAAGGCACGGCGGCGGCACCAGGGCGACGCTCAACTTGCGCAATCGGCCGGCGGGTGTGGGATCGCAGACTGGCCCCGCTGACTACTCCGCCTCCTGGTAGTCGAAGCGCAGCACCGGGTACGGAGGCGCTGGCGGCACCTCGCGCGGATCCTCCTCGATGCGCGCCAGCAGGTAGTTGATGGCCGCTTGCAGCTGAGCGTCCTCGCCGCCGAAGGTGGCGTGCGGCGGGTTGTCCACCTCGATGTCCGGCTCCACACCCCACTGCTCGATCAGCCACTCCCCTTCGGGACCGTAGACGCCTGACATCGGCGCCCTGGCGATGCCGCGATCGCTCAGCCGATTCCGGGAGTTCAACCAGATCTCGCCACCCCAGGTGCGCTTGCCGATGACCGAGCCGAGCCCCAAACGGCGGAAGCCTTCTGCGAAAGCCTCGCCGTCGGAGGCGGTCCTGGCGTCACACAGTACCACCATGTGTCCACGGAAGGCGTACTGCATGTTCCACTCGTTCCGCCCGACGCGACTCTTCCAGTAAAACCACGCCCGGCGCAGCAGCTTCTCCAGGATAATGCTGTCGATATTGCCCCCCCAGTTGTGCCGCACGTCGATGATCAGCCCCGGACGATTGAAGACCGGGTAGAACTGCCGATACCACTCGGTGAGGCTGCGGCCGCCCATGGCCGTCAGGTGCACGTAGCCGATGGCGCCTTCCCCCTTCGACTCCACCTCGACGCGGCGCGTATATCGCCAGTCGCCATAGCGCAGCCAGAAAGCGTTCGCCATCGGTTCGACGATCTCGTCTCGAGCTTCGTCGTCGGCTGTGCGCACCCGCAGCCGCACCTGCCGTCCCGCCTGGTTGCGCATCAGCACGCCGATGTGCGGAACCGACAGAGCTTCGACACCGTTCACGGCGAGGATGATGTCGCCCTCCGTGATACGCAGATCCGGGTCGGCCAGCGGCGAGCGTTCGTCGGGGTAGTCCGGATCCGACAGGTAGATGTGGTCGATCCGGTACCCCCCGGCGCGCGTGTCGCGGCTCAGTCGAGCGCCGAGCTCCGCCACGCCGACGTCATCCGGGCCGCGGCGGTGGTCGCCGCCGCGCACGCTCGTGTGCAGAGCGGAAAGCTCGCCCACGGCGCGACCGATCAACTCGCTGAGCTCGTCGCGCGTCGTCACCCTGTCGACGAGGGGCAGATATTTGTCCCGCACCGCGTCCCAGTCGAGCCCGTGCATACCGGGATCGTAGAAGTAGTCCCGCTCCATGCGCCAGGCATCGATGAATATTTGCCGCCAGTCCTCGCGTACATCGATGCCGAAAGACCAGCCGCTCAGATCTACCTTGCTGTCCGCTAGCTCCTTCGGCGCCGAAGTTCCCGCGTCGAAAACGAAGATGTCGTCCTTCTTGTGGACGAGCAGATGCTCGCCGTCGAGGGACAGATCGTACCCCTTCACGTCCTCCACGAGGGATTCGGCCTCCGGGTCATCGTTATCGATCTCGAGGGCCATCAGGTCCACCTTCGGATCGGGCCCCGATCCTCGGGCCAGCCAGAACATGGCCTCGTCGGCGACCCGCAGACTGTAGTAGTTGCCTGCCGGCACCGGGACCTTGCGCGCCCGGCGCTCGATGCCCTCCAGCTCGATCACTACGGGATCGACCTCGTCATCCTCGTCATCCTCGTCCTCCTTCTCCTCGTCATCATCTTCCTCCTCCGCGTCATCCTCCTCCTCGTCACTGGCGTCGTACAGCTCGTCGACGTGCCGGAAAGGAGACCGCAGACCGGATCGCAGGGCGATCTGGTAGATCTCCACGGGTTTGTCGAAGTACGGCTCTGGCTGCCGCGGTCCCCACGGGTGTGTGACCAGGGAGCGCAACTGGCGGTCGGACAGAAAGTAGAGCCAGTCTCCGCTCGGGTCCCACGTCGGACTGTAGCTGTTGACGCGGTCGCTGGTCAGCATGGTCAGACGCTCGTTGTGTATGTCGTACAAGGCGATCTGTTGGTAGGTGTTGAAAGCTCTCTGCACGAAGGCGAGCCAGCCGCTGTCGGGCGCCCAGGCGATGTCCCAGGACCACTCGCGGTTCGTCGAGATTACTTTCTGCGCGCCCGACTCGATGTGCAGCAACCAGAGATCCCGGTTGTGATCGACGTACGCGACCCACTTGCCGTCCGGCGACGGACGGCCGCCGTAGCGCAGGATAGTGCCGTCTTCGGTAAGGGCCCGCTCCTCGCCGACGCCATCTACCGGAAGCTGCACGAACTCGAACTCGCCGGTGGCGTCGGAGAGGGAGAGCAGCGTCTCACCGTCGGGCATGAACACTGCGTCCCGATGACGCACGCCAGAGGCTCGAGTGACCCGAGTGAGACGCCCCTGCTTGGCCGGGGCGACGAACACGCGGCCACGGGCCGTCAGGACCACGCCCTCCCCTTCTGGGTGGATCGCGGCGCCGGTCAGGTAGGACATGGGGTCCTTCACCCACTTGTCCCGCCACTGGTCCACGTCCGAGGCGAGGGTGATAGGGATCCGCCGCGACGCACCACTGGCGAGGTTGTGGAGCCACAGATCGGCGCCCACTTGGTACGCGATCCGGCCGTCGTCGAGGCTCGCGTCGCGCACGTCCCAGCCGCTGTGCCGGGTGTGCTGCTGCAGATCTTCACCGTCGGCCCCCATCGACCAGATGTTCATCGTGCCGTCGCGATCGCTGATGAAGTACACGCGAGCTCGCCACCACATCGGCGAGTGACTCTCGCCATCGTAGTCGGGCGTCATCGACACCGCCTCGTCGGCGCCGTCCTCGAAGCGCCAGATCTTGCGCGCCGTTCCACCCCGGTAGCGCTTCGTCACGTTGCCGTGGAAGGAGGGACTCACGAAGAACAGCGCCTTGCCGCCGCCGTCGTAGGCGCCCTCGCTGGCCTCGGCCAGCGGGATCTGCTCGTAGGTGTGCTGCTCGAGGTCCAGCGCTACCAACTGCAGGTTCGGCTTGGTGGCGTATTGGTTCGTCGTATAGACCAGGCGGCCGTCCGGATGCCAGCCGGTGACCATCGAGTTTTCCCTCGCCCAGGTCCGGCGTTGGGGAAGACCGCCGGTCAGGGGCATCGTGTAGACCTCCATCGGCCCCTCGTAAGTCGCCGAGAACGCCAGCGTCGCTCCGTCCGGAGAGATGGCCGGCCGCGTCTCCTCCCCGGGGTGCGTCGTCAGCCGTCGCGCCAGGCCGCCGCCGACCGACACCGTCCACAGGTCGCCTTCGGCGGCGAACACGATAGTGTCGCCGCGCAGCGCCGGGAAGCGGTAGTACCCCAGAACACCCTCGGCGGTGGCGAGGGCGGGCAGGAGCAGAAGCACGGAGATGATTCGGGGCAGCAGTACCATTCTTTTCCTCACGACGGAGAGGCAGGACAAAAGGCCATCATCGACAGTGGATCAAATTACCCTCCGGAATGGCCCGTGGCCATGAGCAGCAATCGAAAAGTGGCGAGGCATTAGGTAGGCCAGACGGGACCACAGGATGTTGGAGTTGCAAGCCTGACTCATCGGCCGACATTGGACTACCCCCTGGCGACTCTGGCTAGCCAGTAGGGGGATTATCGTTGGTATGCGGGTGTGATCTGTCTTGTTCGGGCAGTGAAATAGCGCCTCTCCTCTATTTAGACTCCTTATACGTCCGGCGATGCGGAATCAACCGGCAAATCTGATGCCGGGAAGAGATGCGTGATATCATGCCGTGTACAGGAGATGAACGACGTTTCTGCACGCCTAGTGATTCCGTCGATCCCGGAGTCCGCGGCCCCTTCCGCGTAGATCTGCCAAAGATGGCCGAAGGGGGGCTCTACGGGGTGTTCTGGATCGTCTACGTGCGCCAGACGGAGGCGCGTGACGACACAGTCAACGCCGCGGCGAAGGGGGCCCCTCCCCCACGGTTTCAGGTTTTCCCGGCCTAGAGCAAGTTGCTTGCTTCCTCTGAGGCCGGTGTGTATTTTGGGCCCATTCCGTCGGTGGTGGTTGCACGTACGAAGACTCCAGGAGATCTGTCCTATGCGTTATCCCCTCAAGAACCTGGTCGGGGCCCTCGCCTGCCTGGCCTTTACCGCGATGAGCGCCGAAGCGGTGGTCAACATCCAGAGTCTGGGCGGCAGTGCTCGCTCGGCGGCTCTGGGCAATGCCTTCGTGGCGATCGCCGACGAC
>JAYZCA010000255.1:0-3316 GCA_036339235.1 Candidatus Latescibacterota bacterium | reverse complement strand
GCCGGGTTGCCGGCTGGCTGACGGCGTTCATGCAGAACCTGCTGTGCATCGCCGAGGACGATCCGAGTTTCGAGAACGCCGTAACCCTTGGCGAACCGGGCCTCTTCGGCGTGGTAGCGCCGAGGGTGGACCACGAGTATTCGTCGGCAGACTATGAGCGCCGTGACTACCTGGTGGAGCGGGCACGGCAGGTGCTGAAGGCAGCTGGCGCGTGGACGACGCGGGTCTATGAGATCGACAGCTTTTCGCACGCTATCGGCTCCGTCGGCATGGCGGCGACGCCGGAGGAGGGCCCCCTCGACCCGCAGTGCCGGGTCTGGGGAGTGGACAATCTCTGGGTTACGGACGGGGCAGCTTTCAGCACAAGTGGCGGCGTGAACCCCAGCCTGACGATCGCCGCCAATGCGCTGCGCGTTGCACCTTCGATCGTCAACGCAGACGGATGACTGCCCGCATCGGACTGAGCGGCTGTGGCGCCATCGGCCAGATGCATGCTCGCAATCTGGCCAAACGCGGCGTCGAGCTGGTGTTCCACAACCGTACGCGATCGAAGGCGGACGACTTCGGGCGGCGCTTCGGCGGCAAGGTGAGCGGGGAGTTCGAGGCGCTCGTGTCGGGTTGCGACGCGGTCGTCATCGCTACGCCGCCGGAGCAGCACACGCAGCAGGTGCTGACGGCGCTGGCAGCGGGGAAGCCGGTCATGGTGGAGAAGCCGCTGTGTGCGAACTCTGAGGAACTGGCGCGGATCGAAGCGGCTGCGGAATCGGCGCCTGCAGGCGCCTTTGTGCTGGTCGCCGAGAACTACTACTACAAGCCGTCGCTGGCATTGATGCGCGAGACCATCGCCTGGGATGGCATCGGCGCCGTGCAGTCGATGCACGTGAAAAAGCTGACACTGCAGAAGGCTGACGGCTGGAAGGCGGCGTACGGCGCGCTGCTGGAAGGGGGCATCCACTTCGTGGCGCTGGTGGCGGACCTGGCGGATGCGGCGCTGACCCGGGTGCAGGCGGCGGGATCAGGCGCTGTCGAAGCCGGCGCCGAGCTCGAGTTGACGCAGGCACCGATTCGGTCACCGCTGTCTGTGCTCGCAGAATTTCCGACGGCGGAAGGCAGCGGCACGGCGGAGCGGCAGTCGCGGCTGACGCTGTCCTACGAGGGGGGCATGAAAGTACACCTGCACTATGCGTGGGATGTCCCATCGTGGGGCAAGGGTACCTTCCAGCATTCCCGCATCGACGGCGACACCGGGCGCATCGTGTTCGAGAGCAACGGCATTTACGTCGACGTGCGCGGTCCCGGCCGGAAAGGCTTGAGCTTTCCCGGCTTCGGCGACCTGATGGGCTACGGGACGATGACGGAGGACTTCCTCGGATGCATCGTATCGAGTGACACGCCGTATTCGAACCTGGTGCGGGCGCGACGCGATCTCGAAATCGTGTTGGCTGCCTACGAATCCCTGCCCTGAGGGTGCCATCATGCTCACCGACGCACAGAAGCGGCATTTCGAAGCCTTCGGGTACGTCTTCCTGCGACAACTTTTCGACGCTCAGGAGATGGCGCGGCTCACGGAGTCCTTCGACCACACGGTAACCGCCGCTTGTGATGAGCGCGATGAACCGCAGGATCAGAATCTTGTGGATAAGGTGGAGACGACTCCGGACCTGTGCTGGCTGTTGGAAGAGGGCCGACTCCTCGACGGCATCACCGACCTGGCAGGGCCGGGTTTCATCTGGTGCGGCTCGGAGTGCAACGTCACCATGCATGGATCGCACCCGTGGCATGCGGACCGCTTCGGTTCGTCGGAGACCGAGTTTCTGCGCGTCAAGGTGATGATCTACCTGGACGAGACCCGCGCCGATCACGGCTGCCTGCGCGTGTTGCCAGGGTCGCACCGGGATCCCTACCACACGGCACTGGAGCCCCTGCTGGCGCAGGACGCGGGTGTCGCCGAGCGCACCCTCGGCGTCAGCGGCGAACAGGTGCCCGGCGTCTTCGTCGAGGCCACGCCCGGGGACGTCCTGTTCTTCAACCACACGCTCTGGCACGGTGTATTTCACGGCTTCCCGGGGCGTCGCTTCATCGCCCTCAAGTTCGCTGAGCATCCCAGTCTGCCCGCCCACGTAGAGTCGCTCGACCGCTACAGCGGCGGCACTGTTTTTCGCCCCCATCCGGCGCTCGTCGAACACCGCGATCCGCGACTACGCGGCATGGTGGACGGGCTGGCAGAGATGGCGGCATCATGAACATCACCGACCTGCGCACGCACAAATTCAGCGTACCCACGGACCAGGAGATCCGCGACCCGTCGACGGGCGAGTTGTTGTGCAGCACCTCGAAGCCGTGGCTGTTCCTAGAGATCGAGACCGACGGCGGGATCACCGGCTGGGGGGAGGGCACGGGCGAGTGGCTCACCGAGCCGGTGGAAGCGACGCTGCACTCCTGGCGCGAGTTGCTCGTCGGTCGTGATCCGTTGCCGGTGGCGGCGATCTGCGACGACATCCAGGATCGCGTGCCGTGGAAGGGTGGCCCTGTCTTCGGCAGCGCCATCGCCGCTGTCAACGCTGCGCTCTACGACATCGCCGGCAAAGCGTGGGGGGTGCCGGTACACACGATCTTGGGCGGTAAGCGGCGCGACCGGGTGCGCGTCTACAGCGGCATCTCGATGGACAGCGTCGAGGTCGCCGTCGACGGTGCGCTGGCGGTCCGTGACGCGGGCTACGCCGGCGTGAAGGGGAATCCACTGGAAACACGCACGTGGCCGATGGACGCCGACGCGGTGGCCCACTCGACGCGCTGCGTATGTGCCATGCGCGAGGCGGCGGGGGAGGACTTCGATCTGCTTCTCGATGCCCACGGAAGCCCGACGCCGGAGCTGAGCCTGGCCTACGCAGCAGACATCGCCCCGTACCGGCCGTTGTTCCTCGAGGAACCGGTGAAAGTGGGTTCGGTGGCGGCTCTGCTGGAGGTGTCGAGCAAGAGCGCAGTGCCCATCGCCACGGGGGAGAAGCTGTTTCATCTGCGCGACTTCCTGCCCCTGATCGAAGTGCGTGCCTGCGCCTACCTGCAGCCTGATGTGTGCCATTGTTTCGGCATCACCGGGCTTGTCGAGATCGGTCGTGCGGCGCGCGAGGCGCAGATGCAGATGGCGCCGCACAACGCCGGCGGACCGCTGGCCCTGGCGGCGACGCTGACCGCCGATGCGGTGACACCCAACTTCCTGATCCAGGAGATGGGGGACGCGTGGTTCCGGCGCTTCGGCGACTACGTCGAACACGACTGGTCGATTGCCGACGGCTACATCAATGTTTCGGATGCA
>JAYZCA010000254.1:0-6409 GCA_036339235.1 Candidatus Latescibacterota bacterium | reverse complement strand
CGTCGGCGAACAGCGTGCGATCGCCGTAGGTCTTTTCGAGGTTCGTGATGGAAATCATGGACAGAGAATGTACGGGATCACGCCAGAAGCGGAAGCTCCCGTGACGAGGCCCTGCCGACACGATGTCGACAGGGCCTGTGTCACCGTACCGTGCGGCCCCTCAGACAAGCCCCGGCGTGATTGCACCGTCGTCCAGGAAGAAGCCGCGCTGCAGTTCGATACCGGCTGACCAGCGAGGATGTGTGCGTCGGGCGCGCAGGGAGGCAGCATCATCTCCCGCGCGGACGTCGCGCAGCAGCTGCTTGGCCTGCTTGCGGAAGTGCTCGAGATTGGGCTGGGTGGGAAAGGGGCGTGGCATACTACCCTCCTCGGTGAGAGAGAGCGTCGCTGTGCGCAGCGCAACGCAGAGGGTACCATGCAGAGAAGCAACAGGGGCGGGTAGAACCCTTCACGCGGACTGTCGGCTCCCCCAAGAGCCGCTGTCTTTTACGGCTAACAAACCAGGGTGTCATCAGGCAAGCCTCAGGTGCAGGAACCGATCTGGATGTGCCCCGTCTGTGAAGGACGGCTCGCACGTGGCGTGCAATCCTTCGCGTGCACCGCCGGCCACAGCTTCGACATCGCTCAAGAAGGGTATGTGAACCTGGTGCTGGCGCAGCACCGCAGATCCGCGGCGGCGGGAGACCCAAAGGACAGTCTGCGGCACCGGCGCGCCTTCCTCGACGCCGGACACTACGCTCCGCTGGCTGCGGTGCTTGTCGATGTGCTGGCGAGGGAAGCGCCCGACAGGGTCCTCGACGCTGGCTGCGGCGAAGGCTACTACCTGCGACAGCTGGCAGCGGCACCTCTGCTGGACGGCGTGAGTCTGTACGGCGTGGACGTGGCCAAGGAGGCGATTCGCTTGGCGGCGAGGGCGGCGCCGCAGATCGAGTTCAGTGTGGGTAATACCTACCGCCTGCCCGTACTGGACGCATCGGTGGCGGCCCTGCTGCAGGTGTTCGCGCCGTCGGCGCCGGAGCAGCTGAGGCGCGTGTTGCGGACGGGGGGGCTGTTTATCGAGGTCAAGCCTGGCCCGTGTCACCTGGAGGCGTTCCGTGCGATGATCTACGCTCAGCCCCAGGCACATACCGAGGCTGAGGCTCCCGCGGGGTTCGAGGCGCTGGACGTCGAACGCGTCACGTTCCCCCTGATTTTGCAGCAGCCGGAGGATGTGGCGGCTCTGGTGGAGATGACGCCGTACAAGTGGCACATGAATCCGGATACGTATGATCGCGTGCGCGAACTGACCGGGCTGGAGGATACGGCAGACTTCGCTATCGGCCTGTTCCGTTCGAACAGAGAAACACCATGAGCCTGTTGATTCTGCTGACGTTGGCGCCGCCGGCTGTAGCGTTACTGTGGCCGCATGCGGAGGAGACCAAGCGGTGCGCCGACGTGACACCGAGGCCGGCACCACCGACTAGACGGGAGGCATCCTGCTCGACGACGGCCAGCGCGAAGTCGGTGCGCGGCGTGGTGCGGCTGGCGGTGATGTTGCGGCCGACGAAATCACGGCTGTCCTGCTCGCTGTTGGGAGCCCAAGTCATAAAATAAACGACGTCGGGATCGGCGTCGTACTCGTGCACGGCGCGCCAGTCATCCTCGACGAAATCGCGTAGCAGCAGGCGGTCGGTGAGGAGAGGCGGCCTTGTCACGGCGCGTCGACGGTGACGGCATCCTGTTCGCCGAGTCCCTCGACGCCGAGCTGCAGGCGCTGGCCGGCCTTGAGGTAGGTCTGCGGTGAAAGCCCCATGCCGACGCCGGGAGGCGTGCCGGTGGCGATGAGATCGCCGGGCTGCAGGCTCATGATCTGACTGAGATAGTGGACGATAAAAGCGACGCCGAAAATCATGGTTTGCGTCGAGCCGTTCTGGTAGCGGTGACCGTCCACGTCGAGCCAGAGAGACAAGTTTTGCGGATCGGGTACTTCGTCGCTGGTGACGAGCCACGGTCCGAAGGGGCCGAAGGTGTCACAGCTCTTGCCCTTGGTCCAGTTGCCCCCCGTCTCCAGTTGGAAGTATCGCTCCGACACATCGTGTACGATGCAGTAGCCGGCGACGTGATCGAGGGCATCGGCTTCGGAGACGTAGCGTGTCTCACGGCCGATGACGAAGCCTAACTCCACCTCCCAGTCCGTCTTTGTGCTGTTTCGCGGGATGACGATGTGATCGTTGGGACCGTTGATGGCGCTCGTCGCCTTCATGAAGACGATGGGTTCCGTGGGGATCGGGTTGCCCGTCTCCCTGGCGTGGTCGGAGTAGTTGAGGCCGATGCAGATAAACTTGCCGACACCGGCTACGGGCGGGCCGAGGCGCGGCGTGCCGCTCACCTGCGGCAGGATGGCAGGGTCGAGGGCGCGAAGGCGCGCTAGAGACTCGTCGCCAAGGCTGGCGCCGTCGATGTCGTCGACATGGCCCGAGAGGTCGCGCAGCACACCCTGAGGGTCGAGTAGTCCCGCCTTCTCCCGTCCGCGTTCTCCGTAGCGCAGCAGTTTCATGTTCGATCCTCAGTCGTGGTGAGTGGCTGTCAAAGGTGCGGGGGATCTGCAGAAGCAGGCCGCTATCGCGCACCCGGTTCCCCCGTTGCAAGAACATGGTGCCCTCGCCTGGGGGGCGCCAGTTCGTAGGTTCTGCGGCGAAGTCGCTGCGAGCACCCGAATCCCGAGGAGACCATACCGATGCGTGACCGAATCCGCTGGGGAATCCTGAGCACGGCGAAGATCACCGATACCGCCTTCATCCCGTCTCTGCGGCAGACGCAGCGAGGCGAACTGGTGGCCGTTGCCAGCCGCGACGGGGCCCGGGCGCAGGAGTTTGCCAGCCGACACAACATCCCGCAGACCTTCGGCAGCTACGACGAGATGCTGGCCAGTGAAACGATCGACGCTGTCTACATTCCGCTACCCAACAGCATGCACGCAGAGTGGACCGCGAAGGCGGCGGCCCAGGGTAAACACGTTTTCTGCGAGAAGCCGCTCGGGGTCAGCGCTAACGAGGCGCAGAGTATGATCGACACGTGCCGTGAAGCCGGAGTACTGCTGTTCGAAGCCTTCGTCTTCCTCTACCACCCGAAATCGCTCAAGCTACGTCAGGTTCTCAGTGAGGGTGCCGTAGGCGATCTGGTACAGATGACGGTGAGCTTCACGTTTCCCCTGCAGCGTCCCACCGACAATATCCGCATGAATCGCCAGCTGGGAGGCGGTAACCTGATGGACGTGGGCTGTTACCCGATCGCCTACGCTCGTTTCGTGTTCGGCGAAGAACCCGTCGCCGTGCAGGCGGCATGCCGCATGGACCCAGACTACGGCGTCGACACGCGCTCCTCGATGATTCTGACTTTTTCCGGCGACCGTCACGCCGCCCTGCAGTCAGGTTTTGACGCTCCCGGTGGCCAGCGAGCCGTCATCCATGGAGAGGCGGGCTATATCGCCGTCCCTCAGCCTTGTCATCCCAAAGAACAAGACGGATTTGTCGTGTGCCGCGGCGACAAAGAAGAGGCCGTCGTCGTCGAGGCGGGGGTCCGTCCCTTCGCGCCGGCCATCGAACATTTTCATGACTGCCTGCTCGACGACGTGGAGCCGATGGCCACGGCAGCCAACGCCGTGGGCACGCTGCGGGTCATCGAAGCCGTACGCGAATCGTCAGATACGGGGAAGCGGATAGACCTGCGGTGATCAGTCGTCGACTATGCCTCGATCCAGGGGGGTAGGTCGAGGGCGAGTTCCATGGCGATCGTCTCCAGAAGATCGCGATGGTCGTCGGTGATGGGGATTCCCGCTGTGGTCCACTCCGCCTCGCGGCGCCACTCCAGGGTACCGGGTAAGGCGGAGACGTCGGCGCCGGCCATCGGTTTCAACGTCAGGCTCGCGTCGATGATACGGCGCACATCGGTGCGGAAGGCCTCCGCATCGCCCACTAGGGCCGGGTCGATGACGAGGAGGAAGAAGCCGCGCGTCGCAGAGGCGTAGACGTGGTCGGGCGCCGGGTCCGGCGCGGCGCCCGCCAACAATCCCCCAAGCAGTGTCGAGACGAAGCGCATGCCCAGGCTGCCGAAGACCGACTTGCCGAAGCCGGCGGCAATGGCCGCCTCGGCTTGCGCAGCACTGCCGAACTGATTGGCGTTCATGTCGAGCACCAGCGGCGGCCCGCCGTCGTCAGAGGGAACGGCGAAGCACATGGGGGGCGCCCTCATGGCGTCCCACACCGTGGCATCGGGGTCATCGGTGCGGTTCCAGGCAGCGCCCCCGGCGACACACCAGCCGATGAAGCCATGGCTCAGGACACGTCGAGCGTAAATGCCGGCACTGCCCACATGCCCGTGGTTGCACGTGGCGGCGACAGCGAGACCGACCGCATTCGTCTTGTCGCAGGTGCTGTCGGTGGCGCGGGAGGCGACGAGGTAGCCGGCGCCGCCGTCGCCGTCCAGACGGAGACTGTGGTCGGTCTCACGCAGCACACGGATAACGGGTGTAGTGTTCACGAGGCCGTTGCGGAACTCCTTGACATAGCGTCGCAGCTGGCGCGTGCCGTGGCTGCGCACGCCGCGCAGATCGACGTCGATCAGACAGCGGGCGATGTGCGTGGCGTCGTTGTCGGGCACCCCCAAGGCAGCAAGGACCTCGGTCGACCACGAATGCAGTGCTTCGGGGGGAATGCGGATCATGCGCTGTGACTCCCGGTCGTGAATCGATTCGCAATCGTTGTCGGAGATGATGTCGCAGCGGTCATGGGAAGTCTCTCAGAAGGAGAGGGCTCTGAGCAGGCGCCCGACGTCGAGACGGCCGATTTGAGGCAGGTAGGTCTGGTATGTCTCTCTCTGCAGGCGCGAGGCGTAGATGTTGTGGAAGAAGTGCTGGCCGTATTTGATCACGTAGTTGAGGATAAAGAAGCGGTAGGCTTCGAGCAGGAAGCGAATTTCGGCCTCGGTCAGCGGAAACTCCTCGTGGTAAGCTAGCAGGAACTTGAGAAAACGATCGTCGAGGAAGGTGTCGACGACGTAGCTGAAAACTGTCTGATCGCCCCCCGCAGACACGACGCGGCTGAAGAAGTAGAAGTCTAGGACTCGAGAAGAGACGCGGAACCAGTCGTAGTCCCAGCGGCTGAAGAAGCGGCCTTTCTGGGACAGCGAAAATTGCCGATGTTCCAGTCGACGAACACCGGGATCGCCGGCAACTGTTCATAACCCTGGACCTCGAGTCCGCTCAGATACAGCTTAAAGTGCTGGCGGATCACGGCGCGAAAGATGTCCTCGCCGAACTGGGGGATGGTCTGGATCTCCTCCTTGCTGATGGTCTGGCGCGAGCCGGTGACGTCGCCCATTATGGTAATACGTCCCGGGGTTACGATGATCTCGCTCAGGGAGATGGCCCTGAGCTGGAGGGCGATATGGAGGGTGAGCGTCGAGTCGGCCAGCGCCACGAGCGGCGTTGGCTCCTGGGTGGCGAAACTGATAAAGCTGAACTCCAGGGCCCACGTGCCCGGTGGCAGGGTGAGGGTGTAACGACCCTCCGTGTCGGTTACGGCGCCGACGGTGGTATCAAGAACGGAAACGATAGCGCCGGGCAGAGGCAGTCCGATCTCGGCATCGGTGACGTGGCCGCTGATCTGGCCCGCCCGGGCGTCTGTGCCAAGGGCAACCAGCAGCATGAAGAGCAGCAAAGCGCGTTCATATTTCGGACACCCGTCGAAAGGAATCGAGATGGCCCGTATCAATCGCACCATCGAGCTGCTGACCGATGGCGAGTCCGTCTACTATGAGGGCGGCCACACCGGGCATGTGCTCAGCCACGAGCAGGGTCGCCAGGACGCGGGGACGTGGGCCGACTACATCAACATAGGCATGGAGCACGGCGCCTTCGACATGACGGGGCTGGATCAGTACATGCGGGGACTCGTCGACGGCGGGCCGACCCGAAGTGGACACCGCACGCCGACAGTGATCGTCGAGTCCCCCGTGGAGGCCGTCTCAGAGGAGATGGTACGTTTCAACGCCTGGCAGTTCCGGCAGATCCTGGCACGCGGAGTACACGGTATCCTGCTGTGCATGGCCGAGTCCGCCGGCGCTGTTCGGGCGTTCGTGGAGAGCTGCCGTTACCCTATCGCCCGCATCGGCGTCGGTGACGAACTGAGCGAGGGGCGCCGCGGTGTCGGCTCGGAACCGACCACCACGCAGATATGGGGTGTCGACCGGGACGAGTATGTGCAGCGAGCCGATCCGTGGCCGCTGAACCCGGAGGGTGAGATGCTGTTGGGTTTGAAGATCGAGTCGCGCGCGGCATTGCCGCACATCGAGGAGATTCTCTCCGTGCCGGGGATCGGCTTTGCCGAGATGGGTCCCGGAGACCTGAGCATGTCGTTGGGGCACCGGCGGA
>JAYZCA010000253.1:0-6165 GCA_036339235.1 Candidatus Latescibacterota bacterium | reverse complement strand
GCCTCGACACCCTGCAAAAAACGCACGGCACGCTGGCGATCCTCGGTGACGATGGTGTCAGTGTGCGCACTGCCATAGCGGTTGATATGTGTCATGGCTTCCGCTAGGCTGTCGACGACCTTCACCGACAGGATGTAGTCGAGATACTCGGTGGACCAGTCCGCTTCGGTGGCGGCTACCACGCGGCCGTTGCCGGCGATCGCCCGCGTCCGTTCGTCACCTCGTACCTCTACTTTTTCCTCTTCGAGCTGACGGACAGCGCGCTGCAGGAAAGCCTCAGCCACGTCACGATGTACCAGGAGTGTCTCCACGGTGCAGCAGGTGGAAACGTCCTGCACCTTCGAATCGACCGCAACGCGCAGCGCCTTGTCGAGGTCGGCTGCCTTGTCCACGTACACGTGACAGATGCCGTCGGCGTGGCCAGTAACGGGGATGTTGGTGTTGTCCATGATGTAACGCACAAATTCGTTCGACCCGCGCGGGATAATCAGGTCGATTGCGTCGTCGTGAGCCAGCATTTGCTTGACATCCTTGCGCGACTTCATCAGCGTCAGCCAGCCAGCGGGGAGCCCTTCCACCGACGCCGTGGCCCGCACGATAAGGTCACCGAGAGCCCGGTTCGAACCTGAAGCCTCGGAGCCGCCCTTCATCAGCACGGCGTTGCCCGACTTCAGACAGACGGCGGCGATCTGGATCAGCGCGTCCGGGCGCGACTCGAAGATGACCCCGAGTACACCGATGGGCACGGTGACGCGGAACAGGTTGAGGCCGCCGTCGATCTCAGTGGCGCGCTGCGTCTGCCACAAGGGGTCGTCCGCCGACTTCACCGACCGTACCATCTCGATGGCACGGTCGTACTTGCCCGTGGCCAGATTCAGACGGGCCACCAAGGGCTCACCGAGCTCGCCGCGCGCCGCCATCTGCTGTGCCGCCGCAAGATCCTCAGCATTGGCTGCCAAAATCTCCTCCCGTTCGGACTCTAGCGCCACGGCGATCGCCTCGAGGCCGGCGTCGCGCACCTCCCCAGACGTTGCCGCCAACTGGCGTGCCGCCACACGGGCGGCCAGGGCGTGGGTCCGTACGTCGCTGTCGGGTGTGGTCTGTGTTGCGGTGCTCATACGTCTGTTTGCTCCGGGCTTTGAGCACCGCTTCGCTGGCGGCGCCCATCATCTCCTTGAATCTGTGCACACAGCGTCTACCGCTGCTTCCGCGCTATTCTCGCGCCTGCAGCGCCTGCGCGCTGACTGCGCTCATCATCTTCTGAATCTGTGACATTACCCGCTGCGGTTCCTCGACCTTGCCCTCGGCGAGCAGGACGTAGTCTACGAGAAAGTGCGCCCACTCTTTGAGTTCGGCCGACTCCCGGTCCACCTTGAGCAGTTCGCCCATGTTGCGGATCGCGAGGTGGCTCGGATTGACCTCGAGGGTGCGCTTGGTGAGGGGAAAGCTCTCGTCGCTCATGCGCATGAGCCGTTCCATCTGCTGGCTCAGACCCCCCTTCGGCACGACGAGAGCGCAGGGGCTGTCACTCAGCCGGCTGGATTCCTTCACCTCGCCGACGCGTGACTCCAGCTCCCGCTTCAGGTAGCTCACCAGCTCGATGGTGCGTTCCTTGTCGTCGGTGCTCTCGACGCCTTCGAGCTTGACCTCCTCTGGCAGTTCCAGGTCCTCGGCATCGATCGCCTGAAACCGTTTGCCATCGAAATCCTGCAGCGAACTGACCACCCACTCGTCCACCGGGTCCGTCAGGTAAAGGACCTCCAGATCGTGCTTGCGGAAGGGCTCCATCAAGGGGCTCTGCTCCACCTGCTGGCGAGAGTCGCCAGTCACGTAGTAGATCACTTCCTGGTCCGACTTCATGCGGTCCACGTAATCCTGCAGGGCCACCAGGCCTTCGGTCTCCGTCGTGCGTTTCTCCGGCGTCGCCTTGTCAGCGCTGTCAGCGTCGTCGCCGTCCTCAGTCGGCTTCGGCGCGTCGGCGGCCAGCTTGCTGGAGAAGCTCGAGAAGAACCGCAGCAGCTTGCTCACCTGTTCGCGATGCTCGAAATCGCGCGCCACGCCCTCCTTGAGGACGATGCCGAAGCTTTCCCAGAATGTCAGGAATGACGTCGGCTCCTTGGTGGCCAGGTCCTCGATCTTGCTCAGGATCCGCCGGGTCAGCGTCTGCCGGATCTTGGCCACGACGGGATTGTTCTGCAGCGACTCGCGCGCCACGTTCAGCGGCAGGTCGTCGCAGTCGACGACGCCGCGCACGAAACGCAGGTAGAGGGGCAGCAGCTCGCAGTCGTCCTGAATGAAGACGCGCTTCACGTGCATGTTGATGTGCACCTTCGGGTCCTGCCCGAAGAGCAGCTCCATCGGCGACTGCCGCGGCAGGAACAACACGGCGTAGAACTGGATTGGCACATCCACCACGACGTGCTCCCACGCCAGCGGCTCCTGGTGATCGCCGCTCAGATGTTGATAGAACTCCTGGTAATTCTCCGGTGTGATCTCGTTACGCGGCCGTGTCCACAGAGCTGATGCCGAGTTCGCCTGCTTGCCGGCCACCTTGATCGGGTAGGAGACGAAATCGGAATGTCGGCGAACGACGGATTCGAGGCGGTGCGCGTCGAGGTACTCCTCGGTGTCGGAGCGTACGTAGATCTTGATCTCCGTGCCGCGGTCCGTCTTGTCCTTCGTCGTCGAGATCGTGTAGCTGCCGTCCCCGGTGGACTCCCAGATGACGGCTTCGTCCTCGCTGGTGGCCGACCGCGTCGTCACCACCACCCGCTCAGCCACCATGAACACGGAGTAGAAACCGACGCCGAACTGGCCGATCAGCCTGACCCGGCTCTCTTCGTCCTTCTCCTCCGACAACTGCTGCAGGAATTCCTTCGACCCGGAGTGGGCGATGGTGCCGATGTTGTCATTCACCTCGTCCCGCGTCATGCCGATGCCGGAGTCGCGAATCGTCAGCGTCTTGGCATTCGTGTCGACGCTGATGTCGATCTCAAGCTCGGCGTCGGGATTGACGATGTCCCTATCGGTGAGCGACCGGAAGCGAATCTTGTCGAGGGCGTCGGACGCGTTCGACACGAGTTCGCGCAGGAACACGTCCTTGTCGGTGTAGAGCGAATGGATGAGGATCTGCAGGACCTGCTGAACCTCGGTCTGGAAGGGTCGCTCCTCCACCTGGGCTTCCTCGGTGGTCGCGGTGTGATGCTCGTCTGCCATGGCCTCTTCGAATGCTGGGTGTGTGAAATGGGAGCCCGTAACTTGCTGTCGGGCTGTAACTTTGGGAATTCAGAAATGTACGAAGGGGTCGCCTGCCCGCAAGATCGTGTGTGGCCGGGCAAGACGACGAGTCCTACCTTCTGACGCCCATGAGCACGACTTCTCACGAGTATGACCTGGCCATCGTCGGCGCCGGCCCGGCGGGGACGACGGCGGCCATGTATGCCATCCGGCATGGCCTGCGCGCCATCGTCGTCGACCGTGCCACCTTCCCACGCGACAAGATCTGTGGCGACGCGCTTGGGGGAAAGAGCATGTCCGTTCTTGACGAACTGGGCCTCGTGGAGGACGTCGAGCGTCTGCAGGGCGCCGAGATCAACCACGTCATTCTCTCCAGTCCCGCGCATATAGACCTGCGGGTCGACATGCGCGACAAGGAACACTACGACCCCCTCACGGGACGCCACGTGCCGATGCGCGGCTTCGTCATCCGCCGCGAAACATTCGATGACTACCTGGTACAGGAGGCGCGCAACCGGGGTGCCGAGGTGGTGGAGGGGTTCACCGTGAAAGACATGCTGCGCGACGAGACGGGTGCTGTCGTAGGCATCACCGGTACGCGGTCGAAGGGCGGTCCCACCGAGGACATCCGCGCCCGCGTCGTTCTCGGCTGCGATGGCTTCAACTCGATCGTCGCCCGCAAAACCGGGCTGTATGAACACGACCCACCCCATTCGATCGTCGCACTGCGCTGTTACTACGAAGGGGTGGAAGGGCTGTCGGACCTGGAATTGCACTTCGTGGACGAGGTGCGTCCGGGCTACTTCTGGATCTTCCCGATGGAGGACGGCAGGGCGAATATCGGCATCGGCATGGTGCACTCCACGATGAAGCGCAAGGGCGTCGACCTGCGCCTGGCCCTCGAGCAGGTGATAGGCCGCGCACCCTTCGCGGAGCGCTTTCGCCACGCCCGGCCGCTGGAGAAGCCGGTGGGCTGGAACCTGCCGGTGGGCAGCAAGCAGCGCCCCGCTCACGGCGCCGGCTTTCTGCTGCTCGGTGACGCCGCCGGCCTTATCGACCCCTTCTCCGGCGAGGGCATCGGCAACGCCTTCTATTCCGCCCGCATCGCCGTGGCCGCCTGCGCCGAAGCGATCCGCGAGGGTGACACGTCAGCAGGCAGCCTGCGGCGCTACGAGGATCGCCTGTGGGAGGCTCTCGGGGATGAACTGAAGGTGAGCCGTCAAATGCAGTGGATCGGCCGAATCCGTCCAGTGCTCAACTTTGTCATCAACAAGGCGGCGCACAATCGGGCCATCGCCGATCACGTCTGTGGCATGCTGGCCAACGCCGTTCCCAAGAAAGACATGACCAGCCCGCTCTATTACCTCAGGCTGCTGTTTTCCTAGTCATCCAGCATCCCGACGAGCAGGCCCATCGGCAGCGCTGCGGGTCGTTCCACGTGGCTCTCGATCATCACGTGGGATGCCGAGTCCGATGCCTCGTGGAAGGCGTGCATCAGTTCCAGAACATGATACGCCAGCTCCCCGCTGCACAGATGCGGACGCCCCGAGCGAAGTCCATACGCCATGTCAGCCACGCCGATGCCGCGGCCCACGGCCGTGCTGTGCGTCAGCGGCATCTCCTTCCAGTCTTCCTGACCGGCGCGCCGCACCCGCACCGGACCGCCGAAGGTGTTCAAATCCGGTACGCTCAGCGATCCTTCAGAGCCGTAGATCTCGATGCACGGCAGGTTGTGATTCCACACGTCGAAGGAGGTCGATGGTACCCACGGCGCCGCTGGCAAAGTCCATCACGCCGGTGATGTGGGTCGGGATCTCGACGTCGATCCGCTCCCCTGTGCGATTCTCCAGATTGGTGATCACACGCTGGGGAAAGCTGGCCCGGGTGGAGCCCGTCACCCGGCGGACGGGACCCAGAAGGCTCACCAGAGCCGTCAGGTAGTACGGACCGATGTCGAACATCGGCCCGCCGCCAACCTTGTAATAGAAGTCCGGATTCGGGTGCCAGCCCTCGTGACCGTGGCCTGCCATGAATGCCGCTGCCGCCACCGGTTCACCGATCCAGCCATCATCGATCAGCTTGCGACAGGTCTGGATGCCGCCGCCGAGAAACGGTGTCGGGCGCACCGCCCGTGCGCAGACCCTTCTGCTGCGCCAGGGCCAGAACAGCCTTCCCATCCGCCTTGTCGACGGCGAAGGGTTTTTCGGTGTGGGCATGTTTCCCGGCGTCGAGAATCTGCTGGTTCACGCTGGCGTGGACCTTCGGCACCGTCAGGTTGACGACGATCTCGATGTCGGCATCACCCAGCAGCTCATCGACGGAGCAGCCCCTGTCGACCTCGAACTCCTCGGCTCTCTCCTGCGCGAGGGTGACATCGAGACGCACAGGTCACCAGGTCGAGGATCTCGAAGATCCGGCACCACTCGAGATACTGGGGGCTGATGTTGCCACAGTCGATCAGACCGATGCGGACCTTATCGGCCACGGGCGTAGCCCTTCTCAGTCAGGAATGCGTAGCTCTTCTCGACGGCCTCGACCATATCGGTGGCGCAACGGTCCAGCTCGACGATCCACCAGTCGACATCATCCCCGCCGGCGTCGATGATGCTCTGAAAATCGGTGACGCCTTCACCCAGGGCCTGCATGTCATCCTTGCGCGTGCACGGGCCGTCTTTCATGTGAATCAGCGGCGCCCGGCTGCCGAGTTCGGCGATCACTGACGCCGGGTCGGGGCCGGCTGTCTGCACCCAATATGCGTCGACCTGGAAGAACACCTCGGGTGCCAGGTGTTCGAGCATCTGCTTGTAGACGAGTTCACCGTCGACTTCGATGAACTCCCACCAGTGGTTGTGAATCCCGAAGGTGAAGCCTCTTTCCACACAGTTGGCGCTGGCTTCATCAAACTTGCCGCATGATGCTTTGATCTGA
>JAYZCA010000252.1:0-9449 GCA_036339235.1 Candidatus Latescibacterota bacterium | reverse complement strand
CTTCTGACGAGTCAGTTCGTGGAACACCTCCCCCAATTCCCGCCGCAATTGGCCATACAAAACCTTCCGCCGGCACTTCGGGATCCACACCAGATGATACTTGCACTCCCATACGGAGTGCCGTAGCCTTCCAGCGTCGTTCCTTTCTGAGCCTTCCTTCTTGTCGAACTTTGAGCGGTTCACGGGGAGGAAGGCTCTTTTCTATTCCCGTAAACGTCACCCGCTGGGAGTCCCCCGGCAGAGCCGGGGGCTTACCCAAGGTTATTATGAGGTTCTGGTGGAGAACGAAGAGGGCGTCTTCGAAGTTGAGGTGTCGGTGGACGGCGTCGTCCTCGAAATCGAGCCGGCGGCTGACAACGAACGCCCGATCAGCGCCGCTGATCTACCGCACGTACTCGATGCCGTAGAGGCCACCGTCCCCGGGGCCGCATCACCGAAGCCGTACGCGAGTCCGTGCGGGGCGAGAAGTTCGATCTGGAAATCAGCCCCGACGGCACCGTGCTGGACGTCCAAGAAAGCAACTGATCATGTCCGCGTGTCGCCGTACGACATCGCGTTGATCCCGTCAGGCATCTGATGCAGCACGCTATCGAGGCTCTCGTCATCACCGTTGCCCTCGCCCTGCAGGGTGCAGAACTGCGCAGCGACGCACAGGCCCTGGCGCAGCCTCGAAGCCTTGCAACCCTGGTCGTCGGCGGTGTCGCCGCTATGGCGGCGAGTTCTACTCACGATCGATGGTATGACGATCTGCGCGGCAGCTGGTTGTTGGAGAGGCCGTCAGATGTGACCGATGTTTACGGCTCGAGCAGTCTTAATCTGCCCATCACCTTTGGTCTGTGGGGAGGAGGAAGACTGCTAGGCCACTCGGCGATGGCACGGTTGGGCTCCGGACTGACACGTACGTTGGCCCTGACGCAGATGATCGTGGCGCCGATCAAGCTGAGTGTGCGCCGGCAGCGCCCCGATCGATCAAACCGGCTCTCCTTCCCGTCAGGACATACTGCGAGCACCTTCGCCATGGCGCGCTACGTGCAGCGACAATACGGTGGACGACCCTCGGTCCCCCTCTATGGACTTGCCGTCGTCACCGGTGCAGGTCGCATGGAGGGCAACCGCCACTACCTGTCGGATGTCTTAATGGGCGCAGCGGTGGGCATCGCCGTCGGCAACGTCACGGGGGCGCCTCGCGGCGATCGGTTTAGGGTTACGCCAACGCCGGGCGGAGTCAGGGCCAGGCTGCGATTCTGACCATGCCGCCGACGCCGATAACGGCGGTGCGCACCCGCTTGATGGACACTACGGCCGCGTCGGGCTTCCGTCCGGCAACCGAGTCTGAGTCCACTCCTCGATCGTGTCTTTACACGGATACTTCGCCGCCAGCTCCTCGTCGATATCGATGCCCAGACCTGGCTTGTCGTTGGGGTACAGATAACCACCGCGCAGCTCGGGCAGCCCCGGAAAGATGTCGTAGCACAGATCGTTGAAGCGACACCACTCCTGGACGCCGAAATTGGGCGCCCACAAGTCCAGATGCAGGTTGGCGGCGTGGCCCACCGGGGAAGTGTCGCCAGGGCCATGCCATGCTGTACGAATGCCATACATCTTCGCGAAGGCTGCCACGTTGCGCGCCGGCGTGATGCCCCCCATCTGCGACACGTGCATGCGGATGAAGTCGATGAGCCGGCCCTCGATGAGAGGCTGCCATTCGCGCGGGTGGTTGAACAGTTCGCCCATGGCGATCGGTGTGGCGCACTGTGAGCGGATGTTGTGAAACCAGTCGATGTCCTCCGGTGCCAGCGGATCCTCTAGGAAGAACAGCTTGAACTTCTCCATCTCTTTGGCGAACTGCACTGCATCGATCGGCACCAGGCGCTCGTGGATGTCGTGCAGCAGCTCGACTTCGAAACCGAGTTTCGCGCGTACATGCTCGAAAACCTCCAGGTGAGCGCGCATGTAACCCCGCGGATCGAAGTAGGCACCATCCTGTGCCCCTTCGGGACGTGGCTGCTGCGACTCCAGGCCTCCATAGCCGCCCTGCTGCACGCGGATGTACTGATAGCCCTGCTCCTGGAACTTCTGGATCGATTCAACGATCTCCTCCTTCGTCGTCCCCCCGGCATGGGCGTAACAGGCCGCCGCCTCGCGACACTTGCCTCCCAACAGCTGGTAGACCGGCATACCGGCGCGTTTGCCCTTGATATCCCACAACGCCTGGTCCACACCGGAGATGGCGTTGTTCAGCACGGGACCGTTGCGCCAGTAGGAATGCACGCAGGACATCTGGTAGATCTCCTCGATCCGATCCACCTCCCTGCCGATGAGGAAGGGCTTGAGATGCCGCTCGATAGCTGTGTGTACGGCGTTGAACCGCTGCGTGAAGGTGGCGCAGCCCAGTCCGTAGAGGCCGGGCTCGGAGGTGATCAGTTTGACGATGATCAGCCGCGAACCCGCCGGCTGTGTCATGATGATCTGCACATCCTTGATCGTGATGGTGCCCATTATGCTGATGTTCCGCTGTGAAAGGTGTCGAGAGTGAGGCGGCGAGGCGCTTAAATGCCGAGCCTATGCTAAAGGCAGCCTTTCACATGGACAAGCCAGGACGCCATGTGAAAGGCTGGTTTAGGTCAGCGCAGCGTTTCCTCGTCATGGACGCCGTGTCGCCGCAGCACCTGCTGCACAGCCTCGGTGCCGTCGCTGATCCTCTCTGGCAGCGAGGCGCCGCGCCGGGGTGTTTCTTTGAATACTAATGGGAGGTGCCGAATCTCATCTTGTGTCATTGCCCGCGTATTGTCGTCCTCAGTACCAGCGGTCTTCAGGCGGGTCGAAGACGAAACCGTGGAAGAGTTGCCGCTGTTGTTCGGTGAGGCCTGCGTAGAACTTCCTGGAATACCTCCAGCTCTCCGGGTTGGCCACCATCCAGGGAAGCTCGTAGGCGTAATAGAGCATGATGCGCTGTCCCGCCGCGGTGAAGGGCCCCCGAGTGTGCCACAGCCCGTTGTGGAAGAGAGCGCAGGACCCCGCCGGGACGCAGACCTGCATGGCCCCCGGAAAATCGAAGGACTGGCGCTGCTTTACGGTCAGGTCGTCATCAAAGCGGTGGGACCCGGGCACGATCGTGAGGTTGCCCTGGTTCGGCTCGGACATATCGGAGAGGAAGTAGCCGATTTTCAACTGCAGCAGCGGGATACCAGGTCTCAGCGAGCGGTAGCCGTCACCGATGCCGTCGATGTGCCAGCCCGGTTCGGAGATTTTGGGCTGGGTTTCCCAGAACGCGTCAGAGGCGTGGAAGTGTGCTCCCTCCGAGAGAACGGCCCGTACGTAGGGCATGATGGCGGGATGATCGAGCAGCTCCTGAAAGAGAGGATCCTCGTCGAGGATGTGGAAGATGCGGGTATTGTCCCCGTCGACTTTGGTGATTCCGCGATGGGACTCGTCTTCCTCGTGGAGGCGTCGGCGGCGTTGTACGGCTTCTTCGAGGCCACGCGCCAGGCGGACAACGTGGTCCGCGTCCAGGAAGTCCTCGATTACGAGGTAACCGTTGGTGTCGAAGAAGGCGAGTTCTTCGGGTGTAGGTTGGCCGTCGGTTGTCATGGTCTAATGTGGTCAAATTACGGCGGAGCGGGATTGCCGGCGATTCACGGACGTCAATACATAGCATTGTTGGCCACTATTGTCGGCCATTTCCACATCGCCCGCGCACCAGGCGGTTCTCTGGCCACCCTTTACGACAGACTGTAGCTTCTTCGGGTGAATCGAAGGCGATATCTATTGAGCTTCACGGTCGCGGCTCTGCTGGCAGGCTGCTCTGAGCAGGCGCAAACCTCGTCCATCGACCCGTCCCAGGTTGAGCGTGTCGAGGATCTTTCGGAGGCACTGGCCAACCAGCTCCACGAGCTGTCCCTGTCTGTACGAGATCGGGACATGGCCGCCATCGCCACCCATTTCGACAGTGGCCTGTCCGCCTCGCCCTGGCCCCCGTTCGCAGACCGCATCGGATCGCAGAGCCGTTGGATTGACAAGCTCGATATACCGCTGTCCACCCTCTTCCTAGACCGGCCCGCCTACCTCGACAACTGGCAGAATTTCCTCACCTCCCTGTCCAGCATCGAGGATGTTCGCTTCAATGTGAAATCGGCCGACTTCGAGGAGTTGACCGAACCTCGAGCCGAGGCACTCATCGCCATCGCCATCGTCGGCAGGAACGACGCCCACCAGCGCACCTGGGTAGAGGCCTGGGCCCAGCTCGGCGCCGTCCGCAATGCCGAGAGATGGCGCATCGACCGCCTCGAGCTGACGGCGCTGACCGTTCGTGTCGCTCGCATCGACCTGTTCAGCGAGGTGTCGTTGGCCGCCGGTGTCTACCAGGCCGCCCCACCTTTCGGTACACCGGGCAACCCGAGTTTTATCGCCCATGGTGTGGCCGTCGCCGATGTCGACGCAGATGGACTGCTCGATGCCTTTACCACCGGCAATGGCGCCAATTTCCTCTATCTCAATCAAGGCGACGGCACCTTTGCCGAGATGGCTGCCGTTGCCGGCGTGAAGATCACACCCAACGCCACGGCACCCCTGTTCCTTGACTTCGACAATGACGGTGACCCCGACCTGTTCCTCGCTTCGACCGGTCACCAGATGCTGTTCGAGAACCGGTTGATTCCGGATGGCGGGCTCGAGTTCCGCGACATCTCCCTCGTTTCGGGGGTCGATCGGTTTGCCCAGGGGTACAGTGCCGTAAGTGCGGATGTGAACGGCGACGGCCTTCCAGACATCTACGTGGCCTCTTATAACAGGTATGGCGTCGTCATGCCGAATTCCTGGTCTCAGGCGACCAACGGCACCGCCAATCTCCTCTTCATCAACCAGGGTGACGGCAGCTTCCAGGAACAGGCACAGCAGTGGGGCGTCGACGACAGTCGCTGGTCCTATGCCGCCCACTTCGGTGACTTCGACGGCGATGATCGCCAGGACATATATCTGGCCAACGACTTTGGTGAAAACGCCCTCTACCTGAATCAGGGAGATCGCTTTGCCGACACCGCCGGCGCCCTCGGCATGCTCGATCCCGGCAATGGCATGGGCGTGTCTCTTGGTGACTACAACAACGACGGACACATCGACATTCACGTCACCAACATGTCCTCCACCGCCGGCAAGCGTATTCTCAAGCGGCTGTTCCCGGACGAAGCGGGTTCGGCTGGGACGAGTGGAGTACTCGGCAAGCTGGCCGCCGGCAACAGCCTGTTCCGCAGCCTGGGAGACGGCACCTACCAGGACGTGAGTTCCTCGGTGGGCCCCATGGCCGCCGGCTGGGCCTGGGGTGGCGGTTTTGTCGACTTCGACAACGATGGCTGGCAGGACATTCACTCGCCCAACGGCTTCATCTCCGGCAAGTCTCTCAAGGACACGTGAAGCCTCTTCTGGCGCCACGTGCTGGCGTCGTCAATCGAGGTTGAGCAGACAGGCAATCAGCAGTACCAGACCGATCACATGGGCAAGCTCTTCGAGCAGGGGTTTTCCTTCAGCGGTTTCGAGCGCGACAAGCTCTACCTCAACGAAGAGGGCCGTCACTTCATCGACATCTCGGGCCTGTCGGGCCTCGACTCGGTCACCGATGGTCGTGGCGCCGCCTACGCCGACTTCGACAATGACGGCGACCTGGATGTCTTTCTCACCGCCTTGCAGGGCCAGGTGCATCACTTGTTCCGCAACAACGTCGGCGCCGACAGGGGCTATTTGCGCGTCTCGCTTCGTGGCACCGACAGCGGCACCGACGCCTTCGGCGCCGTCGTTCGTGTCGGCACCTCCCAGGGAGTGCAGGCAAAGGTCAAGGCCGGCGGCAGCGGCTTCGTCTCGCAGAGCGATCCTCGTCTCCTCTTCGGTATCGGACAGGACAACTCGGTTCCCTGGATCGAGGTGCACTGGCCCTCCGGAAACCGGCAGCGTTTTGCCGAGGCCAGCCCGGGTGCCGGCATTGCCCGGGCCGGAGCTTCGGTCGAAATCGTCGAAGGCCGGCCTGAATTCACGGTCGTCGAGGAGACACGCTTCTCCTTGCCCGATCCTTCGAAGCCCGGCGATATCGTGCTCAAGGCTCTACGCCCAAAACACGGACACGAGTTTCCTGCCCTCGCCTTGATCGATCCGAAAACCGGGGAGGCCACCGACTTCTCGCGTTGGCGCCAGCCCGGCCATCGTTATCTGGTCAATCTGTGGGCAACCTGGTGCGTGCCCTGCCGCCTGGAGATGCCGGAACTCGAGAAGCTGTACCCAGAATTGCAGGCTGCCGGCGTTGACCTGCTCGGTGTCAGCCTCGACACCGGTCAGGCCCGCGCCAAGGTCCCACGGTTTCTCGACCGCGCCGGCATCACCTACCCCAACTTCACCACGCCGGATAGCAGCCTCGAGCAACTCTTCGCCGGTGATCAGTTGATCGTTCCCGTGTCCTTCGTCATCGACAAGCAGGGCCGCATCGACGCCATCTTCAGTGGCTGGTCCAGAGAGTCCGAGGCGACGATCCGCAGGCTGATCCAGTAGATCCTCGTCATGGCCGCCCGACTGACCGACTACCAGGTGCTCACCTTCGACTGTTACGGCACCCTCATCGACTGGGAGAGCGGCATCTGGCTCGCCCTCCAGCCCCTGCTGAGGTGGTACTCACGACACGACATTGATCATGCCAAGGCTCTGGCGCTGTTCGGGCGCGGGCCTGTGCTACTCGGACATTCTCGCGCGCGTGCACGTGGCCATCGCCGCCCTGATCGGCGCCACGACGCCGGACCTCGACACCGATTTCGGCGCCTCGATCTCCCACTTGCCCGCATTCTCTGACACCGCCGCTGCCCTTGGATATCTACAGACACGCTTCAAGCTCGTCATCCTCTCCAATGTTCATCGCGAGGGCTTCGCCGCGTCCCAACGCCATCTTGGAATCGAGTTCGATGCCATCTATACCGCCGAGGACATCGGCTCCTATAAACCCGCTGCAGCCAACTTCGAATACATGATCGAGCACGTGCACAGCGACTTCGGCCTCAAGTCCGGGCAAATCCTGCACACGGCTTAGAGCCTGTACCACGACCATGTCCCGGCCCGGGCGGTGGGCCTGGCCAGCGCCTGGATCGATCGCCAGCGCCTGTCCGCGGGAGGCGACTGGGGCGCCACTACCCGGGTGGTGGCGCGACCGGAGACGGACTTCGTGTTCTTCTCCATGGGCAACATGACTGCGGGAGGTGTTCCGACGAGAGACCGTCACTGTTCCTGAGGCGACACGATGGAGAGCACGAGTACCAGGGACCATTGAAGATCACTGTCAAACACGGCAACCTGGTGATGACCCGTCAGGGGCGGGGCAGTGAGCCGGATCGTCTCCAGGCAACGAGCCCGACGACGTTCTTCGCCGAACGTTATCCCGCGGATCTCGAGTTTACTGTTGGAGACGAGGGCGACGCCATATCCGTGCGCCTGCAGTGGACTGATGAAGAACTCGTGATGGAGAAGCGACGATGAACAACACCGCTCTGAAAGTTCACATCACCGGCGTCTACGGACTCATCGGCAACGTCGTCTACCGTCACCTGAACCAGCAGGGCGGCTACGATCTGTATGGCAGCGGCCGGCGGGTCATGAGTTCGCAGCGGGCGGATGACAGCCAGCGAGCACAACTGCCCGACGATCACTTTTGCGTCGCCGACGTGGCCGACAGTGACGCCGTGGACGCAGCGCTGCAGGGTATGGACGCGATCCTGCACATCGCCGCCGTGCCCGATCCCGGCAGCAGCTTCGACGACGTGCTGGAGAGCAACATCCGCGGCACCTACAATGTCCTAGAAGCCTGCCGCAAGCATGGCATTCGTCGGCTTGTCTACGCCAGTTCCATCATGGCTACATGGGGATACGCTCAGTTCGTCGAGCCCTACAAGAGTATCAGGGAGGATCGCATCGGCGATTTGCCCACGGACTGGTCGCCTGTGAAACACACCGACCCGGTCCGACCGACCGAGCCGTACTCCATGAGCAAGGTCTGGGCGGAAGCCGCTTGCAGGACCTATAGCGACGCTCACGGTCTGTCGGTCATCTGCCTGCGTATCGGTTGGGTGAACAAAGAGAACACCGCCTCGGGCACGTTCTCCAATTCCATCTGGTGCAGCCACCGCGACATCGCCTCCAGCTTTGATCATGCTCTGGTGAAAACGAACGAGTCCGACGTCTATGACATTTGTTATGCCCTGTCGGGCAGGCAGCACTGTTGGGTGGATCTGGACCACGCGCGGCACGTCACCGGCTTCGTGCCCCGGGACGGCTCGTAATCAAATGAGATCCAGATTTCCTCTGAAGCATTCCCTCGTTGGCGCGCTGGCCGCGATCATCGCGCTGCCTCTTTGCGGCTGCCGCTGCGCCGAGATCGTTGCACCCGGAATTCACCCTCGAGCGCGTGCTCGGCGTCGGGGTCGACCCTGTCCGACTGGTAAAGGACCCGGTCGACAACAGCCTGTATCTGCTCAAGACCAACGGCGAGATCAACATCGTCGACGTCGTCGCGCATGCAACGGCTCTACAGAAGCACCAATCACACGCTGCATAATGCCCAGGGACTGGCCATCGGCGCCGATGGCACCATGTATCTGAGCGGTTATTCGACCTCGGGCGACACGCAGACCGCCAAGATCATGCGTGGTGTGGTCGATGCCAGCGGCGCGCCCACATGGTCACCTGTGGCCACCACCGAGCCCTTCGAACAGAGAAGAGCGACTCGTGGTACAATCACCGGGTCAATCCGTACCTCCTGACGCGATGGCAGGGCGCATGAGGCAACCGATGTTTGTCAACGAAAGCGACGGCGCCTACCAGCTGATCGGCTTCAGGAGCCGCTCAGCGCAGCAGTAGCACCCTGCCCACACCGAGGAAGCCGCCCGCCTCCATCCGGTAGAAGTAGCTTCCCGTCGCCAGTCCGTCGGTCACAAACGAAACCCTTCCCGCTCCGGCAGGTCGATCGCCGGCCGCCAGGACTCGCACCCGTTGCCCGAGCGCATCGAACAACTCGATCCGCACCTGTCCAGGGTTGGCCAACTGGAAGGGAATCACCGTCGTGGAATTCGACGGGTTGGGGAAGGCCTGCCCGAGGCTGTATGCCTGAGGCTGGCCCTCCTCCTCCAGGACGGCTGTCATGGTGAGTGATGCCGGTCCGCCCCCTGAGAAAACGATGAAATCCAGGTCGAGTACGAGAGTAGACGGATTGGGGCCCTCCACTTGGGAGATGACGACTACGATTTCGTCGAGAGGTCCGTCGATGACACCGTTGCCGCCTGTCTTGAGATCTATGAAGTCTCTCAGCGGGGCACTGACCAGGGTCCACTCGTAGTTGAAGGCGTCGGCGCCAAAAATGGTGTCGAGCCGATGGGTGTCCTCCGCCCCGTCGGTCCAGCCGTTGCCGTCCAGGTCTTCGCGCACGGTCA